>CAZAJT010000017.1:0-18124 GCA_964485585.1 uncultured Gammaproteobacteria bacterium
GATCAGAATGACAACTGCGAAACCCGTAACGTATAATATCTGTATGTTAACAATAATTTGTGGCGAAGATACGATAAGCTCACGTAATTATTACTATACTCTTAAGACCGAGTACTCAAAGAAAGAATTTGAGACTTATTTTATTCAATCACGTGATATTGAAAATCAGATTATAAAAACTGAGCAAACAGTGAATCTTTTTTCAACAAAAATTATTTACTTTACGCAAAACCTTAATTCATATCTCTCTAAGGCATCAAAATCAACGTATGAATTATTTGAATCTATAGCGCAATCGAAAGATGTTGTCATTATCGATTGGGAAGAAGCAAAATCTATCAGAGAACTGAGGATCACTAAACTTGGTATAGTAAAAGAGTTCAAACCTCAGAAAAATATATTCCAACTTCTTGATGCGTGTTATCCATCAAACAAAATCAACTTCCTAAATCTTCTCGATACTGTTTACAGCAGCTCTGACGAAGTATTTATTTTTACCATGCTTACCCGCCACATCAGAAATCTGATTCTTGCTCGCAGTGAGGTGTATTCAAAGACTTTGGCGACATGGCAGCGGGGAAAGTTGAGAGGTCAGACGAATCAGTGGTCTTCAGAAAAACTGATAGGATTTTATGAGAGTCTTGCCCGCATTGATAGGGGAGTGAAAACAAGCAGTAATCCTTACGGTATCAAGAGATCGCTTGACATAGTTGCTTGTTATTATTTATGATACAGAGTTAGGGGTAAGGGGAAAGGGTTAAGCGTTAAGGGTTTGTTTCATTGACATACGATGCAACAAGTACATCAACAGATACCTGATCATATATTTCGCGGCTATGATTTACGAGGGCTCGTTGATAAAGATCTTAATGAAGAACGAGTTAAAATACTCGGAAAGGCTTATGCCACATGGCTGTTACAAAGGAGGATATGCGATTGTGTTGTAGGGCATGATTGTCGGTTGACAAGTCCAGCCTATAGAGATGCTATGGTTAAGGGATTAACTGAATCAGGTATAACGGTTTACGACATTGGTATGACTTTATCTCAGATATCCTACTTTGCCCAATACTTCTTCAGAACAAGGGGCATGGTTATGGTTACTGCTTCCCATAATCCAAAAGAATACAACGGTTTTAAGTTCGGCACCGGTTTTTCAGAGACCATGCTGACTGAGGATATTGTGGCATTTCGCAATCTTGTTAAGTCTGGAAGATACACTACAAGAAATCCAAAAGGCAACCATATCAAGAAAGATATTAAGCAGGATTATACGAATGATATTCTTCGACATATTGATCCGATAAGGAAATTTCGGGTTGTAATAGACTCTTGTGCGGCAACTACAGGAGAATATTTACCTGATATTCTTCGGAAAGCAGGATGCGAAGTCATCGAGCAAAACACGAAACCAGATGGTAATTTTCCCGTAGGTACCCCTGACCCAACAGAAAGCGAAGTGCTTGAACGGTTGGGAAAGCGCGTAGTTCAAGAAGGAGCCGACCTCGGATTTGCTTATGATGCTGATGGAGATCGTGTCGGTGTCGTTGATGGAAAAGGAAACATGATCTGGAATGACACGCTTCTTTCCCTCTTCGCGAAAGACGTGCTTCATTTTCTCCCCGGATCAAAAGTTGTTTTCAATACACTCTGTTCCAAGCAAGTGAAGGATGTTGTTACTGAGTCTGGAGGTGTACCGATTATATGGAAAACAGGACATTCATTTATTAAGGCTAAGATTCGGGAGGAAGGCGCACCGTTTGGTGGTGAGCTGAGTGGTCATTTTTATTTTGTTGATAACTTTTATGGTCATGACGATGGAGCGATTGCATCGTTGCGGCTGTTATCCTACCTTACTCGGGTAAACAAATCGCTCGAAGAGGCAGTTGTAGAGCTTCCCCACTATTTCTCAAGTCCAGAAATTAAGATAGGCTGTCCCGATGGTATAAAGTTTCAACTTGTGTCTGAAAAAATTGCGAGTGACATTAAGAAGCTCTATCCGGACGCATCGTATGTTGAGATTGATGGGGTGCGGATGGACACAAATCAAGAGATGCTTATCGTGCGTGCCTCTCAGAACGGACCTTACTTAACAGTTAAATTTGAGGCAAAAAAACAGGAAGCATATGACGCATTGAAGAAACAAATAAATAATATTCTTCATAAGTATCCTGAGATTAACTTTCATGAAGGAGCAAATACTAAATCTCTGCTATAATAGACCTATTTATGCCTGATCAAGAACAACATTTTATGCCGGAGTCAATCGGCAATTCTCTCGTCGAGTCCACACAAGATTCAGAATCAGAAAGAATTCAGCCCTCTTCGTATACGACTGCTCTTCTGGAGAGTCTTCGCAATATCAAACCCAAACCGCTTCCTCCAGAGCTTTCCAAACTGTCAGTCTCTCAAACCGTCTCATTTCTCGCTATAGCCTATGAGAAGGTTCGTAATGCTGTTGAATACCGCGAAGATCATCTTGTGCTACGAGCAGCTATTGAGCGTATCCTCAAACGCAGGCTGACTCTCAATTCCGAAGGTGAGGGCGAGGCAGAAAATTTGCTGCGTGAACTTACCTGGGCTCGCTATTTTCCCAATGAAAGCTTAGGTGATCACGATATTGACGAAGTGCAAAAGTTAATCGACCGCTATATCTTTATAAGAAATCAAATTCTTGCCAATAAAGATATAAAGACGCAAGCGTTTCTCGTACAATATCTGTTTGAACTTATGACGTGTGAAGTGGAGGAGTCTCTGAGTCCTGAATCATCCAAAAGGATGGCGAGTTTTACATACTTCATATTCCAGACATTGCGGGAGAAAATAAAAGTGGAAGATCTTGAGGAAAATATCAAAGATGCGTATCTTCTCATTGCGCTTGACAAAACCTATCGTAAGAGTGATCTCCCCTACCAGCGGTACCACCTGTTCACCACATTCTATCGACCAATTGCTCAAATGTCAGATGAAGAATTGACAAAGCTTCTTCAAAACCTTAGCGCGGTTTTTACTAAGGTTGACGAGATGATTAAAAATCCTCATGTGGAAAGTCTCTCAAAGTTTGTTAAAAAACAGTTGCCTCCATTTCTTATTCTCTTTGACGTCATAGACAAAAGAAAAAAAGATGCGCAAACAATACTGAACAAAAGAGAATCTATCTGGACAGAGGTAGTTGAACTATGTAAAAAACGGTATTCACAAGTGCAGTCTCGACTGAGAGTCTTAGCGATACGAAGTTTAATCTATATATTTATCACTAAAATGCTTCTCGCGCTGATACTTGAATATCCTATTTCCTTATATTTATACAACGAGGTACACCAATCGAGCATCATTATAAACACTATTTTTCCGCCACTATTGATGCTCGTGATTGTGCTTTTTGTAAAACTCCCCGGTGAAGAAAATACAAAGAAAATATTTGAAAGAATTGTGAATATTATAGATTCTGACAGGAGTTTTGAAACACAAATCTCATATATGCGAAAGAGACTGAACGCAAAAAAATCGCTGCGTGTTTTTATCTTTACAATAGTGTATTCCTTCACTTTTTTTATTACTCTCTATCTTATTAATCAAGGTCTGAATTTACTGAATTTCAATGTAGTGAGTCAAATACTTTTTGTTTTTTTTATCAGTGTTGTTTCCTTTTTTGCCTACCGAGTACGCCAGGTCGCAAGCGAGTATAAGCTTGATGAAAAAGAAGGGATTCTCAGTCCAATTATAGATTTCTTTTTCATGCCAATTTTGTCTCTGGGAAAATTTTTCAGCCGAGAGCTCTCACGTCTCAATCTCTTTATTATCATCTTCGATTTCATCATAGAGGCACCATTTAAACTAATTATTGAGATCTTTGAGGACTGGATAAAGTTTGTAAGAGCGAGGAAAGAAGAAATTGTCTAGGAACTTATTCAACGTGTTTTTTAACTATTGCAAGTAGATCATCCATATCAAATGGTTTTGGTAGAAAATCCGAAGCGCCTGCTTCAGCAGCAATTTTTTCGGGATTTGATAATGCCGATATTACAATGACCGGCAAATCTTTCGTTACATCTTCCTTTTTGAGTAATTTGACCACATCTCTTCCATCCACACCAGCCATCCATATATCAAGAAGAATAAGATCTGGTGTTATTTTTTTAACCTTTTTGAGAATATCGGTTCCCTCAGACAACACAGTCACCCGATATCCATTATCCTCAAGAATAATCTGTATAACTTCGGAAATTCCCTTGTCATCATCAATTACTAAGACGTGCTTTTTCATAACTTCCGTAAGTTTTGTCTGTTAATATATTGTGTGGTCGAGCCTCACGATTTGACACAGGGAGAGAAAAGTAAAAAGTTGAGCCGGCGCCCACTTCACTTTTTACCCAGATTTTTCCTTTATGCATCCGAATAATTTCCTGCACAAGATGTAATCCGAGTCCCAATCCTTCAAACCGATCGTTCGAATTGCCGCCAATCCGATAAAACCGCTCGAAAATATTTTTGATTTCCTCATGTGGAATACCAATGCCAAAATCCTCAATAGCTATTGTAACATAACGTTTCTCATCAATAACATTGATAGAGACTTTTTTACTGTTTGGAGAGTATTTTATTGCGTTTGACAGGAGATTGGTCAGCACCTGTCCAATACGATACCGGTCGCCATAAACATAGCAATTCCTTTCTACGCCCTTGACCACAATTGTATGAGAATTGGTCGATGTCTGAATCTCTTCAACGGTTTCATAAATTAATTCACTCATATCAAAATATCTTTCAACAAATTCAAGATTTCCCGCTTGGATTTTTGATACATCCAATAAATTGTTAATAAGATCTCTAAACTTGTTTAGCTGTTGATCCATTTTGTAGAGATAAAGATTTACTTCTGGAAACTTATCTTCCTTAAATCGCTTCTGAAGAAGTTGAGTCAATGCCTTTACGGTAGTAAGCGGTGTTTTCAATTCATGACTTGCGGTGCTGATAAACTCGTCCTTACGTTCGTCAATCTTCTTTTGCTCATTAATATCGGTACATGTACCAAACCATCGTACTATTTTTTGTTCGGAATTTTTTATTGGTACCGCTCGGATGAGATGCCAAATATATTCACTATCTCTTGCCCGCTTCAAACGAGCTTGCGACTCGTATTTCTTCCCTGTTTTCAATGATCGTTCCCACAGTTTTACACTTTCCTCAATATCTTCCTGATGTATTACTCGTTTCCATTGCCGACCACGAGACTGTTCATACGATAGATTGGTATATTCATACCACCTCTTATTGTAGTAATCTATCTCGCCGTTTGCTTCCGCTGTCCATATAATCTGAGGTACTGATTCTGATAAGAGACGGAACCGTTCCTCATTTTCACGAAGCGCTTCTTCCGACTCTTTTCTCACGGTGATATCGGTAAGATATACGGATAATCCATCTTTACCGGGATATGCATGAATTTCAAACCATTTATGCATCGGCTTGTAGCATTTTTCAAAAATTAGTGGTTTATGAGTAGCTAAAACACGTAGATACTTACCATAAAAAGTTGCATCAATAATCTGGGGAAATTCACTCCACACACTCTTACCTATAATTTTCTCCTTTTTGGCATTCAATAATTTTTCGGCCTGGTTGTTAAGATACACAAATTTACCTTCAGTATCGAGAGCAAAAAAAGCGTCAGAAATACTTTGAAGTATATTGGTGATTTTCATATTCAAATTACTCAATCGTTCTTCATAGTTTTTTCGCTCAGTAATATCGTGGGAGATACCAACAAATCCCAAAATAGTATTATCTGCATCGTAGTAGACTTTCTTTGAAGTTAAGAACGTTGATATTGTATCGTGATTAGGAATATTCATTTCATACGTTACTGTTTTGCCTGTCGCGAGTGCTTCTTCTTCACTCAATCGAATACGCTCCGCAATCTCAAGAGGAAATAGTTCATCTGCAGTCTTTCCTAAGATTTCTTTCTTTCTTTTCCTAATGTACTTTACCATAGTATTATTTACCATCAGGTATCTTCCAGAAATATCCTTTACAAATACCTGATCGGTAATTCCTTCAATAACAGAGCTTAAGAAAGCCAGACGGTCCTTCATTTGGTCATCTGCGATCTTGTGCTCGGTAATAGTATGGATATAGGCGCGTTTCAAAAGTTCAAAAGCTAAGCTGATAATAAATCCTATAGTGAGAAATAACATAAGTTGGAACACCTGGCTCGGAGAGTACAAAAAGAGCGTATGACCGGGAGAAAGAAGTAAGTACTTAATGGCCATGGCTGCACCTACCGTTGTCAACATTCCTCCCCGTAATCCCCGTAAGAAAGCAGAAAGAATAACAGAAGGGAATCCGACGAGATAAGGCGCGCTGGGAAATGAAAAATAAGGAGAGAAACTAACAATGATTAAAATCGTACTAGTGGTTGAAATAAACGAAATGAGACAATCTATGATGATGCTAGGAACAATCTGTATAATTCTCATCGTTATGAAGATAGAAACTCACTATGAGAATTCGATAATAGCTTCGTAAGAAGGAAGTAAGAACTTGACTTTCTTTTATGATTAGGGTAAGCTAGCGCTATGAATCGGAAAATAGACGTACAGCATATTTTTACGCCTCAGGGCATCTTAGGAACGGTGTCTAAAAGTCCAAACATGGATTTTCTGATGAATATTTTTAATATTCCCCGCATCTATAGCGTGTCTGGATTCGGGGAATGGAACGTGGGTCAACATACGGTTGCGACCGCTTTCATGTCGCTCTACTGGTCAAAATTCAACAAGTATCCCACCCAAAAACGGGATCGTCTTGTAACACTGGCGCTTATGCATGATATTCATGAAGCGGTAACCGGTGATATTCTCCCATTTTTTAAGACGCCGGATATCAAAAAAGCAATTGAACGGATCCAGAAAGATATTCTCCAGTCGTTTTCCATAGAGGAAGATCAGTTATTGAAAGACGATCTTAAACTTATCGATTTAATCTGTTTCTTGTACGAAATTGCACAATCGACACCCAAAGGTATTCAAAAATCGAAGGAAGCAATACTAAAGAATATGTATAGTCGTCAGAAAAAGACAGTATTTTCCTATGCGAAATCAGTCGGTGTCGACGTGATGAAAGTGAAAGAATTTCTAAAGAAAATGAAACTGTAAGAGTAGGTTTTTTACCTGCTGTTTTCTTTCTTCTGTCACGGTTACTACGATAACTCCCCGATTCATCTGGCCGTAGACGACTATTGATCCCAGAGGTGCAAACAAGATAGCAGGAATCGCCAAGAGATCCTCTTCGCCGCAAATCGTTATTGTTTTTTTTTCACCATGATACACTGCTGTTTGAATCGAATGAAGTATCTTTCTAGCGACTGTTGATGCAATGGTACCACGCTGGTTCCTTAGTCCACGTGAAGCTTTTCCCCCGTCCAAAATTTGCCTTTGAGACCGGTTGTCAATAATTGCAATATCTGGAATGAAACTCCCTTTAATTAAGTGGTTTGCGATGATGTCGCCAACTGCGATAGTAAGGGGTGCTTGCGATGAATAGAGTAGATTAATAACTCGAACGGTAACAGAATCTGGATTACCCGATATTACTTTACCCAATGGTTTTCGGAGTGCCTCTCGTGTTGAATCGGGGAGCACTAACTTTGTATGGATAGGAAATAGTTTTGAATAGTTGTGACCATATCGATCAATCTCGCCAATCCTGATTCTTGTTGATCGCACAATCCTTGTATCATCTCCTTTCATGTAGGGAATTACTACTATTTTGAGTTTTGAAAGATTCTTTTTGTTGCGCTCCTTATTTATTTTTGTTGCATTATGTTTGGTTTCTCTCGTAACGACAATCGCCTGAATGCGAGAATCAGATAGTGTCGTGCCATATATATCTTTCAGAGGAACAAGAATGCTTCTGGAAAAATAGTTCTTCTTCTTTAGGAAATCTACGAGATTTTTTTTTCTTACGGCAAGTGGCTCAATCTGATCGGCAATTTTCTTTTTTGTATGAAACTCGTCTGTAGTAATACCAATTGATACTTTTTTTCCTATTTGGAAAGCGTGATAGAGAATAGTCTGGTGACCAACGTGTAAGTGATCAAACGTGCCGCCAACTGTAACGTGATTATACTGATGCGCCATAATGTAAAAGAAACTTCCTAAGTTCCTGCAGAGTATCCCAATCGTGAATAGATACCGGAAGAACCGTTTTTTGAAGCTGTCTCAGGATTTTTCTCTTCTGTTCTATTTCTTGTTTAGAAACAAGGTCGGCTTTGGTAAGTAATACTATCTGAGGCTTCCGGGCAAGTTCTGCAGTAAACTGTTCGAGTTCACGCATAACAACCTGATAGTCAGACGTCACATCTGCAGAATTTACCGCAATACAATGGAGCAAAAGCTGTACTTTTTCAATATGTTTAAGGAATTTAGTACCAAGACCTTTCCCAACCGAAGCGCCCTCGATCAAGCCAGGAATATCTGCAATAATCCTACCATCAATTGCGCCGAGATTCGGTTCAAGGGTAGTAAACGGATAAGGCGCAGTTTTAACTTGCGCAGCAGTTAACTCATTGAGAAGACTGCTCTTACCGGAATTCGGAAGCCCGACAAGTCCAAAATCGGCAATAAGTCGCATAATTGCCTTAAATTGTCGTTCTTCACCCGGAAAACCTCGTTCAAACTCATGAGGTGTTTGATGGGTAGGGCTTTTGAATGCATCGTTACCCCTGCCGCCACTTCCACCGCGGCAGAGAAGAACAGATGAATCCGTAAGGTTTACCGTAACATTACTCCTTAAATCAATAAGAGAAGTGCAAGGGGGAAATTGTAAAGTAAGGCCCTTACCATCAGCTCCTTGACGGTGAAATTTTTCACCCGGCTTTCCATCTGTAGCTTCATATAAGTGTTTTTCAGCAAACTTGTTGAGATTGGAAAGCTGTGGATTCACCACGGCATATACATTACCGCCTCTGCCTCCGTTGCCCCCATCTGGTCCTTTTTTTCGAGGAAAGAAAGAGACTCTTCCGTCTCCACCTTTTCCACCACGTACCGTTATCTCTACTTCATCGATGAACATTGTTGGTTTATTATACTTGAAGTAAGACGCCAGGGTGATTCTCCATGCAGTAGCATGAAAAAGATATCACCCTGGCGAAATGCCGGCGGGAAGGCTATTCGTCTGGTGACGAGCTTGGACGCCAGTAGACGACACGGGAGTGGGGGAAGAGACACCAAAAAACCTTACGGTTTTTATCCCACATCGGGTAGAAGATGATACGCTCCCCATCAACTTCTACGAGGTGATGTTCTTTTTTCTCATTGATGAGAATCAATCTTCCTTCTTCCTCTTGAAAGCCCTCCGGTATTGCAACGTGCCGTTCGTTGTCAGACATGACAGTTTTCCTTTCTTAAGATTCCTGACTGAAGTATTATATCCCATAGTAATAATATATTCAACAGCAATGACTTTCCGAGCGAATACGCATCACGGAATTACAAATAAAATGAGGAGGTAAGTAAGATAGAAAGCACTCATAATGAGAGCGAGAGCTGAAGTTATTTTATTTAAGGTTTTCGCTATTGGTGGTGGGCCAAAGCCAAGATAGTCTTTTACCTTTATCATTTCCCGATAATACAGTAAATTATACACTCCGAGAAAGAGGAGAATAAGCACTAGGAAAAGTTGGAGTATGAAAAAAACAGATATCATGTTAGAATGCTCTAGTACGTGGACGGTCGTAATAGTCCTCGGTAAACTTATATTTATCATTCTTTGTGCGTTGATTAAACCAAATAGGACTCTCATGCATAATATCCTCGAGTTTATTTGACAGTATATTTCCGGTGTTTCCCGGATTTTTAATGTCTCTCAAAGCAAATGCTTCCTCGTGTGACGGTCGATCAAAGTATATAACAACATCTCCCATATCGAGCAGCTCATACAGCACTCCTCTGATTTGAACATCAACCTCTGTAATACGCACCTGATCAAGCAAGACATCGTTGATTTTGTGAGAGTAAAAAGGCGCGCAACTGATTTCTACGATACGCCGTGTAGTAATGACATACAAGTGGTAATACCAGTCAATCACCAGCTTAATAGCTACGGAGGCTGTGAATACGAAAATCAGCGCGCTCATCAGAATCAGTAGGCTCAGCGGATACTGAAATATCAAAAACGCAGTAAGTACAGCTATAAAAAATGTGCTCACCCCGAATAGTAAAAAAGCTATAGGAAGAACAAGGGTGAATAGATGCTCCCTTTTGGCTACAATAACTTCTTCACCCGAAAGACAACATATTCTTCTTACATCACTAGCTAATACTTCTCCATCTTTTCGCATATAAATCACCACCTTTCATGTAAATACAACACTTGAACTAATATACTATCAATTTCGAGTGAATCACCAATGAGAGGAAGGTAAGAGAGAGGTAAGAAAAAATCAGAGATAGAGCAGTCTATTCTTCTCCATCCACGTTTCTGCCACTTCGATAATCCGTGCCATATATTGTACACACTCGGCCGGATATTTTCCTTGTGCAGTTTCTTCAGAAAGCATCACTGCTGACGTTCCCTCAAACACTGCATTTGCCACATCGGAGACTTCAGCGCGTGTCGGATGCAGTTTGTCGATCATCGAGAGGAGCATTTCTGTCGCGGTAATAACAAGCTTTTGTTTTTCGAGCGTCTTTCGGGTAAACTCTTTCTGGAGTGGCGGAATTTGCTCAAGAGACATTGTTTTCCCTAGATCTCCCCGAGCTATCATAATACCATCAGAGTGCTCAAGTATCTGATCAAAATTCTTAACGCCTTGAGGAGTTTCTATCTTAGAAATGAGAAATGACTGTGGCGCAAAGGCTTTTACCTCCTTCACATATTCCGAATTATCGGCAAAAGAAAGCGCAATATACCTGAGATTATTTTTCGTGAAGTAATCTAATACGTCAAGTTTTTTGATGTCATAGATAACTTCGATCGCCTTTGTTTTGTTGGCATTTTTCAAATTAGCGAGTATCCGATCGTACTGATCATAATCGCCGTAGGAGGTATTGATTCTGATAAAATCAATGCCAGCATCTACCATTTTCTGAAAAATATCCGAGGCAAGACTTGCAGGACCGACTGTGGCGACAATCTTCGTTTTTATCTGACTCATACTTATTATTCTAGCATAGTGGACATCTAACAATTTGTCAATCTTGATATACTATGATATATTTGTATATATTACTATACTGCAAATTCCCTCATTGCCAGAGGGAATCGCATGATATAATGTGACACATCGTATGAGTCCAAAACAATTGAAACTTATCCGTGACCGTCTCCTGAACTTCAAAAAGATGCGATTCGTACTGCGAAAAAAGATGCGTTACGATGACGTTGGGGATTATTACGGTAATAAGATAATCTCGTATGACATGAAAAACGAGGTTATAAACAACGCGGTGATGATTCATGAATTTGTTGAATATGCTCTCATCAAGTCAGCGGGTCTTACTCCAGCTCTTATTGATAAATTCGATACTGACGAAGAGTATGAGTATCGATATCCAAAAGAGTATAAGCTCTATAGAAGATACCATCGTATGGCGAGTTGGATTGAACGACAATTTGTAGAAAACCTTGGTCTTGACTGGAAGACCCACGAACAAATCATTAACATGACAAAAGTGAAGACGGCGGTACAGAAGGTTACCGACGAACTACATAAATTGCACCCGTCCACAAGAAAACTGAAGCGTAACAAAGCTATTGTTCAAAGTGAATTGCAGGGAAAGAATGCAGCGTAGTTATTTAATTTCCCCAATTCTTACATTAAACGGCAGTTGATAGAGTCGCCGATCAAGTCCGTAATTAAGCCGGTTCAGTATGGAAGTCTGATAATCAAGCGACAGATAATCGTCTTTTGGTCGATAATATCCACCAAGAAAAGAGAATTTACTTAAGTTATTGTACATACGATTTACCGCTTCATTGATAGAATTTCCGGAGCCGGTCACTACCGCGAGATTCCAATCGTATCCCGCAGATACTATTTTCCCTCCCTTCTTCAACGCATCAAACAACCACACATCCTTCCAAATCTCAGTCTTATAGTTTATGGTTACTCCTGATTCAATATATTTATCATCTACGCTTCGATTGAGATTAAAAATCCTCATTGAGGTTGCTACGGTACCTAAGGTAAGCGGATGAATTTTATGGGTGAGATTCTCAAAAAAATCGTTTACACTCGCCGCTTGTGCAAGCTCAGTAAAAAAACAATTGTATCCCGGCCGGTTTGAACAAAATTCTCCAAAGTACATTTTTCCGTTCCTTTTGTTGATGAGGATTGATGCGTCCCAGATAAATAATCCTTTGTGCTGTTTGGCCATTTCATCCACAATCGGCGGGAAGGCAATTTCATTGATGCGATCGGTCATATTGGTGGGGAAAACAAGATCTGCCGAACACCCGGTTTGTATAGATAGATTTCCGCTTCCTAACGGTTTATTCTCAATATCGAGTATTGTCGCAAGTGCAACTCCATCATAGTAAATTTTCTCAGGAGTGAGCTCGATGATAGGCCGTACCAGAAGCTCGAGAAGGAATCCCTGACTTTCGTAGCCTCGCTTATATGCTTCCAGCGCCTCAAGAAGTTGCTCTCTCGCAAGCTCAAGATCGTCTGATTCGGGCACAAACGTCTCTGCCTCATCGTCATAGCCTTTGATAACCCAAATCTCATCTGATTCTTTGATGAATTTTACCGCCTCATTTATCTTATGAAATTCTTTTATTTCAGTAACGTGTAGTTTTGGATAATGTTTTTTGACGAAATCTTTTGCTTGATCGCGATTAATCTCAAACGAATGATCTTCTGCGGTTGGAAAATTGCCATGGAATCCGAGATCGCGCACTTGATCAGCAAACTTAAAAAGATTGTTGAAATCAAAGAAGACAAAGTAATCCTGAGGATTATTGATTTTCTTCATGCGTTCAATGAGCTTGTCTGCCGGCATCTTTTCTACCATACCGTCAAATAGCTCGAGACGTAATTTTTTATCATAATCATCTTCGTGTCGTGATTCTTTTTCTGAAGCCGAGAGCACATCTGATTTATCCGGTACCTGTCCTGCGATGACTTCATGGCCTTCCTGCTGGAGATGATGGGCGACTGCTAAACCATGCCCATCATACGTGAAGATAAAGTATTTCATGTTACTTTTTTATACTAACAGTATGCGTTTTAGAATGCAATACATTTCAAAATATTGCTGGAATAACAAAGATTGTGTTCTGGATCACATACATATTGAGTGAATAAATGTACCATCGCTGGATGGTTGAAGCAGCGAGACGTGAGTCGTTAGTAATAAGTAACGGTATGGGTGTGGGAATAACCACATATGACCACGCACGTGCCGTTGCTTTAGCTGCAAAAGATCTTGAACTACCGGTGCTATCTGTTGTATCCGGAACTGGTCTGCCAAATTTGCTGGTAGAACGGCTCCATCGAGGAAATGAAGAAGTACTTGAAGCTTTGTATGCATTTAACCCTGATATTACTGCAGAAATTCTCCATGATTATCTTCCTAATGGTCCGAAACCGGATGAGCGCCATAAGATTCCTCCAAAACCACAGGTTCTCTGGTCGGGAAGTGAAGGAATAAAGAGTAGATATAACAACCTTGCGGTTGCAGCAGGATTCTGCGAGGCGTATCTTGCGAAACGCGACAGCAAAGGTAAACCGCATGGTCAACCAATTGGTATTAATGTTCTTGAGAAGGTACAGCTCGTGCATCTGCCTATCCTTCTTGGCGCAATGATAGCCGATGTAGACTATGTATTCGTTGGCGCCGGTGTTCCTAATCAGATTCCAAAGGTTCTTGATAGTTTTGCCCGAGGTGAAACGGCACGATATCGCTTGTATGTCGAAGGCACCAAAGATGATTATTTCCTTTCACTTGATCCCCGTCCCTATTTAAAGGAAGGACAAGAATTACGCCGGCCAAAATTTTATGCAATTGTATCTTTCGATACGCTTGCCACTTACCTCGAAACAAAAGTAGGAGGTGTTGATGGATATGTTGTTGAAGGATGTTTTGGTACTGATCCTATAGAACCGCAAGCTGGCGGACATAATGCAAATCCGCGACTGGTATTAGTAGATGGTCAAAAGATAGAATCATATTGGGACGATGGACAACCTAAGTATGGACCGAAAGATGTTCCAAATCTGGGAAAAATTATTGGGCTGGGAAAACCGGTATATCTGGCCGGAGGACAGGATGATAAATTACCAGAAGCGTTGGCTCTTGGAGCGGCTGGTATTGGTGTCGGGACTGATTTTGCACTTGATGATGAATCGGGGATGCGCCGTGATTTAAAACAACAGGCACGAGTAGCGGCGGCAGATGGTTCTCTCGTAGTGAAAACCACCTGTTGGTCCCCAACTGGTTTCGCATTTCAAGTAGCTCAGATGGAAGGTACACTCTCCGATCCTGATGTATTTGGTGCACGAGAAAGGGTCTGTAGCATAGGACATCTTGTTCAAATTGTTGCAAATCAAAAAGGAGAGCTTCTCTTTAACTGTCCGGCAATGCCCGAGGAAGAGTATCGATCAAATGGAGGAACGATTGCGGATATTTCGGGTTTTAGATGTCTTTGTCCCGCCCTTACAGCAACCGCAGGATTCCCAAACCTTATGAAAAACGGAGAGCCAGAGCCTCCCATTGTTACCTTAGGAAAGAAACTCGATACGGTCGAAGAATTAACAAATCTCCGTCCAGACCACAGCTACACTGCTCGTGAAGTCCTCGTCACGGTATTTCCCGCAGGCAGGAAGTAATTTTTATTTAAAGTAATTCTCCAGTTGGATAAAAGAAAGACTGGTTATTTCAAACCAGAAAGACCTTCCTACCCCCTCACTCGTTTTCGTGTTGACTATGAGAAGATCGGGAGCCGCCCAGCCGGTAACATCTTCCAGGATGTATTCAGGTAATTTTTGTTTAAACAGCTCAGTTATGTTTATATACTCAGAATCATCGGTAAACGGTTTTCCTGAAGCGTGAAAAACAAGGTAATCTTTCCCTTTTGATGTTTCCTCTATAAGAAAGAGATTGTTATCGTCAGGAGACCAGGTATTAAATGGCGCAGAAATACTCTGATTTGATTTTTTTGTTTGAATAAAAATCGGTATCTTTTCAGCAGTTTGAACGTCAGATGTATAAAACGAATAGGAAGTCAAACTTATAGACTCTTGCTTTTTAATAATTAATGTCTTTTTCCCGTCGGGCGATCGAATGACTGTTTCCGCCATTGGTGAAGGCGTAACAACAACGTTTGCAGAAAGATTATATTTGGGCACCTCTACTTTGAATGATTTTTTATTTGCATGGTTATCAGTCAATAAAAAGGAAAGCAAACCAAAACCCGCTGCAATAAGGATTAACAGGAATGTCTTTAGTTCACGTTTTGCAAATAACATATTTAGAGGGGGGCTTCCCCATAGATCGTAATCTTAGTTCCGAGATTTTCCGCATTCGCATATGTTATGTTGCCTTTTGTTGGAGGATTTGCCCAATCATAGACTTTTTCCGCATCAATAATCCTCATATTGACACATCCATGACTCATCGGGTGTCCAAAGTTGTTATGCCAATAGGCGCCGTGCAAACTAAAACCGGCACTTCCCGGAACCTTATCATTCGAAAAAAACATAACATAGGGAACGTTTGGCAGATCATAGTAATCGGCTCCTTCTCCACCCGTCATTCTGGTGGCGCGAAGTTTCGACCATATGGTATATTCACCGATCGGTGTCGGAAACCATTTGCCCGATGAGATAAGAGTTTGAAATACTAATTTATCTCCCTGATATGCGGAGAGCGTTTGGGTCGCAAGATTAACATAAATGTGTTTTTCTCCGGTTCCGGTCTCCAGTCCAAGCACGGTGGGATTTTTCTTTTCTTCTGCAAGGTTTATATTCGGTGGACTAACACTGTGATTATTGAAGGTTCCTACTGTATTATTTTCTATCTTTAATTTTAGGCTTTCCTTACAACTTATACTGTTGGCGCAACGAATAAGGTTAGAGGTTATTGACGGATAAATGAATGCAGCAAGGGCGTAAATCGTGACAGAGGTTAAGATGAAATAGATCGTATACTTTGCCACACTATCAGCATATAGTGGAATAGGGGAGTTGTAAAGATGTTAATTAAGTTCTTCAACCTGAATATTAAGGGAGTTTTCCTCGTAGGTAAATACGAAGGCGATAGTCTTAGTTTTATTATTGGTAACGTATAGGTTTTGAAGGGCACTGCCGCTTGGGTCATTTGGCGAATAGAAAATAGATACTCCGTATTGTCTCGGTACATCTTCAATCGCCGCAAAATCATGTCGAGTCGGAGCTTCAGTTTCAAGACCCGCTGCCAGTGCGGCTACATACATAAAAGACGCCAAGTGGCAAACACCGTCACCGACCAGCCACCCGTCAGACTTAAATCCGTCATCCGAGTTGAAATGAGCATTGGTCGTGAGAGCAATTTTCCCTTTATACTTTTCAGAGACATTGTCATGGAAAGCAAACGTCTGTCCGGGATGTAAAAGTAATGTGGTTGAGTCGGTTTTTTTCACTTCATCCCAAGAAATATTATTACCGGTTTTTACTTTACCGCCCATATAGGCTAAAGTCAGCAAAATGTTGTCGGAAAATACATCGTTAACAAAAGTATCGGCATAGCGGTTAGACAGCGAGTATTTCACCTGCGAAAGTGGTTGGCTGTGGCTGGTTGCTGGTCCGGAAAAGATCAGTAATCCGGCCGTTAGGATAGTTAAAATTGTGGTTACCATAAGTAGGTTTAGTCTATAGTATACCATACTATAGGCTAGTAATCAACTCCATGATCAATTGCTTATTAAGGCTAAATAGGGCTGATCTAAGTAAGGTTCTCGGAGGATTAATGAAGAAAAGCCTACGATTTAGTGTGAGCCTGGAGAGACTCGAACTCTCAACCAACTCCTTAAGAGGGAGCTGCTCTGCCAGTTGAGCTACAGGCCCTTACCGCTAATAATCCAGTCGATATACTTATGGCTTTTATAAGATTTCAACTGTTTTTCTCTTTTTCTTGCATCAAATAACTCCTCGTGTTCTTCGCAATAAACTAGTGTATACGCTTGTAAAATTCTTGTTGTTCTTGTGGTATTGTTCCGGTGTTGTTTCAATCTCTTTTCCAGATTGTTAGTGGAACCAATGTAATACTTTCCAGAATTATCACTTCTTAGAATATACATCCATCCTTTCATACTCTTTCTTATAACTGCTCTGCCAGTTGACCCCGATTCAATCGGGGTTGAGCTACAGGCCCATAGCATACGATTCCTCCTTTAGTGCGCGCCCGGCAGGACTTGAACCCGCAACCTGATGGTCCGAAGCCATCCGCTCTGTCCAATTGAGCTACGGACGCATAGCGTATATTATACTATAATCATCATATGGTCTACCTTGTCGGATATCTGATTTTCCTCTTTCTTGAATTAATCATTGCGGTCTCGCTCTGCGCCTTTGCCCTTTCACTCCTGTTTTCCTCCTTCATGGGATCGCCGTATGTCCCAACAAAACAAAAGGAGCTGTTATTCTTTTTGAAAGAAGCCGGTATTAAAAAAGGGCAGGTATTTATTGAGCTTGGTTGCGGTGATGGACGGGTAGTACGAGCGGCAGTTAGGGAGTATGGAGCGAGAGGGTTCGGACTTGATATTAACCCACTTCTGATCTGGTGGGCAAGACTAAGGACATGGTTTGCTGGAGTGAGAAACATTGAATATAGAACGCAAAATATTTTTAATGCCGATATTGCCCAAGCAGATATTGTTTATTTATTTCTTATGCCTGAGCTCATTGCCAAGTTATCAGATAAATTAAACCGTGAATTAAAAGAGGGATCACTTGTCATTTCTCACGGATTTAAGGTGAAAGGATGGGAACCCTATCTTGAAAAAACAATCTCGCACAAACCATTCCCAACCTACTATTACCGCATCAAAAAAACCTCGTGACAATTGCAGACTATACACGAGTTTCGTAGTTGTCATTCTGATCCCGCGAAGCGGGAGAAGAATCTCTCGCGAATGCGAGGCT
>CAZAJT010000018.1:0-18021 GCA_964485585.1 uncultured Gammaproteobacteria bacterium
CGAGAGATTCTTCTCCCGCTTCGCGGGATCAGAATGACAACTGCGAAACTCGTGTACATAAGAAAGAACGAGAAACGAAAAACGAGGTTTTTAAGAGTAAAAAATGATTTTAATGGTACAATCTTGATATGAACCTTTCGCAATTTACTCAGAATGGGAAGTATCTCATGCTCGCGCTCGATCATCGAGAAAGTTTTCGTAAACTTCTGAATCCCAAAAATCCTTCTTTCGTTACCGAAGACGCAATTATTCAAATGAAGTCGGAAATAATAAACAGTTTGTACGATCAGCTGAGCGGAATATTGATCGATACTGAATTTGGACTACCAGCGTATCAAGGAAAATCAAAACCGTATCTTCTGCCTATTGAAAAGTCAGGATATAAAGATCTCAATGGTGATCGGTTAACAGAATTAGAGTTTACCGCAACGCAGTTAAAAGAAATGGGTGCATCAGGGGTAAAACTATTGATTTATTTTAATCACGATTCCTCAACAGTTAACGCGCAGATGGAGACAGTTAAAAAAGTACTGTCTGACTGTAAAAATAATAATCTGCCTCTATTTCTGGAGATTGTAACGTATAATGAAAAAGGAACAAAATCAAAACAGATTATCACTGCGGTAAGTATGTTTCTTGATCAGGGCATACGACCCGATGTATTCAAGCTTGAGTACCCTGAGAATGAGCACTCATGCGACATTCTTACCAATTATTTAGGAGGAACACCATGGATATTGCTTACGAGAGGAATAGATTATGAAGCTTTTAAGAAGCAATTGGAGACTGCTGCTTCGCATGGCGCCTCTGGATTTTTAGCAGGACGTTCACTCTGGCAGGAAGCAGCGCGGATAGAGAAACAAGAAAGAAGAATATTCTTGAAATCTGTTGTAGTAGAGAGATTTAAGGAGATTTGTATTATAATAGAAGGAGCATAATTATGAAAAAAGTTATTGTGGGATTCCTTTTTGTTGCGATTCTGTTAGTAATCGGTAATAGTATGTCGAAGAATATGAAGAATAGTAAAGTAATCAATTACAAACTTGAAGGCAAAACGTATAAACTACTCGTCGCAGATACTCCAGAACTATGGGAGAAAGGACTAATGAACGTTCGGAAAAAGAATGGTTTTGACGGAATGATATTCATCTATCCTGTTTATCTGCAGACTTCTTTTTGGAACAAAGATACCTATGTTGATCTTGATATATATTGGTTACAGAATGATCGTGTAATTGGGAAAGATGCACTTCTCTCTATTGAAAAAAGCAGCAATATTATACGGTTGAAATCTCCTGATAAAGTAAATAAGGTGATTGAGATTATCCGGTAATCGAAGATCTTTTCAGAGCTTCGATTCCCGGAAGTGACCCTTTTTCAATAAATTCAAGCATGGCGCCACCACCGGTTGAGATATGAGTAATTGCTTCCAGGTGTTTTTCGTGCGAGAGCGCTGCTATCGTTTCTCCTCCGCCAAGGATTGATATTGCTTGAGAGTTTTCTGCTATCGCATGATAAAGCGCATCAGTACCTTTCCGGAATGCATGTTCTTCAAACTTTCCCATTGGTCCGTTCCAGATTATGGTATTTGCTTTTAATATAGTATTGATATATAGTTTTTGTGTCTTCGGCCCGATATCGACAATCATAGATTCTGTTGGAATATTTTGTAGATCTGTTGACATACTGTTATTCAATACAACATCAATTGGGAGAAGTAATTCTGTTTGTTTTTGCTTCGCGTGAGTGAAGAGTCTTTTTGCATTCTCGATTTCATCCGGTTCAAACAAACTGTGACCAATGTTTATTCCCTGTGCAGCAAGAAGCGTGTTGGCAAGGGCTCCGCCTACTAGTAAATAATCTGCGATTTCAATCAATTTGTCCAACAACGGTAATTTGGTTGAGATTTTTACTCCTCCAACGATCGCAACGAAAGGCTTCTTGGGATTTTCTATAGCATGAGAGATCGTTTGAATCTCTTTCTTCAGCAGTAATCCCCCATATGAGGGGAGAAATTTTGGAAGAGATACTACTGACGCATCGTTTCTGTGAGAAACACCAAACGCATCGTTGACATACACATCACCGAGCGCTGCCAGTTGCTTTGCAAAGGTTTCATCGTTATCTTTTTCTTCAGGATAAAAGCGGATGTTCTCAAGTACAACAATTGATGGTTCTGAGTTCCCAACTTCGCCGAGACTTCGCTGGGCGAGCGTTGTTCGTTGTTCGTTGTTGTGAGAATGTGAGAAAAAATCATCAATGAGGGTAATTCTGTAATCTGGTAAATACTTTTGTAATCGCTCCACTACTGGTTTCAGTGAATAGGTGGAGTCGCGACCTTTTGGATTATCGAGATGGGAAATGACGATAACGGTATTCTTCCTTTCAAGAAGATAATTGAGTGTAGGAAGGGATTGTTTAATTCTTAAGTCGTCAGCGATAGAATGGTTAGGATTCAATGAGACATTATAGTCAACACGCAGCAGAACACGTTTATTCAAAATGTCGGCCTCGTCAATATATTTAATCATTACTGTTACACTAATTGTGTCACATTGCGAGCGAAGCAATCTCTGGGATTGCTTTGTCTCAGCCGTTGGCTGATCCTCGCAATGACAAAGGGATCCCGGATCGAGCCCGGGATGACGGGTAGTTTACACAAAATCCGAGATCTTTTCTACCAAATCAACTAACCGCGTTGAGTATCCCCACTCATTATCATACCATCCGAATACTTTTACCAGATGTCCATTAATGACTTTTGTGTAATTCGCGTCAAAGATGCAGGAGTAAGGAGAACCAATATAGTCGGAAGAAACAAGAGGAGTAGTTTCGTAGTGAAGAATAGTTTTGAGATTCACTCCAGCAGACTCCTTGAATTTTTCATTCACTTCGTCTGCTGTTGTCGCTTTTTCTACGAGAGCTGAGATGTCTGAAAGTGATCCTATGGGTACCGGCACCCGTACTGCCATGCCATCGATCTTTCCTTTCAGTTCCGGGATTACCTTTGCAACTGCTTTTGCGGCGCCGGTCGTGGAAGGTGAAATATTTAAAGGAGCGGCACGTGATCGATCAGGAGAACCATTGGGATCATCCTGCAGAGATTGGGACTGCGTATACGCATGGGTTGTAGTGAGATATCCTGCTAGAATATTCCAGTTTTCATGAAGAAGTTTGAACATCGGTGCGGCACAGTTGGTGGTACACGAGCAGTTTGAGATCACCGTTTCTTTACTCCAATCTATTGCAGTATCATTGACTCCTAAAACGACATGAGGAGTTTCTTCATCCTTTGACGGTGCAGTAAGAATGACTTTTTTTACTGATCCTTTTATATGTTTCATTAAGTCTGTTTTTTTCGTGAAAGCGCCGGTTGCGTCAATGACGACGTCAATATTATATTTTTCCCACGGTATTTCCTCAGGGGTGGAAGACTGGGTTATCGCAATCTTCTTCCCGTTTATGATAATTCCTTCCTGATCGTTTGCGACTTCCTGATCGAAAGTACGGTAGATTGAGTCGTATTTCAAGAGATATGCAAATAGAGCGGCATCAGCCTTTCGCGTGTTTATCGCAACAATATCAAAGCTATTACGGTTGAGTGCGATACGGGTGAAAGATCTGCCAATTCTCCCAAAACCATTTAATCCAACTCGTATACGTTTCATACTATAACTCTAATGAAATTATGTAAGTTTTTCAACAAAGCGGTGCTCAATTTCACCCCTGGGGTGGAATAGACTATCCTAACAATTCGTACAGAATTTACGATTATTGCGCACTATGAAAGTTGAAGCTCAAGTCGTTCAATCGTTTGGTTGCTGTCAGAATTTAGGTATAATTAAGGTATGAGTGACTGTATTTTCTGTAAGGTTGTAGCGGGGGAGTTGCCTTCGTATAAAGTCTATGAGGATAGAGATTTTTATGTACTGCTTGATATTCATCCCCGAACCAAAGGACATGCTCTGGTGATTCCCAAAAAACATTATCGCTGGGTATATGATGTGCCGGATTTTAGTGCTTATTGGAATATAGTACTTAAACTTACCAAGGCTATGCAAAAAGCATTGAGTCCAACATTTGTTACCTACGTTACTCATGGATTAGAGGTAGAACATGCTCATGTTCACGTGATGCCGCGATACAAGGAAACGGAATTTGTACCTTCGCTTATTGATGTTTCAAAAAATGAACTTACAGAATTAGCAAGTAAAATAAGGAAAGCAATTGAGCAATAGAGCAATGGAACAATATAGACTGCGTATATATAAACTATTACAAATGATCCCAAAAGGAAAAGTAACAACGTACGGTGCGATCGCTCAATATCTGAATATTTCCTCTCCTCGAATCGTTGGAAGAATTCTTCATTTGAATACTCATCCCGAAAAGTTTCCCTGTCATAGAGTAGTGTATTCCAATGGCGCGTTATCTCCCGGTTATGCGTTTGGCGGATATAAAGCGCAGAAACGAAAACTAGCGCAGGAAGGAATAGCTTTCAAGCATGAAAAAGTACTTCTTCAGAAGCACCTAGTTGGGTTTTTTGATTGAGATATCCAGTTTTCCTTGTTTGTAATCTACTACTACCGTGTCTTTTGGCTTCACTTTTCCTTCCACAATCTGAAGCGCGATCTCATCAACAATCAGCTCGTTCATAACGCGTTTCAATGGCCGCGCGCCATATATTTCATCAAATCCTACTGCAGCGAGATGTTTTTTTGTGGTGTCAGCAATCTGAAGGTGGAGGTTTTCTTTTTTCAGGCGATCTTCAAGCGCTTTTATCTGCAGCTCCACAATCTTTTGAATCATTGGTTCATTT
The DNA here is from genome assembly GCA_964485585.1 of uncultured Gammaproteobacteria bacterium. Lineage (GTDB taxonomy): Bacteria > Patescibacteriota > Microgenomatia > UBA1406 > GWC2-37-13 > CAZAJT01. The sequence continues at coordinate 4,820 of CAZAJT010000018.1, forward strand.
AGTGGGTTAAAGATTACCATGGAATCGAGTCGATTAATAAATTCCGGTTTGAAAAATATTCGAATACGATCCATGATTTGTTTTTCCCGTTCTAATTCTGATGCTTTAGTACTAAATACTTCACTTCCCAAATTTGAGGTGAGAATAATGATAGTATTCTTGAAGTTGACTACTCTTCCTCTTCCATCAGTGAGTCTTCCTTCATCAAGAATCTGAAGAAACACGTTGAATACCTGTTGATGGGCCTTTTCTACTTCATCAAAAAGTATTACTGAATACGGTTTTCGTCGCACTGCTTCAGTAAGCTGTCCTCCTTCTTCATAACCAACATATCCCGGGGGTGCGCCAATCAATCGAGCTACCGTATGAGCTTCTTGATACTCACTTATATCAATACGAATCATTGCTTTTTCATCATTAAAAAGGGCGTAGGCGAGTGCTTTTGCCGTTTCAGTCTTCCCAACACCAGTGGGTCCTAAAAATAAAAATGACCCAATCGGTTTATTTTCTTCTCCGAGTCCTGCGCGTGATCTGCGGATTGCATTTGCCACTTTTTTAATAGCGTGCGATTGATCAACAACGCGTGAATTTAATTCTTCTTCTAATTTTGTGAGTTTATCAGATTCACTCGTAAGGAGTCTCGTTATCGGTATACCAGTCCATCGAGCGACTATTTTCGCAATATCTTCATCGGTAACTTCTTCTTTTAAGAATCGTTCGCTTGAGGGAATTTGGTGCCATTTTTTCTCTACTTCTTTTAGTTTTTGTTCAATTTCAGGAATTTTTCCATATTTCAACTCAGCCGCTTTATCAAGGAGCACTTCTCGCTCTGCTCGTTCAAATTCGGCCTTGAGTTTATCAAGCTGTACGCGATACTTTTGTAGTTCGGTAACAACATTTTTTTGTTGCTGCCACAGTTTCTGAAGTTCGTTAAATTTCTTCTGCAGTTCTTGTCGTTCTTGCTCAAGCGTCTTTCGTCGCATCTCAAGTCCCTTTTCCTTTTTTAATGCTGCAAGCTCAATATCAAGCTGTGTAATCTTTCGCTTGGTTTGATCGAGTTCCGTAGGCATGGAGTCAACCTCTATTTTTACCGAAGCTGCTGCCTCATCAATCAAATCAATCGCCTTATCGGGAAGATACCGATCAGTGATGTATCGTACTGAGAGATTAACAGCAGCAATCAATGCGTCATCAGCGATTTTAATCCCATGATGGACTTCGTATTTTTCTTTAATTCCACGCAGGATCGAGATGGAGTCTTCAACAGAAGGTTCGTCGATGTATACCGGTTGGAATCTCCGTTCGAGCGCCGGATCTTTTTCAATATACTGTCGGTATTCCCGTACTGTGGTGGCGCCAATGGCATGAAGATGGCCGCGAGCAAGCGCAGGCTTGAGCATATTTCCTGCATCAACTGCTCCTTCAGCGCCGCCAGCTCCTACAATGGTGTGGAGCTCATCAATAAAGAGTACATACTTTCCCTCACTTTTTTCGATCTGTTCAAGAAGTTTTTTCAATCGTTGTTCAAACTCCCCTCGAAATGCTGCGCCCGCGAGAATACCAGCGAGATCAAGCGTGATTACCTGTTTGAGTTTCAGTGTATCAGGTACATCGCCTGCTATAATCCGCAGCGCGAGTCCTTCAACAATTGCGGTCTTTCCGACTCCCGGATCCCCCAAGAGTACTGGATTATTTTTTGTACGACGCGAGAGAATTTGTATAACGCGCCTGATCTCTTCGTCTCTACCAATAACAGGATCAAGCTTTCCGTCTTTAGCCTGTTGGGTAAGATTGATAGTGTATTTCTCAAGTGGGTTTGCCTGATCTTCCGGTGGTTGATAATTGATTTGCATAAGGGTTTAGCAAATACAACAATACTCTGCTAATTATACCAGCATGAGCAAGACTTTTTCAAGGGGTATTTACGGTACTGGATCATATCCGCCTTTTGACCACGGATGACAACGTATTATCCGCTTGACTCCTAAAAAAAGCCCTTTCAGTACTCCGTACTTATCTACAGTCTCAAAAACATACTGCGAACAAGTTGGACGAAATCTGCAGACAGCATCTGTTAAAAACAATGTTTTTAATACACTGCTCCGGAATAATTTTGTTTGTTGATACAGACGGATGAGCCGTAAAATCAGCATTTTCATAGTACAATAGTACCATGAAGATCTCAATCATAACGCTTTTCCCAGCCATGATTTCAGGTTTTTTTCAGGAAAGTATTGTAAAAAGAGCTCAAGAAAAAGGAGCTGTGGATATTGAACTTGTCAATCTTCGGGATTTTGCAACAGATTCCTATGGTATGATTGATGATAAACCGTATGGAGGAGGAGCGGGGATGGTTTTGAAGGTAGAGCCGATATATAAAGCATTAGAAAAGATCAAACATCAAAGATCAAAGATCAAAATTACAAATCAAAATTCAAAAGTTATTTATACTTCACCGAAGGGTAGGTTGTTCGATCAGAAAAAGGCGCAGGAGTATGCGAAGCTGGATCATTTAATTATTCTTGCCGGACATTATGAAGGAGTGGATGAGCGGGTAATGAAATTCGTTGACGAAGAGGTTTCACTGGGAGATTTTGTGATGACGGGCGGTGAAATAGCCGCAGCAACAATAGTTGATTCCGTAGTGCGTCTTCTTCCGGGTGTATTAAAAAAAGAAGAGGCCACACAAAAAGAAAGCTTTTTTGAAATTTCAATTAATCAATTAATTGAGTCGATCGGTGAAGACGAATTATTGTTGCAACTAAAAGAAGCAGGGGTATCCTCAGTGAAGCTTCTCGAATATCCCCAGTTCACTCGTCCAGAAGAATTTATGGGTCAAAAAGTACCAGAAATCTTACTTTCAGGCAATCACCAGGAGATTGAAAAGTGGCGAATTAAAAAAGCTTACGCGGAGACGGTTAAAAAAAGACTGGATCTTCTCAAACGTGCAGTATAATATATGATGTTTTGTTATTAATTTTCAATACTGACATGCAAGATACAACTTCAGATGCAGATGAACAGAAAACGAGCGGATGCCCATGTGGTGGTGACTGTGGTAGCTGTTAACTAACACTATGATTTCATTGCTTTCTGTTAGTAAGCAATTTGGCCAAAAACGCGCCGTCAACAAAATAACCTTAGAAACAAAAGAAGGTGAAGTTATCGGGTTTTTAGGTCCCAATGGTGCGGGAAAAACGACGGCGATGCGTCTTATTCTCGGATATCTTCATCCGGATTTTGGAGATGTCCGGGTTGATGGTCTTCATCCGGTAGAAAATAGAATAGAACTACTCAGACAGGCAGGATATTTAGCCGAAAACAATCCGCTGTACCAAGAAATGAAAGTGCGAGAATATCTGCAGTTTATTGCAGATGTAAAAGGAGTAGTGCGGATTGAGGCGGTTTCGCGCGATGTGGGCATAGAGGACGTATTGAATTCAAAAATCGAGGAGCTTTCACGAGGATACCGGCAGCGGGTGGGATTGGCAGCAGCCTTGCTTGCTGATCCAAAACTCCTGATTCTTGATGAGCCGACTTCCGGACTCGATCCTCTGGAACAGGAAAAAATCCGCAGCCTCATCAAAAAACTCGCAAAAAAGAAAACTATCATTTTCTCAACTCACATTCTTTCTGAAATAGAAGATGTGGCAAGTAGATTGGTGATTATTAATAAAGGAGCAATGGTGTATGATGGGAAGAAACCGGTTGGAAAAGGAGCAGTGGAAAAATTGTTCAGAAAATTAGTGAAAGAATGATCAATCTTCACAATTTTACAGCGCAGTATGAAAACTCTTTATAAAAAAGAACTCAATTACTACCTCAATAATCCGATCGGTTATATTGTCATTATTCTTTTTGCTGTTTTTACCAACTTTCTTTTTATTAAAGACCTTTTTCTCGTGGGGTCCGCATCTCTGCGTCCTTTTTTTGGGGTTGCCCCGTGGATATTGATGGTTTTTGTTCCTGCTGTCGCGATGCGATCAATTGCAGAAGAGAAACGGATCGGCACAATCGAAACGCTTCTGACCCTTCCGATTTCAGAGACACAGATCGTGCTTGCGAAATTTCTGGCACTGCTCACTTTAATTGGGATAGGATTGGTACTTACGCTTGGTTTGCCCTTGGTATTGGCCTACTTGGTGCGATTATACATTCCAGAACTTTTGGTAGGATATGTCGGCGTGCTTCTTCTGGCGGCCAGTTTTCTTAGCATGTCGATCTTTTTTTCTTCGCTGACAAAAAATCAGGTTATTGCATTTTTATTTTCTCTATTAATGCTCTTTCTGCTTTTAGTCATGTCTACGGATTTTGCAGCAAGCGTGCTCCCCCGTTTTATACAAGAGGCACTCGTATATTTTAGTCCCCTCTATCACTTGGAAAGTTTTACAAAAGGAATTATTGATCTGCGGTCAATCGTGTATTTTTTAAGCTTTGTCGGGTTGTTTCTGACGTTGACTGTTATTGATCTGGAGCGTAGAGATTAGCGTGGATTGATAGCAGATTTTCGGATTATTATGTTTAAAAAAATAAAAACGTTAAATTTGGTACGTCTCTTGAATCTGCGGGGGAGGAGAAAGCATATTGTTGTGGGGAGCGCAATTGGATTATTTGTACTCGTTAACGCTTTTAGTTTGCCATTTGCACTGCGCTTGGATTTATCCAAAGGAAAGGCATATTCTCTCTCACTCCCAACAAGAAAAATAGTGAAAGGCATTGAAAAAGAAGTAGTTCTCTCATTCTATGCTTCGTCAGATCTTCCGACACGACTCATTCCGTTGAAAAATGATGTGGTCGATCTCTTGCAGGAATACAAAAAAGCAGGCGGCGCTAAAATTCGTCTCAATATTCTTGATCCGAAAAAAGACTCTAAAGCGTTAAAAGAAGCGCAGGAAGCCGGTATACCACCATTGCAGTTTTCTCAAATTGAACAGGATAAATACGCAGTCACCCAGTCATACTTTGGCATCAGTATTGCAAAAGGAGATCAAAAAGAGACACTGCCACAGGTTACCGATTTGGGGAGTCTCGAATACAATTTGACAGCCGCGATATATAAGTTGACTCGGAAAGAAAGTCCAAAAGTTGGTATTATGGGAGCAGGAATAAGTTTTGATTCCCGTGGAGATCCGATCGGCACTCTCAAGAGCGTGTTTGAACAGCAATTTATTTTGGAAACAGTAAATATTGCTACAGATTCTGCGGAAAAAGATATTGATTCTTCAGTAAAAGCGCTCATGGTATTCGGTGATCAAGAAAAACAATATGATTCGCAGGAGCTTGATGGTATAGGGAGTTTTTTGAATCGTGGTGGTAAGGCAGTGTTTCTGGTTGACGGTGTTGGATTATCACAGAATCTCGACACCACGTCGGCAACTCACAATCTTGACCCGCTCCTGAAAGAATGGGGAATTACCATAGAAAAGAATCTCATTCTATCGGCCTCATCGGAGCTTGTGAATTTTGGTAATGAGTCAGTGTCGTATCTGGTGCCTTATCCCTTTTGGATAAAAACGAATCGTTTCAATAGTAAATCGTCATACTTTGTTAGTATTAATCAGCTCACCTATCCCTGGACGTCTTCCATTACCACGGACAAGAAAAACGACATAGAATATACTAACCTGATAAGAACCACTCAACGGTCTTGGCAGCAGAAAGATACTTTCGTGCTCAATCCGCAAAATATTCCCAGCCCGAGTGAGAAAGATCTCAAAGAGTTTGTGATTACGCTGCAGGCAAAAAACAAATCTGGTGGACAACTGGTGGTTATTCCTTCTTCGCGTTTTGTAGGCGATCAATACCTGAATCGCAACTCAGACAATCTGGAGTTTGTTCTTAACATTATGAATGAGTTTGCTTCAGGTGGTGCACTGGCCGGGATCCGACAGCGTTCTGTCGCGGTATATCCGCTTCCCGATATTCCTGAGAATCAGAAAGATGTGTTTAAGTACGTAAGTATTTTGCTCCTTCCTGTTCTTTTCGGGCTCTACGGAGGAATCAGGTTGTATCAAAGAAGATAGTCGTGCAGCGCTTTCTTATTATCTACAAACGCAATCCTGTTCCACGGTATTTTCTTCTTCGAGAAGAATCGCATACTGGTAAATTCATCGCTTCTGGTAAGTGGTTTATTAGGGAAGCGAGCTATAAATACGAAACAAAGAGTAGCGTAGTTTATTCCTTTGTACCGATAGGTACCGGTGTATGAACCGAGGAGTTTCAAGTCGCCAATAGTACAATCCATCTCTTCCTGAATTTCTCGTCGCACCGATTGCTCTAATGTTTCTCCAATGTCAACAAAGCCTCCCGGCAGATCCCAATAGTCTTTCTTTGGAGGTCTTGACCGTTTTACCAAAAGAATTTCGTTCTCTTTGTTCAAAAAGATAACTGCGTTGGTTGGTCGAGGATTGATGTACATGTGGAATCCACACTTCCTGCAGACAGAGAGATTCGTAGCCTTCCGTATGAGGTGACCGGCACATTTCGTACAGAATTTTAATAACATATGCATGAATTCCTTTAACCCTTTCTCCTTAACGCTGAACCCTAGAGTATTATATAATTTCCTCATGGTACGAACAAGAATTGCTCCTTCACCAACCGGTGAAGATATACATATTGGCAATCTATACACTGCATTAATCAACTATGCGTTTGCAAAAAAGCACGCAGGTCAATTTATCATCCGTATTGAAGATACTGATCGTGAACGATACGTGGATGGTTCGGAAGATAGGGTTCTTCAGACAATAAAATCATATGGAATCATTTACGATGAAGGTCCGGATATTGGTGGACCCTATGCTCCCTATAAACAATCTGAACGATTAAGCCTCTATAAAAAATATGCAGAACAACTGGTTGAGAAAGGCGCAGCATATTATTGTTTTTGTAGTAAGGAACGACTCGATGAAATACGAAAAAAACAGATTGCAGAGAAAAGAATACCGAAGTATGATCGGCATTGCAGAGATGTTCAAAGTTCCCAGCTTCGCCAAGGCTTTGCTGGACGAGCAGAGTTCGGAGTTGGGAGTGGAGAGAAATATGTAATACGGTTAAAAGTACCGGATGATAGGGACATTGTGTTTGCTGATGTAATTCGCGGCAAAATAATAATTAATAGCAATACGCTTGATGATCAGGTTCTTCTCAAATCGGATGGTTATCCGACGTATCACCTGGCAGTAGTGGTTGACGATAATGCGATGAAAATAACGCATGTGATACGAGCTGAAGAATGGATCAACTCAACGCCAAAGCATATTTTATTGTACGAAGCATTTGGATGGGAGTTGCCAATATTTACTCACCTTCCGATTCTCCGAAATCCTGATCGCTCCAAACTTTCCAAACGCAAAAATCCCGTATGGGCCGCATGGTATTTGGAACAAGGGTTTTTGCCAGAAGCGGTGTTGAACTATCTCTCGCTCATGGGGTGGTCGCACCCGGAACAAAAAGAGATATTTAGTCTTGCAGAATTTATTGAAAAAGTAGATTTGAAAAACTTTCAACCGGTTGGACCGTCATTTGACATTGTGAAGCTTGAATGGATGAACGGCGAGTACATTCGCAAAACTCAAAACTCAAAACTCAGAACAAAAATCTTCGAATATTATAACAAGCAATATCCGGAAAACATAATAGAAAAGACAATCCCACTTATTAAGGAGCGGATAAAAAAGTTGTCTGATTATCTCCCGCTCTGTGAGTTTTTCTTTAAGAGACCAGAGAAGCACGAGATAGATCTATCGAACAAAAGAGATCTGTTGAAAAAAATGCATGATGCGCTTTTACCAATTGAACAGTGGAACAATCGAACAATTGGAGACGCAATGCAGGAATTAGCCAAGCGGGAAGGGGTAAGAACTGGTGAGTTTTTTATGATCCTGCGCGTTGCCACCACGGGCAAAAAAATCTCCCCACCGCTCAACGAATCAATGGAAATTCTAGGAAAACAGGAATGTTTAATGAGAGTAAAAGCGTTATCTTAGATTAAGGGTTTCGGATTTGAAGGTGATATTCTTTGGTTTAATTATCATCTTCCTTTCTCCCGTTTCTATATAGCCCGCATCAATACTTTCCAACTTGTTTTTCCTGACAATCTTTTGGGCTTTTCTTATATCTTTCTCAGGAATAAATATGGCATAATCCATTCCCATGTTGTAAGTTCCGTACATTTCCTCATCATTGAGATGAGCGTGTTTTTGAATAAAGAGGAATACTTCTTGAGAAGGAAATATGGTATCGATAACGTAGATGAAATTTTTTCTTGCTCTCATAATTTTACGAAGCCCGTGGCCGGTTATGTTTGATAGATAGTGGATGTTGATTCCTGCGTCTAATAAGTCTTGTATTAATTTGGCATAAATATTAGTTTTTGTGAGAAGTGCTTCGCCATACATTGTTCCATCCGATAATTTTGTCGCATATCCTTTTGGTAGTCTCTTCGCAACTGCTCTGGTGAGAGATATTCCATTCGCATTAACACCATTGCTTTTTAGGAGAAGAATTCTATCACCACTTTTTAAGCCGTTGTCTGTAATGAGCCTTTTTTGAGAAGGAATAATTCCAATAGCTGATCCTGCAAATTCAGAAGTTCCAGGAACGATTATTTGCTTCATTGTCGCTGTTTCTCCTCCTCCCCATGAAGCACCCGTCAAATCACAAGCGCTTTTCCAACCGTTAATCAGATCGGTCATCCGCTGTTGATCTTGTAACCATTCATTATCTTCTATTGCCCAATAGGCATGAATGACCAGTGGTTTCGCTCCTACGGTGATAAGGTCATTGATAATTGTTGCGACAGTATCGTGTCCAACCACATCGTAATACGTTTTTCCCGTAATTTTTCTCATCTGATCTGCGATGAGATTTTTTGTACCGAGACCTTCAATAACAGAAGCCATCAGTGAAGCTTGTTTATCCCCAGCTTTGCCGAGGGACCAGACATAAGCAGATTCTCCTCTTGTATCTGAAACTTCTTGATACCCGTTATGTGTGAGATTCTTCGCAGTTGCTCGCGCTGCAGATTGAAACAGTTTCTTAATAGGATCTTTCGTATCGTAGTTATCACCGACTTGAGCGTAAGTAATTTTCTTATCTCGGAGCATATTTATGAACATTGTTTTTAATTCTTTTTTCAATAGGGTACTGGTATGCCTTGAATCTTTTTCCAGTGATCTTTTCGTAGACCGCGATATAACGCTTCGCCAGATCGACGATAAGTTGCTTGGACATTTTTGGCGGGTCGCCATCACCCCGATACCCCCGCTCCACATACCACAATCTTAAAAATTCCTTATCAAAATTTTCAGGTTCAAGTCCCTTTTTGAATCTTTCTTTGTATGTTTTGGCAACCCAGAAGCGGGATGAATCAGGAGTATGAATTTCGTCAATCAGCATGAGTTTTCCCTTGTAAAGACCGAATTCATATTTCGTGTCAACGAGTATTAGTCCCTGCTGTTTACACCGTTTGCTTCCGTATTCAAACAATGCCAGACTCGCTTTTTCCATTTGTTCGTACAGTTTTTTAGGGACAATTCCTCTTCTTATGATTTCATCTTTCGTTAGTTTTTCATCATGTCCACCAGTTTGCCCTGAGCCTGCCGAAGGGCCATGAGTTGTTGGAGTTATAATAGGTTGGGTGAGTTTTTGGTTTTTTTTCATCCCATCGGGAAATCTCAATCCGTAAATCACCCTTTCTCCCTTTTCATAAGCAGTCCAGACAGAAGTCTTGGTGGAGCCTGATAGATATCCACGCACAATCATCTCGACTGGTATTGGTTCACACTCATGACCGATGATTACGTTAGGGTGTGGGATCGAAATCATATAGTTGGGAACGATTTTTTTAGTTTTGTTAAACCAAAAAGCTGAAAGCATGTTTAGTACAGAACCCTTAAACGGGATATGTCCTAAGTTGACGTCAAACGCCGATTGTCGGTCGGTTGTCACCATGATACGAACCCCGTCTTTTTTGAAGTAATCACGAACTTTTCCCTGATATTTTTTTCCAAGTGGAAGATCAATAGTCTTCAATATATAAGGGATAGCTTTCAGAATACTTTCAGCTTGTATCATATGAGAAAAAAATTGTAATTATTATTTTTTCATTTCTTTCAAATATTCCTCAACGCCAATTTTTTTAAGTTTTTCGGACTTCTTAATTACCATTTCTTTCAGACTATTTTTATAACTAATTAGTTTCTTTTGCAAGCTCTTATTATTAACGGCCAAGATCTGAAGAGCAAGGAGTGAAGCGTTTTTGGCGCCGTTTATCGCAACTGTTGCAACCGGAATACCTGGTGGCATCTGGACAATCGAGTAGAGTGAGTCTACGCCATTTAAGGTTGGCGTTTTTATCGGTATGCCAATGACAGGCAAGGGGTACATCGAGGCGATTACTCCCGCCAGGTGGGCAGCTCCGCCGGCTCCGGCAATAATGACTTTAATGCCTCGCTCGAAAGCATCTTCCGCATAGCTTTCCGTTTCTTTTGGCGTTCGGTGGGCTGAGAGAATAAAGACTTCATGAGGAATATTAAACTCTTCTAAAACATCGATAGCTTCTTTCATTACCGGTAAATCAGAATCGCTCCCCATCACTATTGAAATCACTGGTTTTTTCATAATTTCTTAAGGTAATTTTTAATTTGTCTGACGAGCCTCAATGACCTTTCCGGCGCATTGCCGATGTGAGATTTAACAACTAACAGTTTTTCAATAAAATCTTTTTTCAGGTATTTTTGAATCTCCGGATTTTCAAGCAGTGCATTTTTCAGTGGATTGGGTCTGCCTTTCTGAATTTCACTCCAGGCTGTAAGCGAGAGGGTACGGATGAGTTCATGAGCCTCCTGACGATTTGCCCCTTTTTTTACCAGCTCCACCATCACGCTTTCTGTTGAAGAGAAAATTCCATATCTTTCCAAGTTTCTTTCAATGACATCGTTAAATACTACAAGGTCTTTAATAAAAATATTAGTTGTTGCAAGACACTCATCAATAGCTAAAAACGCTTCAGGAAAAAATACACGCCTATTGGCTGAATCATCAAGTGTCCGCTCAAGTAAGGAAAGTGCCCCGTTACTCCAGGCCACATTCAGAAGACTTGAGATATAGCGTGTGAGTGAACAGACTTTCTCAGCCTTATCGGGATTTTTCTTGAAAGGCATAGCCGATGATCCCACTCTTTTTTTATCCAAAGGCTCTGACCACTCACCAAAAGCAGGTGATTGCATGATGCGCAGATCAAAGTTGAATTTATGCAAAGACTGAGCAATATTCGCTAAAGCGACCATAATGAGCCAGTCTATCTTTCTCGGATAAGTCTGTGAGGAAATCTCAACCGGATCAAGGTGCAAGTCAGACATTATTTCTTTTTCCAATGCAAAAGCATCATATTTGGAGTCTTTAAGGAGTCTTTCATAACTCGCCGCTGTTCCTACCGCTCCTTTGATTCCTTTGCCTCTCAAGAACGCTTCAATTTTCTGAATATATTGTAGGTCCCAGAGTACATCTTGTGCATAGAAGGATAATCGATAGCCCAAGGTTGTTGGTTCTGCGGGTTGCAGATGAGTATAACCCATACACACTGTCTTGCGATACTTCTCTATCTGTTTGGCGAAATTCTTGAGTAGTTCTCTCAACTTACTTTTAACGAGGGTTATTGCTTCCTTAATCTGTATCATTTCTGCATTGTCATTGATATCGGTTGAAGTTGCGCCCAGATGAATCTTTCCTCCGCCGATTTTGCATTGGTTCGAATATACTGTAATCTCAGCCATAACCTCATGATAGATCTCCCTTTCTACTTCTCGTGATTTTTCAATATCAACATCGTCTTGATGACGAATAATATCGTCAAGTTCTTTCTGCGATACAAGACCCATTTTACTTTGCGTTTTTGCGAGCTCAACCCAAATCTTTCGCCAAAGTTTTCTTTTGTGTACTTCAGACCAGATGTGTCTCATTTCTACAGATCCATAACGCCATGAAAAGGGAGAAGTATAGGAAGAAAAGTCTATCATGAGAGATTTTTCAGGACAAACGCCATGCGCTCTTCAATTGATAACGGTGGCACTCTAACAACTACAAAACCATGATTTCTATAGCTTTCCTCAAGGAGTTTTTCCAGCATACGTGCTTGTTCTTCATCCTCAGTGCGCGCATAATCTTGTTCGTACTCGAGGAGTTCGAACAAAAATACTTTTTTGTACCGTGATTGTCGTACTGCCTGATGCAATGTGTAATCATACAACACGCCGCACAATTTATAGTACGCAATAGTATCGGGAATCCCTCGCTCTAAAAATATAACCTCATCAGAAGGAAGTTGTTGCTCAAAACCAATTTTAATATGCAATAACTCTTGCTGAAATACAAATTCGTCTCCCCGTATTTCCTCGAGCGTTTTTCCCTCTCGTAGTTGCGTGTCAATATATTGTCGTGCTGCTTCATAGGCAACTTTATACCCCTGCTGTTCTAATAACTGGAGGAGAGTTGTTTTTCCTGATGAAGGGGGGCCGGTTACCACATAGATATTGTTCGTTTTCATAGTTACAATCTCCTTCCTAACCCGACGGATTGAGATTCAAGCAATCTGTGCTGAGTCATAAAAATGTCCGTACACGGTTCTCCTTGCCGTAACTGCGCAATACTTCGTTCAAGCACTTTTCCAACTACTGTCCAATCAGAAAAAGTAAAAAGATCACCATTTCTTTCCATCGGTTGTCGATTAGCGGCATTAAATTCACCAAAAGGGATTTGTCCTACGGCAGCGAGTCCACCATCCCTCTCTCTATCATCACCAAAGTACACCATCCGTTCTCTCATTTGGCGTGCATGCTCAATATCAAAGTTACCATCGGTGCGATCAAGTATTCTTAACCATTGCTGATGGGCAAGCGCAAGGGGGAGCGGAGCTGGCTTGACTCTCCGCCCCATCTCTTCAGGATACTTTTTCCATCGGATATCATCTTCGGTAACCATAATGTTGGGCCCATTGAGTTCCCAGAGCTGGAATGTTTGCTGAATAAACGCAGTATGGCCTGAGGAAATAATTGCAGTATGAATATGAAAATTACCATCGGTATTTAATCGTCTAATCGTTTGCCAAAACTCGGGAAATCCTTTACAGGGTCGTGGCCATACCTGTCCGTCAGGAAACTGGGTGCCAATTTCCTTTGCATAGTGATGCATTTTCCGTG
>CAZAJT010000019.1:0-17184 GCA_964485585.1 uncultured Gammaproteobacteria bacterium
TCCGAGCTGTTTCAGGCAATAGGCAAGAAGCGCCGAAGTTGTGGTCTTACCATGAGATCCGCAAACCGCAATCTTAATCTCATGCATATCCATGAGTTGAGCCAAGACTTCAGCTTGATGAAGTACTCGTATGTTGTTTTGTAACGCAAACTGCACCTGCGGATTTTCTATTCCTCTATGAGCAGCTGAATAAATGAGAAGATCAGTGTTTGAAGGTATAAATGAAGTGTTAAATCCAACGAATGTCGTGATGTTGTTCCTTTTGAGATTCTCGCTAGTAATAAACTCTTCGTCAGTATCTGAGCCGACAACACTCTTGCCCATCTTCTTTAGGATCAACGCCAGATTCGCCATCCCCACGCCCTTGATCCCCACAATAAACACATTCCGAGCCTCATTAAGCATGATGTATATTGTATCATCTGATCGCCACGGATAACCAACTGATTTGTACGGATTACTGTGATCTTCTGTTCCACCCCTGGGTTGGGGAAGATTGTCAGGACTTTCTGAGGATGAAGGAGAACATTTCGCCTGAGAGATTTTTAGCTTCACGCCAGTAGGAAAAAAACATGTCTTTGTGGCAGCTCGTGCAAAACGGAAAGAAATCTATGTTTTCTTTTTTCATACCAGCATCAACGAGTAACAAATAATTCAGCAATGCAAGATTTACATGTCTCTTTCCTCCTCGAATAGAGGAGATTTTATCAGCATACTCACCAATTTCCTCCATCATCGTAATATACCGATCCTCGTGAACGGTATAACAACAATCGCCAATTGACGGTCCAATGGCGGCAACAATATTCTGAATCTGCGCTCCATTCTCAACCATTTTCTCAACCACCCTCACCGCAAGCTTCTTATATGATCCACGCCACCCTTGGTGAGATGCTCCGATGATACCGTTACTTTTATCTGCAAAAAGTATCGGAACACAATCTGCGGTTTGCACTACGAGTACCACGTCTTCGTCTTTCGTAATAACGCCATCAGTATCTTCAATCTGTGTAAGGCGAGCGGTTCCATGGGAATCATGATCGGAGTAAACCTCAACATTGGCAGAATGAATCTGCTTTAACCAGACTATTCTTTTGTAAGAAATATCGCTTTCATCAAAAAAATGAAATAACGTATCACTTTTCTTTCCGTCTCCAAGTGCTCTGGTACTAAAACCACCAGCATACTGCTTATTGCTAAGTTTATCGGAAGAATAAATTTTTAGAATCGGATCGTACGTTATCATAAGTAATCTCAAATCTCAAATCCAGATTTAAGATTTACGATGTGGATTTGACATTTGAGATTTGAGATATTTTTTAACAATGTCTTTCTCATCCCACGACCATTCTTTATTGCCCCTCGCCAAGCTTTTCTCATGTCCTTTTCCTGTTATCACAACCACATCTCCTTTTTTCGCAATCTCAATCGCTTTTTTTATTGCGGCCTCTCTATTAAGAATAATGGCGTATGTTTTTCTACTCTCAGTGGAAAGTTTTGATTCCTCAATTTTCTTAAGACTTTTTTCTTCAAGTCCCCGAGCAATCTGCTCGCTGATTTTCTCAGGATCTTCACTTCGATAATCTTCCTCGGTTATCACTACAACATCGGCGTACGCTCCACTCTCCCTTCCCATCATCGGCCGCTTCAAAGCATCTCGCAAACCGGCAGCGCCAAACACATGGATTAATCGGCCATTCTGAACAGACTCTCTGAGTCCCCGCAAAAGCTGTTCGATCGAATTTGGAGTATGGGCAAAATCAACAATTACCTTAAAATCTCCATCATATACAACGTCTAATCTTCCTTTCGGCAGCTGAAAACTCCGTAGAGCTTTGATGATGTCCGGTTCACTCACTCCCAGCGTACGACACACACTATACGCCGCAAGAACGTTATAGTTATTGTAATCGGACATATTGGCACAATAGGCTTTCTTGTAATTAAAGGTGAAATCCGCATCACCTTTTAAACTATACGTAAGAAGTTTTTTTCCTTTATGAGAAAAATACTCTCGAAGCTGCTCAAATGATTGATCATCTTTATTTACTATTGCAACATCTGAATGCAAAAGCAACAAAGCTTTTGTACGTAAATAGTTGTCGTATGTTTTATGGTAGTCTAAATGCTCATGGGTAATATTGGTGATCACAGAACAAGCAAACTCCACGCCAAATACCCTATTTTGATCGAGCGCATGAGAGGTAGTTTCAAGCACAAAATACTCGTCGCCCGCGTCGAGTGATTTCTTGAGAAGCCTCTGCACCACGAATGAATGGGGGGTTGTCGTATGCAAACCAGTGTCGTATTCTTCGTCGCCAACTTGAGCGTAGACGGTCGAAACCAACGATACTTTTTTTCCTGAAGATTTGAGAATGTGGTAAATGAGATGAGCCGTCGTTGTCTTCCCATCAGTCCCCGTCACGCCAACAATCTTCAACCTTCTGCTGGGAAAATCATACCAGATGTTAGCCGCTATAGCGGTGAAAAGATGATAAAGGTTTTTTAGTTTTCGAATTTCGTCATGTAACATGTAACATGTAACATGTAACAAAACTTGCTACATGCTACATGCCTCGTGTTACATGCTGCGTTCTGGGGCAATATTATAATACAAAAGCAACTCTCGCGCTATTTCGAAAAAGAGCGGAGCAGCCGTCTCCGACCCCCATGGCGAAGACTCTGGTTCTCTTAGTACCACAAGCGCAATAAATTTTGGTTTCTCGGCCGGAGCAAATCCTACAAAAGACGCAATCGTCTTAGAAGGATCATAGTGTCCTTGAATCGGAATCTGCGCAGTGCCTGTCTTTCCACCGACTGCAAAACCAGTGGGCTTTACCCATTTGCTATCTCCATTTTCTACCGTTGAAATGAGCATTTTCCTGATAACAGCAGAGGTCTTTTCGCTGATTACCTTTGCTAGAATTTGCGGCTCTTGTTTTCTTTCTAAAGAATTGCTTACGACCGTATCTACTACGTAGGGACGCATCAATGCACCCCCGTTAATCAGCGCGGAAAATGCAGTAATCATCTGCATCGGCGTTACTGCAATACCCTGACCAAAGGTAACAGTAGCAAAATCAATCGGATACCATGCATCCTTCGGCTTTAAATAACTTGCCACCTCACCTTGAAGATCAATGTTGGTAAGCTGACCGAACCGGTACTTCTGAAGATACGAAAAGAGTTTGTCATGCCCCATCTGCTCACCAACATATACCATGCCGACATTGGATGATTTTTCGAGTAATCTCGTCATAGTGATTTTCCCTTCATACTTGTTATTCCATGTTCTAATAGTGTAATCACCAATCTGCACCGGTCCTTCCTCATCAATTATCTGGTCTGGTTTTATTGATTTTTCTTCAAGAGCCGCCGCCATAATCAGCGGCTTGAATATAGATCCCGGTTCATATACATTCGAAACTGCCGGATTTTTGAAATAATCTTCGCTAAATTCATAGTATTTTTCCGGATCGAAATCGGGTAAACATACCATGCTCAATATCGCCATAGTAAAAGGGTTTGCCACAATTACGCATCCCTCTTTTGCTTTGTAATCTTCGAGTGCTTTAGTTAATTTTTTTTTAACAAACGACTGTACTGCGTTATCTATGGTAAGCACCAGATCGCTGCCATCCTGTGGATTAACCTTATCCTGAGTTCCGAAAAATATTGGCCTGCCGACCAGATCTCTCTCGGACTTGAGCAAACCAGGTAGTCCCCCCAGTTCTTTATCATAAAATCC
The DNA here is from genome assembly GCA_964485585.1 of uncultured Gammaproteobacteria bacterium. Classification (GTDB taxonomy): domain Bacteria; phylum Patescibacteriota; class Microgenomatia; order UBA1406; family GWC2-37-13; genus CAZAJT01. The sequence continues at coordinate 3,749 of CAZAJT010000019.1, forward strand.
CTCAATGCCAAAATATCCAATATTCTCGCCCTCGGTATTCTTACCAACAAAACCAACCAAATGAGCAGACAACGATGCTTCCGGGTAAAAGCGTTCCGGCTCCTCTTGAAAACCAACCGAGTCTATATTCATTCGCATCAATTGTTCTTTTTGATCTTTGGTAACTCCCGAAGTGACTTTTACCCAATCTTTAGTCGTATCGATTTTACCTTCAATCGTGGCTTCGCCGAGTTTCAGTATCGTGTCAAGATCTTTGACAAGATAATGGAGCTTTTCGATTTTTTTTGGTTCGACAAAGAGCAAATATTTTCGTTCATTTACCGCCAATGGCTGCCGATGAATATCGAGTATCTTGCCTCTTTCAGGAAGAATTTTATTGGTTTTCAAGTAATTGCCACTATATGCCGCGGCGTTGAGTATTTGAATATAGAAGAGCTTGCCAATAACACTTAAGAAACATGCGAGGACGAGAAGAAATAACAACTTGTATTTCACCATACTGTCTACCGTCCAAGAGCAATGGTAAGATTATCTAGGTACACCGGCGTTGTTTTTTTGGTAAACTTCATGCGCGAAGCAGCTGATGCGGCATAGTTGAGAGACTCTACATCATAAAGCTTCTTTTCTAAATCTAGAGTATCAGTTTTCAGTTTTTTGATTTCGCGCTCAAACTTATTAACATCTTCACCAAGCGTAATTCCCGATACAAATAGATACACGTGGAAAATACTCAAACCTATAAATAGGAGCGTCAATGGTATGTGATGAATTTTTTTCATACGATCTCTATGATTCGTAATTTTGCTGAACGCTCATATGGTAGACCACGATGAGAGTGAATTACTTTCGTCGGTATTGTTTTCAGATGATTACTGCGAATAAACTGTTTAACCACTCTATCCTCCAGGGAATGAAATGAAATCACCACGATTCTTCCTCCCGATTTCACTAACTTTTTTGATTGTTGTAAAGCTTTTTCTAGATTATCTAATTCATTATTAACAATGATTCGTAGTGCTTGAAAGATACGGGCAAAAACTTTGTTGATTTGATCGGGTCTTGCGCTCTTTCTTACTACATAATGAATCGTTTGCGTTAAATCAGCGACTGTTTTCAGCTTTTTGTTAATTCTTTTTTGTACAATTGCCGCGGCTATCGGTCGAGAAAGCAACTCTTCTCCGTATTTTGCAAATATGTTATACAATTGCTCTTCGCTTAACGTATTAACGATATCTTCTGCTGTTGTTTTTTGCCGAATACCTATTCTCATATCTAAAAGTTCATCTTCATTTTTGTAGGAAAAACCCCTTCCGCTTCGAGCAATCTGTTCCATCGAAAGACCAAGGTCGAAAAGAATACCGTCTACCGGATAGAATTGCATCTTTTCTGCAATTTTTTTAATCTGTGCAAAGTTTCCTGATGCAAATATCACCTGCTCGTAACCTTGTAATTTTGCCGTCAAACTTTGCATTTGTTTTCTATCCCAATCAATGGCGAGAATGCTTCCGCCGTTTTCAAGAATTTTTTTAAGGTGCCCTCCCTCGCCCGCTGTTGCATCAATATATTTCCCTCCCGGATGAACTTGCAAACCTTCTATTACTTGTTTTAAAAGTACCGGTGTGTGCATTAATGATTGGTTACTTAGTTATTTGGTTAATGTATTCCTCCCACCGCTTCTTATTCCATATCTCAAAATGATCTCCAACTCCAACTATATAGGCTTTACCATTTAAGCTGGCATGCTCTAATAAATTACGGGGAATAACAAATCTTCCCTGATCATCTATTTCGAGGTACACGGTCGATGCAAAAAGAAAACGTTTCTTATCGAGATTCTCTTTTTCCAACAACGATACTTCCATGAGTATTTTCGATCGTTCTTCCCAATCTTCTCTGTTGTAACCGGCCAAACATGCGTCGAATCCTTTTGATAATATAAAAATGTTTCCTCTTATAAGTTCTCGTATTTTTTTCGGTAGCACTATTCTTCCAGGTGCCGTAAATGACACCTCGTACTCACCAAAAAAAACCATACGTAACCATTTAACGCCATTTTCTTCTAGATGTCAAGTGACGTTTACATAACTCATAACTCAAAACTATTTTTTCCGATTTAAGTATATAATTACAGTAACAATCAACGCAGTATGAACAGGATACTTACAAAGACAAAGCAGCTTATCTTTACGCAGCAAACCAGCATGTTATCTTCAACGATAATCTTGGCATCGATGATAATTGTTTCTCGTATTTTTGGATTCTTACGATACCGGGCGCTGGTAGGGTTTTATACAAAGGAGGAGCTCGATATCTTTTTTGCTTCATTTCGAATCCCGGATCTCATATTCGAAATCCTCATTACGGGTGCCCTAACCGCATCTTTTATTCCTTTTTACATCAAATACCAGAATAATAAGAAACTGCAGGACGAGTATGTTTCAACGATCATCAACGTAATTACAATCTTTCTCTTTTTTCTTATTGTAGTTTTGTCACTTTTTCTTAATCCAATTATGCAGGTAATTACCCCCGGATTCAGCAAGGAAAAGATTGATCAGGTTGTTCTCTTTTCCCAGATACTTCTTATCGGTCAGTTACCGTTCCTGGCGCTTGGTAACTTTCTCACTGGAATAAGTCAGGCAAAAAAAATGTTTTTGATTCCCGCACTCGCTCCTATCATGTACAACGTTATGATAATAGCAGCCACTTTCCTATTTGCCAAAAGTCTCTATCTTCTTGCACCAGTAATCGGTGTTGTTGCAGGATCAATTATGTTCTTCGTCGTGCAGATGCCAATCATTACGCTCGCTCAGTTTAACTATCAGCTCATCATTAAGAAAGCGAAAGAATTATGGGATTTTTTTCAAATAATAGTTCCGAGGGTGTTTACAACCATTATTGCCCAGATTGACGCAACGGTAGATCTTACCCTGACCAGCCTTTTGGGAGCAGGGTCATACACGATATTCTATTTTGCTCAGCATCTGCAACTACTACCGGTTGCGGTCATCGGAATCGCATTCGGTCAGGCTTCACTTCCCTACTTGTCAGAAATGTATCATGACAACCGAAAAGAGGAATTTCGCAGAATTGTAGTTGATTCGATACTCAACTTATTTTTTCTCATGATTCCAATCGCTTCTTTTTTCATCTTTGCACGTACACCGCTCGTACGCTTATTTTTCGGTGGCCCAAAATTTGACTGGGAGGCAACGATTCTTACTGCGATTACCCTCTCATATTTTACGCTCTCATTGCCACTCCATGCCATTTATTATTTTCTTACTCGCTGTTTCTATGCATTTTTTGATAGCAAAACCCCTTTTTTCATCAGCTTACTCAGTCTCATCATTAATATTGTTCTCAGTGTATATTTCATCCTGATAGCAAAATTTCCGGTCTGGACTCTCGCGCTCTCATTTTCTCTCTCTATGTCAATCAATGTAGCGCTCCTCATGATTATTCTCTATAAAAAAATAGGAGGATACGATCTCAAGTCACTCTTCGTTGAGACCTTCAAAATATCACTTGCTACTGTCCTTTCATCAATCTTCGTGTATTATCTTCTGAAGCTATTTGATAATCTTATTTTCGACACATCGAGAACCATAAATGTATTTTTCTTACTGGCTACTCTTGCAGTGCTGTATGTCGCCCTCTATTTGTTTCTTGCATGGGTATTCACGATTAAGGAAATCTACCTCATAACCAAGATGGTTTTAAAAGCTAGGGAATATCAGAGAAAAATTGTTGAAATTTACTCTCAGGCATAGCAATGGATCATACAAAAGTAGCAAAGCATCTTAACGCAATCCAGGCCATACAAAAGAAGTTGTTGGGAAAAAAACTTACCTATAGAGAGATTTATAATCTTATGGACGAAATTTCTCACCATCGACTCAGTGATATTCTCACCACGTATTTTGTTGCAGCATCGTTTAAAGAAGGATTCACTGCAGATGAGCTTTTTGATTTTACTCGCGCAATGGTTGAGACAGGAACAAAACTTCACTTTGATGGTATTGTTGCCGATAAGCATTCAACCGGCGGAGTATCAGGAAGCCGTACCACGATGATAATTGTTCCCATTATTGCCGCAGCCGGCTTTAAGATTCCAAAAACATCATCACGTGCCATTACTACTCCAGCCGGCACTGCTGACGTAATGGAGCTTTTGGCAAATGTTACTTTCACCCCCAAACAGATTGAATCGATTGTAAACGAAGTTGGCGGTTGTATTGCATGGGGTGGACATCTCGGTATTGCGCCGGCAGACGATATAATAATAAGGATTGAAGAACCGCTTGCTTTTGAATCATTTGATAAAATCATCGTCTCTATTATGGCAAAAAAAATTGCGGCATCTACTAATCACCTCGTGCTTGATATTCCTGTTGGGAAGACAATGAAAATACGACATTTTGCCGATGCGGAGAAAGTAGCAATAAAATTTAAGATAATTGGGAAGAAATTCAACATGAAAGTAGTGGTAGATATTAATGAAACGCTCGAGCCTGCTGGCAGGGGAGTTGGTCCATATCTTGAGGCACTTGACGTACTGGAGGTACTCGAACAAAAAAAGGATCGTCCGATGAAGCTTGAGGCGAAAGCGCTCCGACTTGCGGGAAAACTGCTTGATATCTGTTTTGAATCGAGCAAGAAAGACACAAGTGGTGAAGAAGAAGCAAAAAGAATTCTCGCTGAGGGTTATGCTCTTAAAAAATTTCGAGATATTGTAAAAGCGCAAGGTGGCGATCACGCAGTATCGTCTGAGCGTCTTAAAACAAAATCGCACATCGCGGAGGAGTCATCGACGCGATCTGGTACAATAAAAGGAATAAACAACTATAATCTCAACACTGTGGCAAAAATCCTTGGTGCACCGGAGGATAAATATGCAGGAATTTACTTATTGAAAAAACTCGACGAGGAGGTTTCTAAAAAAGAGACTCTTATGCTCTTTTACTCAACTGATAAATATAAAATTAAAGAAGCAGAAGTTACTCTAGAAAATATGCCGATTTATGAGATTGAATAAATTCTGGATATTGGTTACGGTAGTGATACTATCTACATTGTTCTCATTCCTTTACTATAAGGAAGGTACTCTTCCGGTAAATAAAAACGATAAATCAACAAAGATATTTGTTATTCAGCAGGGAGAGAGTTTAAATACTATAGTAAAAAGTCTGTCTCATGAAGGACTCATCAGAAATACCTTGGTGTTTTACCTTGTTGTCAAACAGAAGGAAATAGATAAGAAGATTCAGGCGGGAGATTTTCGACTTTCTCCTTCTATGAATGCTTATGAAGTTGCAGAAACACTCACCCACGGTACTCTTGACGAATGGGTTACGGTTATTGAAGGTTTAAGGAAAGAGGAAGTGGCGCAGATTATTTCAAAGAAACTTGATGTACCAGAGATTGAGTTTGTTAACGCGGCAGAAGAAGGTTACTTGTTCCCTGACACCTATCTGTTTCCGAAACAGGCAAGCGCAGAAGCAGTTATCGGTATCATGAACAGCAACTTCGAAAAGAAGTTTACCGATGAGGTAAAAGTTAAGATAAAGAAACTGGGGTTGACAAACAAAGAGGCAATTATCCTTGCCTCGTTAGTTGAACGAGAGGCGAGATCTGATAAAGTACGTATTGAAGTTGCCGGCGTTCTTCTGCGACGTTTCAATGAAGGCATCCCATTACAGGTTGATGCAACAGTACAATATGTTCTCGGGTATCAATCGAAAGAGAAATCATGGTGGAAGAAAGATCTGACCCATGATGATCTAAAAGTAAAGTCAGACTATAACACCTATGTGAATGAAGGTTTGCCACCGGGACCGATTGCTAACCCAAGTGCATCATCGATTCAAGCAGTAGCAAATGCCGATCCCTCAACTCCCTATTTGTTTTACCTCACTGACTCGCAAGGCCGTATGCACTACGCTAAAACTTCCGAAGAACACCAGCAGAATATTGAGAAGTATTTGAAGTAAGTACGAGAAATAAATCCAAAATCTATTGCTCTCCTTGCTCAGCAATGGGGCGCTTGATGACTTCGCGGGGCTTTGATCCTTCAGCAGGACTCACATACCCCGCAGCTTCCAACTCATCAAGTATCCGCGCAGCTCGCGCATATCCCACTTTAAACTTTCGCTGTATCAGTGACGCTGATGCTTTATCAAATTGTGTAATAAGATTGACCGCTTCCGAAAAAAGAGGATCCTGATCTTCACTCGACACCATCCCTGTCGCCATTAGGTAACTACCGCTTCCTGTATGCGAAGGAGTGTCGGTAATCTCATCGGTGTAATGAACTACTGGCACCTGTGAATGAAGGAATTTTACCAATTCGGATGATTCTTTATCAGTTATGTATGGTCCTTGTATACGTTTTGGCTTTGCCTGGTCAGGCGGAAGATAGAGCATGTCCCCTTTTCCCAATAGTTTTTCTGCACCGGGTGTATCAATAATGACGCGTGAATCAACGAGAGATGATACGTTAAACGCGATACGTGTCGGGATATTTGCTTTCATCAAACCGGTAATAACATCTACCGAGGGACGTTGTGTAGCGAGAATAAGGTGTATTCCGGTTGCCCGCGCCATCTGAGCAATTCGCGTAATAAGTTCTTCAGCGTCTCTGGGAGCAAACATCATAAGATCTGCGAGTTCGTCGATCACAAAAAGTATGTACGGTTTCTTTTCCACCCCTTCTTTCATGTTGTAGACCTCAATATTACGAGCTCCTGCATTCGAAAATAATTTATACCGGTTCTCCATCTCGCGTACCGTCCACTGTAGCGCGGAAATGATTTTTGTCGGCTCAACAATTACTTCAGTGAGAAGATGGGGGATACCGTTGTAGCTGGTTAACTCAACTCGCTTCGGGTCAATGAGTATTAAATTAATATCTTCAGGTTTTGATCGAAATAAAATGGTGGAGAGCCACGCATTCAACAAAACAGATTTACCAGAACCGGTAGTGCCTGCGATAAGTACATGGGGCATTTTACTGATACTTGCCGCTATCGGTTTACCTGATACATCGAGCCCTAAGGGTACCAGCAGCGGATCAGTATTATCAGAAAATACCGGCGTTCCCAACATCATCTTGATGGTAACAATTTGAGGTTTAATGTTTGGTATCTCAATACCAACGAGCGATCTTCCTGGTATCGGTGCCTCGATTCTCACTTGACCGGTGGTTGCGGCAAGCGCTAACGCAAGATCATTTGAAAGAGCCGTGATCTTTGAAAGTTTGGTACCCATGGTGATTTCCAATGCATACTGGGTGACCGTCGGTCCATAATTCACCTCAGATACTCGGGCTCGAATACCAAAACTATCAAGTGTTTTTTCAATAATCGTGGCGTTTTTACTCACATCTCCTCTATCTGCATCTTTTTGAGAAATATCATGAAGTAAGCTCAACGGAGGATACACCCAAGTTGATGAAGCCGCTTGAGAAAGCGATTTCATTACGAGTTCCTTATCAATCGATGCGGTGTGAGGAACTTCTGTGGTATGTTGCGGCGTACTAGCTTTTGCTTTTTCTCCTAATGCTTTATCTTTGATAAATGTTTCTTCCGATTTCCCTTTTCCAAGCTCAAACGGTTTTGGATTTTTATTGAGTGCGGTGCTGAACAATATCGGTCTAAGCGATTTTACGCTTGCTTGAATAATCTTAACAACAAAGAGGAGAAACACATCGACTGACGTATCAAGAAACAATATTGCCCCGCTAATAAAAGTAGCCACTAAAAGAAGAAATGATACTATGCCAGAGAAATCCAACGCAAGATTGGTGGCGATCGCATCACCCCACTCTCCCGACTTTAACAGTCCCAAGATTGCAATGAAGATCAGTAGTGAACCAATCGTAACATTCAGTTTTACAAATCTTAATCTCTTGGTATTAAAAAAATGTCCTGATGTAAGAAGAAGTATGAAGGGTACGAAGATCGCAAGCATTCCAAATTTCGCAACGAGCACTTCATTGATCCTCATAAGGATTCTTCCTCCATCGTCGCTTGACGAAAGCAGATTGAAAAAGGAGACAAGAAGCACGATCGAAGATGTGATAAGGAGAAGACCAATAATGCTTATTATGGTCTTCCTGTTTATCCTGATTTTGAGAAACGGAACTTTAATAATAGATTTTCTTCGTCCCATACTGAATGCTTATTATTGTAAAGGAGGAAAAAAATAAAATCAATGAAGACTATTGAAGAAGTTTCAAATTTATTCTTCCCTGACTGTCAATTTGTATAATCTCTACATTAACTTTTTGACCGATTGACACTATTTTGCTTGGATCTTTGACAAATCCCGGTCCCATTTTTGAGACATGGACCATACCCTCTTTCCCCGGCAATATCTCAATAAACGCGCCAAATGGCAGAATGCGTTTTACCGTACCTTCAAAGGTTTCACCCGGCTGCACTTCGCGAGTCACATTTTGTATATGCTGTACCGCTTCATTTACCTTATTTTTATCAATGCCTGAAATGGTGACTTTCCCATCGTCAGACACATTAATCTCAGTTTCAGTCCTGGCAATTAGCGCACGAATGTTTCTCCCTCCCGGCCCGATGATCTCGCCAATTTTATCAGTGGGGGGTGTTAACACAACTACTTTTGGAGCAAACTGCGATAATTCTTTTCTCGGTATTGCAATCACCGCTTTCATTTTTTCAAGAATAAAAAACCGCGCTTTCTGTGCTTTCTCAAAAGTTTCACGAATCATTTGGTCAGTAAGTCCACTATTTTTGACATCAAGTTGAATTGCCGTTACTCCTTTATCTGTACCAGCCACCTTAAAATCCATTTCACCGGAAAAATCCTCAATTCCTACGATGTCTGTAAGAATTAAGTAATGACCATCCGATTCACTCAACAAACCCATCGCGATTCCAGCAACGGGAGCTTTAATAGGGACTCCCGCATCCATAAGTGCCAACGTTGAACCACAGGCAGAAGCCATTGATGTTGAACCATTTGACGATAAAACTTCAGATACTACCCGCATTGTGTAGGGAAAATCTTTCTGATCGGGTAGCACCGTCTCAACTGCCTTTAAGGCAAGGGCTCCGTGACCTACTTCTCTGCGCGAAGGCGTACCAATTCTCCCGACTTCACCAACAGAATACGGGGGCATATAGTAGTGATGGATATATCGCTCAGTCGCGATCCCTTCTGGACTTTCAATCAGCTGCTCAAGACCCGGTGCTCCAAGAGTGGCGATTGACAATACCTGGGTGTCACCGCGACGAAAAATGGCTGATCCATGTACTCGTGGTAAGACTCCTACTTCAACAGAAATTTCGCGTACCGTATCGGGATCTCTCCCGTCTACCCGCTTTTTTGTTTTCAGGATTCGATCGTGAATCGTTTTCTTGGTAACATGATCAACCGCTTTTGCGATAGCTTTTGTATCGTATTCATCTTTCACTACCTCGGCAACTTGAGCAACAACAGCGTCAAGCGCGTTTTTATCTTCAAATTCTTTTACCGCTGTCTGCTGTATCAATTGATCTATCTCTTTTTTGAAATCGCTCTTTATGATAGTAAGCAATTTGCTATCATAAGCGGGCGAAGGCAATGGATCTTTTGATTGACCGATTTTTTTTCTGAGCAATTCAATAAAATCAATAATCCTCGCATTTTCCTTTTTTGCTAACTTCATACCCTCCATAAGCACTGACTCGGGCAACTCCTCAGCACGTGTCTCGATCATCACTATTTTTTCTTTTGTTGAAGAAACTATCAAATCAAGAGTTGAAAATATTTCTTCTTGTTCATCCGGATTTACAATGAACTCACCATTGTCTTCCGCTCCTTTCACGTACCCGATTCGCAATGTACTGATTGGACCATTCCACGGAATTGAGGAAACATGCAGCGCCGCCGAAGTGGCAATTGCAGCAAGAATTTCCGGAGGATTTACTGCGTCAACCGATAAGGTGGTAATGATTACTTGCACTTCGCGGCGATATTCTTTAGGGAAAAGCGGGCGAATTGACCGATCGATCAATCTCCCACTCAGTATAGCATCGTCTGTTGGTCTCCCCTCTCTCTTTACCCACCGAGATCCCTTGATTCGACCACCTGCATACAGTTTTTCAACATATTCAACCTGAAGTGGAAAATAATCCAAGTCATTTCGCTCTTTTCCTGCAGTTACGGTAACTAAGATACAAGTATCACCGAGCCGTGCAAATACGGACGAAGTCGCTGATCGCGCAAGTTTTCCAAATTGCAACGTAAGCTTCTGATCTTCTATCTCAATCGATTCTTCTAATGTATTCATTATGAGTACGAACAGGTTAGTTGTTTACTTAGTTACTTAGTTCCAATTAACCAAGTAACCAATTAACTAAGTAACCGTATTTATTTTTTCAACTCTAACTTATCCAGCAACACTTTATGTCGTTTGTCGTCTAACTTTTTTAAATAATTAACGATTCGGCGGCGCTTTGCAATGACTTTTAGGAGTCCTCTCCGCGAATGATTATCTTTCTTGTTTTCCTCAAGATGAGAAGTTAATCGAAATATTTTCTGGGTAAGAAGCGCAACCTGCACCTCTGGTGAACCGGTATCCCCCTTTTTTTGTGAGAACATGGTAATAAGCTTCTGCTTATCATCTGGCAACGTAATCATAGTTTGACATTATAATAGATACAGACACCAGTTTCAACCCCGATTCTATGAAAAAGCTTATGCTTTCAAAAAAAACTAAACTACAGACCTTCTACGGAACAATCCTGTTTGTTGCGCTTGCCGGTATTATACTCTTCGTTCCTCCGACTCATTCCATTATCGTAGCAATGGCAATAACTATACTTTCTATACTTACCTATATTCTCGCTTTATTTCTCTTCGAAAAAAGGTTTGCTCTTTTAAGCGCAATGTTTACGGCCTCTTTCCTAGCAATGAACTACATAGCAGGTTTTAATCTGATAAACATAATACTGTTAGTATCATTTATAATAGGAGTAGCCATTTTAATTAGGAGATGAGAAACACTTTTTATATTACTACCGCTATTGACTATGTCAATGATACCATTCACATCGGTCACGCATTTCAAAAAGTGGCAGCTGATGTTCTTGCGCGTTATTACCGAATAAAACTCGGAAAAGGAAATGTTTTTTTTCTGACCGGCACAGATGAGTATGGTCAAAACATCGCGAAGGCCGCAGAAAAGAATGGACTAACTCCTCAAGAATGGGCTGACAAAATAGCACAGACTGACAAAAAAGAACAAGACTGCTTGAATATTTCTTATGAAAGATTCATCAGAACGACCGACAAAGATCATGAGAAAGTTGCAAAAGAAATCTGGAAAAGAGTTAATGCAAGCGGTGATATTTATCTTAGTACCTTTACCGGTCTTTATTGCACAAGCTGTGAAACATATTATGCCGAGGATGACTTAGTAAACGGAAAGTGTCCGTACCATCCGACTGTTGAAATCAAAAGTATAACCGAGGAGAACTACTTTTTCCGCTGGAGTAAGTATCAGGATTTTCTTATAGAGCATATTCAAAATCATCCAGAGTTCGTTCAACCGGAATCCCGCAGAAACGAGATGCTTGAATTCGCGCGAAGAGGTATCAAAGACATACCGATTTCACGCACATCTTTCACATGGGGCGTACCGGTGCCGGAAGATCCAAAACATGTGATGTACGTGTGGTTCGACGCCCTGACTAACTATCTTACCGGAGTAGGATTTCTTGAAAATCCTAAACTTTTTGAGAAATTCTGGCCTGCCGACGTACATCTTTTGGGGAAAGATAATGTTCAAAAACATACGCTCCTGTGGCCGGCGATGTTGAAAAGCGCAGGTCTAGCATTACCAAAAACAGTATATGGCCACGGTTTTTTGAAACTACAAGGTCAAAAGATCAGCAAAACGCTCGGCAACTTTGTGAGAGCGAGCGATTGGGTCAAGAAATATGGAGCAGACGCCGTACGCTACTATCTCATTCGATACACATCGCTCGAAGATGATGGAGATATATCTGAGGAAAAACTGAAACAAGCATATAACTCCGATCTCGCCGATGAGCTGGGAAATCTTCTTTCACGTTTGACTAAACTCTGTGAACAATGCGATATTGAACGTGAAGATACCCAACCGCATGTACCAGCTTCATTGGAAACTGCAGGTTATAGTATTCATATTGAAAACTTCCAGCTCAATCTCGCCCTCGAAGAAATCTGGAGAGAGATCAAAACAATTAACTTTTGGATTAACGAAAAAAAACCATGGTCTGCACCGAAGGATGAGACTATTGTGAACTTGCACGATTGGCTACAACAACTAAGAAATATAACTGTTGCACTTGAACCATTCCTCCCTGAAACCGCACAAAAAATAAGAAAGGCAACCACGGGGAAAATCACTGCAAGCCAACCACTCTTTCCTAAGAGCTGAAATCTCATTTGATACAATAGTAGCTATGCAGCTTACTAAAAAACACTTCAGAAAGATTTTGATTGGTGTTCCGGTCTTTGGTATCGCCTTGTTTATGTATTTCACTATATTTTACCGGCTCCCGTCGCCCTCCCGACTCAAAAATTATAAGGCAATACCACTATCTACGCATATCTATGACAGAAATGGGAAACTGCTATATGAATTCTACAAAGATGAAAACAGAACGCCGATACAACTGAAAGATCTCCCCCAGTATGTTTCACAGGCAACGATCGCTATAGAAGATAAAGACTTTTTCAAACATAAAGGCATCTCATTATTCTCTGGCGTATTTCGCGCAATAAAAGACATGATTGTTAAGAAAAATCTTCAAGGAGGCTCCACGCTTACCCAGCAGCTCGTAAAATCTGCGCTCCTTACTCCGGAAAGAACCATCCAAAGAAAGATAAAGGAGATCGTTCTCGCAGTCTGGACTGAGCAGATTTTTACGAAACAACAAATACTGGAAATGTATCTCAATCAGGTACCTTACGGCGGCTCCTCTTACGGTATCGAGGAGGCGGCGAGAACATATTTTAGTAAACCTGCGCAGGATCTGACGCTTGCGCAATCCGCGCTTCTTGCCGGCCTCCCACAGGCACCTTCTCTCTACTCTCCTTATTCTAACCCTGACGATGCTGTTCGCAGAAGAAACGAAGTGTTAAAGAAAATGAAGGAGCAAAAATATGTCACCGAAGAACAGAGAAAACAGGCTGCTTCAGAACCGCTGGTGGTTAATCCGCCAACAACATTAATAAAAGCACCTCATTTTGTGTTTTATGTAAGAAATCAACTGGAGGAACGTTATGGAACGAAACAGTTGGAAGAAGGAGGGCTCCGAGTCACTACGACATTAGATCTTGACATTCAGCAGGAGGCAGAAAAAATTCTGAAAGAAGAACTGGAAAAAATCAAAGATCTCAATGTGAGTAACGGTGCAGTCCTTGTGACG
>CAZAJT010000019.1:17194-17578 GCA_964485585.1 uncultured Gammaproteobacteria bacterium
ACCCTCAACTGTAGAAATTCTCGCAATGATTGGTTCTGCGGATTATTTTGCTACCCCATCCGGTGCATTTAATGTGGTGACAGCGCTGCGACAACCAGGATCGGCAATAAAACCGCTCAATTATGTGGTGGGAATAGACCGTAAAATTGTTACTGCCGCTACCACTTTTCTCGATGTCCCCACCTGTTTTCCAAGCGTTTCTAAACCATACTGTCCAGTAAATTACGATGGCCAATTTCATGGGCCAGTCCAGTTGCGGTTTGCCCTTGCAAATTCCTACAACATACCGGCGGTAAAAATGCTCGCGCTCAACGGAGTAGAAGAATTTGTTGCTTCGGCTTCGGCATTTACCATCAGTACATTTGAGGATCCTAAGCGTTATGG
>CAZAJT010000020.1:0-17548 GCA_964485585.1 uncultured Gammaproteobacteria bacterium
AGATTCTTCTCAGAAACAAGGAACCTTTGATCTGACCAAATCACCTACTGTTATTCCAACCAATACTCCTGTTCCAACAGCAGGAGTAACGGTTAATCCTACGCAAGGAGTATCGGTAACGATTAGTCCTGAACCGACAAAGGCATCAGACAATGAATGGTATGAATGTGAAGTAGAATCTGACCTTATATACTATAAAAATTCTCCTTTAGCGAAGGAAATTATTCTGGACATTCCCGGTTATGGAAAGATTGCTGTTGTATCTTATTCACAAGCACCAAATACCTATTTTTTGAGTTCATCTACGTTTCCGATAAAAGATAGAAGTGGTCTTGCAAAAAAATTAAAAGAAGCATACAATGGAGATTTTACATTACTAGATAAGGCTGATACTCTTAGTACATGGTTATTGCAGTCGGTCTTTTATGAAGCTCCGTTAAGTGGACAAATTTGGAGCAATCCATGTTATATTACTGGATCTTCTCCATCTCTCTACCTGTATCCATCTGCAACAACTACTATAACAGTCTTTCCAAATTTACCCGTCACTTATTCATACCCATCGTTAAATGAAGAAAATACCTGGCAATTATCAGGAGTTGAGAAAAGTACCATTCGATTATATTATGAATACAACAAATCAAAAGTTACTCTCAGTAGTAATGAACAAGGATATATAATAGAAAAAGAAATAGTTGAAAAACAAATTAAGAAACTCTCAGTACAACTGCAACTCACTGATAAAGAAACAAACGATTTAATAATAGATGTGAGAAATACTTTAGTAGATATTAAAGATGATGATTATCGTTATCTGAAAGTATCTATCGCTAACAGATCTGAAGTTGATGATAAATTACCAGTAACGATAACACCAAAACCTGATACCTTCCACAGAATCCATCTTGTTCTTACCCCGCTGAAAGAGTACGCAACGATAACTCCTCCCATCATTACTCCCTTAAATCGAGATGGGTTTACTGTGATGGAGGTAGGTGTTTCAATCAAATAACGTTTTCCTCTTGCGTAACGCTGAACTCGCCTATATAATGGAATATGGAAGTAGATAGCATACTCCATAATCTCATTGATCTACACATTCATCTTGGTTCTTCTTCTTCGCCTCATTTCTTATGGGAACTAGCGCACGAACAAGGAATCCGATTGCCCGAAAAAAACTACTGGAAATTTATTCACTCTGTTACGATCACTCGTAAAACCTCGCAGGAAAACTACCATCAGCGATTTGATTTGACGCAATTGATACAATCGTCGCCTTACGGAGTCGAACATTCGGTGCATAATGCTATCAGTGCAGCCTATCGGGAAGCAGGCGTATCACTCATCGAGATTCGTCTCAATCCGATGCGCCGGAACAAAGGCGGTGAACACGATCTGGATAAAATAATCCTGAGCGCAACGATTGGCATGAAAAAAGCCTGTCTTGAATATCCGGTAAGAGCGGGCATTATTCTTGAAATGGATCGGCGTTTTAATAAAGAAAAAAATATTATCATTGCACAAAAGGCGGCTGCATTTAAAAATGACGGGGTTGTGGGTATCGATGTTTCTGGACCTGACAATAAAGATTTCAAGATCGATAATCTTATTGACGCATTTGATCTTGCCCGTGATGCAGGACTCGGTCTTACGATACATACCGGTGAATTTACTCCAGTAGCAGAAATCTGGGAAGTGATGAAGAAATTACGACCTCATAGACTTGGCCATGGAATCCGTTGTGTAGACGATCCTGCATTAATGAGCTATTTAGTTGAAACAAAAACAGTTCTCGAAATATGCCCAACTTCTAATACCCGCATCGGAATTGTGAAAGATTGGAATGAAATGGCATCAATTGTAAATACATTAAAAAATAATCAAATCTTTTTTACCATTAACTCCGATAGTCCTGAGTTCCTGGAAACGAATGCGAAAAAAGAATTTCAGATACTTTATAGAAAAGGCATTCTTACACTCGATGAAATAAAAAATTGCATAAGCTTGGCAAACAAATCAAGTTTTGTATAATCCATATATGGAAGAAGGTCTGACATATGACGATATTCTTTTACTACCAAGCTATACCGATTTTAAGCGGCGTGACGTAACACTCACCACGATGCTTCATCCTAATATAACACTTAAACTTCCTGTTGTCTCAGCACCAATGGATACTGTTACTGAAGACGCGATGGCAACTAAACTTGCACAAGTAGGTGGATTGGGAATAATCCATCGCAACCTCACTATAGAATCGCAGACGCAAATGGTGAAAAACGTCAAAACCACCAGCGTTACGGATACAGCTTCGGCAGCTGTCGATATGAACGGCTCACTACTTGTTGGCGCCGCAGTCGGAACGGGAGAAGATTTTGAAGAGCGGGTAAGAAATCTCGCTGAGGCAAAAACAGACTGCATTGTGATCGATTCCGGACACGGGCATACAAAATTTATGATTGATGCAATAAAACGGATAAAAGACTCTTACCCAGATATTCCTATTATGGCCGGAAACATCGCTACATTTGATGGTGCAAAAGCTTTGATAGGTGCAGGAGTTGATATGCTTCGAGTAGGGATGGGACCGGGTAGTATCTGCACGACACGCATCATAACCGGCATGGGTGTACCGCAAGTTACTGCTGTTATGGAAGCCGTACGTGCCGCTGCAAATTCAAGCGTTGTCGTAATTGCCGATGGGGGTATCAAACAGATTGGCGACATGGCAAAAGCTCTTGCGTTGGGAGCTCACGGGGTAATGTTGGGATCACTCTTTGCCCGCTATGAAGAATCTCCGGGGGAAATAGTCGAGAAAAATGGGAAAAAGTACAAGCAGTATCGGGGTATGGGTTCGGTTGCCGCAATGAAAAAAGGTGGTGCCGAGCGTTATGGCCAATCACGGGATACGGAAGAAAAAAAACTTATCGCAGAAGGAGTCGAAAGCTATGTAGAACTGAAAGGAACGGTCACTGAATTTTTATATCAAATCTCTGGAAGCTTGAAGTCTTCACTCTACTATCTCGGTTCAAGAAACTTGCAAGAATTTATGATAAAAGCGAAGTTTATTAAAATAAGTAATGCAGCGCTTCTCGAAAGCCACCCCCACAGCATTAATATTACTGATACGGGTAGCAATTACTTTTCAGAATGATCGCAATCATTGACTTCGGATCGCAAACCACCCATCTCATCTCCCGTCGCCTTCGCGAACTGGGTATTCAATCTATAATCCTTACCCCTGAAGCATTTTTGGAAAAAATGAATCAATTATCACTCAAAGGAATTATTATGTCCGGAGGACCAAAAAGCGTATATCAAAAAAACGCCCCAACTATTGATAAAAAAACATTTGATCTTGGTCTTCCGATACTTGGTATTTGCTACGGTCATCAGCTACTCACTCATCTTCTTGGCGGTACGGTGACTGCAGGCAAAAAGAAAGAGTATGGTCCCGCAATGATTCACGTCGTAGGAACTTCCAACCTACTTCCTCAAACTTCCAAAGAATTTACTGTCTGGATGTCGCATGGCGATGAAGTTTCATCACCACCACCAGGATTTTCCGTACTTGCAAAAACTACGACAATACCGTGTGCCGCAATGGCCGACGAAGATAGAAAATTGTATGGTGTTCAATTCCACCCCGAAGTCATTCATACCCAATTTGGGGATCAAATTCTTAAAAACTTTGCAATGATATGCAAAATAACAATACAGGAACAAAAAATAGATCATGTATTCGTTAAAAATTTAATTGCGGACATTAAAGATTCGATAAAGGATAAAAGGGTAATAAGCGCATTATCCGGAGGCGTTGATTCTTCCATCGCCTCACTTCTTGTCTATGAAGCAATTGGAAAAAATCTTATTGCTATTTATGTTGATTCAGGACTCATGCGCCAAGATGAAACAAAACTGCTTCAAGAAGTGTTTAAAAAACATTTTCAAATGATGATAAAAGTAGTGAATGCGAAAAAGATATTCCTCAATAATCTAAGAGGGATAACTGATCCGGAGCAGAAAAGGAAAGTTATCGGTAAAACATTTATCGACGTCTTGGAGAGAGAAGCGAGGAGAGTGAAAGCGAAATTTCTTGTGCAAGGTACCATATATCCTGATGTCATTGAGAGCGCCGGTAGCAAACACTCTTCGAAAATTAAAAGTCACCATAATGTTGGCGGCCTCCCTAAAAAGATGAAACTTGCTCTCATTGAACCACTACGCACTCTCTACAAGGATGAGGTACGGATTATTGGAACATTATTAGGTTTACCGGAAGAAATTATACATCGCCATGCGTTTCCCGGTCCTGGATTAGCAATTCGAATGAAAGGCGAAGTCACCGAAAAAAAACTGAACATATTAAGGAAAGCCGACGCAATTCTTCGTGAGGAAATTGAACAAGCAAAGCTACCCTATAAGCTTTGGCAAACGCATGCAATTTTCACCGGAGTAAAAACAACAGGAGTACGAGGCGACGAACGCGTATATGGAGAAACAATAGCAATTGCCGCTATCGTTGCCAAAGATGCAATGACTGCTCACTGGGCACATCTTCCCTACGATCTTCTTGATAGAATAAGTACACGAATTGTGAATGAAGTAAAAGAGGTAAATAGAGTAGTATTTGATATTACGAATAAGCCGCCGGCTACCATGGAATGGGAATAACAAAGATACTTATCGCAACGCATAATCCGGGGAAATTCAAAGAAATTAGCCAAGCACTTTTGAAACTGCTCAATAGAGATGTTAAAATTGTTTCTTTACAAGATATTGGAATCAACAAACAACCGAAAGAAACAGGCACCACTTTTCAGGAAAATTCGCAACTAAAAGCGCGCTATTATGGAGATCTTACACAACTCCCCACTATATCAGACGATGGAGGTCTGCTCATTGAAGCGCTCGGTGGCGCACCGGGAGTCAAATCAAGACGGTGGCTCGGACGAGATGCCGAAGATCATGAGTTAATCGCATATACGCTCAAACGACTCAAAAGCATCCCACAAAAAAAGAGGGCTGTTTATTTTGAAACAGTGATCACCTATTACAATCCTAAAACCAACTATATTGCTTTCGAAATGGGAAGAATAAAAGGTCACATAGTTGACAAAGTTTATGAGCACTACACAAAAGGCTACCCCTATCGGGCGATTATTCTCTTAGATGTGTATAACAAATATTACGACGAACTAAGCGTTGAAGAACATGCGGCAGTAAATCATAGGATAATTGCGCTTCGAAGATTACTACCGAAAATTCAGAAGCGTCTGATAGAATAGTCATATGCTGTCCATAGATTTCGTCAAAGCAAACAAACAGAAAGTCATCGATGCAGCTAGTAACAAAAAAAGAATAGTTGATGTAGATAAAATACTCCATCTTGATGAGAAACGAAGGGAACACGTTCAAAAAGCACAACGCCTTCGAGAAGAACGAAACAATATCTCAAAACAAAAACCAGATCCGTCAACAATACAGAGAGGAAAAGCATTAAAAGATGAATTAAAGCAATTAGAATCTATCCTTTCGACGATTGAACTCGAGTTAAATCAACTGCTGCTTCATCTCCCCAATGTTCCTTTGGAAGAGGTACCAATAGGAGATGCCACCCAGAATAAAGAATTGAAAAAATGGGGAGAAGCTCCACAATTCTCCTTTGAGCCGAGATCCCACATTGAACTAGGTAAGGCGCTTGATATTGTCGATCTTGAGCGGGGAGCAAAAGTTTCGGGATTTCGAGGATATTTTCTAAAAAATCAGGGAGCAATGCTTCACTTTGCGCTTCTCATGTATGTATTTACAAAAATGGTGAAAAAAGGATACGTTCCTATCATTGCGCCCACAATCGTAAAGGAATTCACCCTCATTGGATCGGGACAATTCCCCTGGGGAAAGGAAGAGGTATACAAACTGAACGATGAAGATGCTTATCTTGCGGGAACCGCAGAAGTTCCGGTAACGGCACTGCATGCGGGTGAGTTTATCCCGGAGGCTGAACTACCAAAAAAATACGTGGCATTCTCCTCATGTTTTCGAAAAGAAGCAGGAGCTTATGGAAAAGATACAAAAGGATTGTATCGCGTTCATGAATTCTGGAAAGTAGAACAAGTTATTATAACAAAAAACGATTTATCAGAATCAATTCGACTGCACGAGGAACTGCAACAAAATACCGAGGAAATTTTCCAAGAGCTCGGTATTCCTTATAGAGTTCTTCTTATGGCGACCGGCGATATGGGTGAACCCCAGATAAAAAAATATGACACCGAAGTCTGGATGCCTTCAAGAAACAGCTATGGTGAGGCAGCGTCAAACTCACTATTGGGTGATTTTCAGGCAAGAAGATTAAAAATAAAACTGAGAAGGAAAGATGGATCAACAAATTATTGCTTCACGCTTAACAACACGGCGATCGCGTCTCCTCGCATACTTATCGCAATTCTCGAGAATTACCAGCGCGAAGATGGATCAGTACTCATTCCAAAAGCTCTGCAACCATTAACCGGCTTCGACGCTATCTCGAACAACTCATAACCTTTTAGTTAAACGGCTTTGGTTTATCTGAAGGATTCGAAGTCTCATAAATCTTTTTATCACAGAATGTACTACTATACCTCTTCATAAAGTACTCTGTTCTACCAAAATAACAGGTCTTTTCAACCAGATCATCTGGTTTTTCAAACCACGCATCCTTACTCCCGTAGTTTTTCAACATAAAACTCATTACTCGATTCCATATCGGCGCCGCACCAGTAATACCCGAAACAAGATAGCGATTCATCGGAGTTCCATCACTGTTGCCAACCCATACCGCAACCAAGAATTCAGGCGTATACCCTATCGTCCAGTTATCTTTCCAGCTATCAGTAGTCCCGGTCTTAACCGACACTTTATAACCAGAAACTTCAAGGTTGGATCGCGTACCAAATGCCCACGTGCGAGCAAAGTTGTCCGAGAGTATATCTGATATAATGAAAGCGTTACTTTCGCTCACCACCCGTTTTTTTTCCGGAGTTAATGCATAAAGACTTCCGTTAAGCACACTGTCAAGTCTCAAAATGCTATCAAGATTTACCCGATATCCTTTATTGGCAAACACACCAAATGCCGTGGCCATATCAATCATAGTAACATCCCCGCCACCAAGCGTAAGCGATAGTCCGAATCGCGAAGAATCCTCCCATGTTGAGATACCCATATTTCTCGCATAGGAAACAAACGAATCAACTCCTAACGTATTGAGCACACGAACCGCTGGGATATTATAGGAATTAGCAAGAGCAAATCTTAGTGGTATTTTTCCATGAAATTTTCCATCATAATTTACCGGTCGATACGTTTCAATATCTGAAATGGTATAGGAAATCGGCGCATCGTCTAAGATAGAGGCTGCAGTGTACCCTTTTTCAAGAGCAAGCGAATACATAATTGGCTTAATTGATGAACCAGGTTGTCGAAGTGCTGTGGTAACATTAAATGCTCCGGAAGGACTCGAAAAGTAATCTATCGAACCAACCATAGCAAGGATTTCGCCGGTTGAGGGTTTTGTCACAAGTATGCCGCCATTGGTAACATTTAAGTTTTTTATCTTGTCAAGTTCTTCTTGCAATATCTTTTCAGCTTCTTGTTGGATCGTAAGATCCAATGTTGTTACTACTCGCAGACCTCCCTCCTCTACCTGTTTTATGCCATATCGTTCCTCTAACTGGCTTCGTACATAAAATACGAAATGGGGTGCTTTAATTTTTGTTTGTGGAGGAACTACCGCTAAGGGAATTGTCACTGCAGCCTCTTTTTGTTCGGCCGTGATATATCCCTGTTCAAACATCTTTCGCAACACATCATTTCTTCTCCAGAGTGCAGCCTTAGGATTGAAATACGGTGAATACAGTGAAGGTGCTTGTGGTAAACCGGCCAGTAACGCAGCTTCAGCAAGAGCCATGTCCTTTGCGTGTTTGCCAAAATAGGTACGAGCAGCTTCTTCAATACCATAGGAAGCCCCACCATACGCAACTTGATTCAGATACATTTCAAGTATTTGATCTTTCGTGTAGAGACGTTCTGCCCATAATGCTAAAATGATTTCCTTTATCTTGCGCTCAAGTGTCTTCTCCGGCGTGAGAAGTGCAGATTTTACTAACTGCTGTGTTATGGTGGATCCTCCCTGCAATCCACCCTGAGAGATATTTTCTTTAACCGCCCTTACAATTCCTGAAATGAGTGCTACTCCGTTATGACGATAGTAATCTTTATCTTCGATTGCGATAGTAGCGCTCGCAAGATAGGGAGGGAGTTCTCTTAATCGTACCGGCGTTCTGTTTTGATCACGATAAAACTCATAGAGCAGTTTCCCACTTCGATCATACAGGTGAGACGACAAGGGATAATTTACTGAACCAATCAATTTTGGGTTTGGGAGCGATTTGATGAAATAGTACCCTTGTTGCACTGCTATAAATAGCATAGCAAATACGATGCCGAGAAGAAAATATTTAAAAGGTGTTACTACTCGCACTGGTGCATATTTCCTCGGTCTCCCTCTCCCTCGTTTTCTAACGTGCTTTCCAATGTGAGGAACATGGAGTTGGGGCAGTGTTATTTTGGGAAAAGTTGGTAAGCGTAGTTCTATGATAGGCGCCTTCCATCGGAGTAGGTTGCGCACAGTATAAAGCTTTTGAATAAGAATGTTGATACAAACACGCATCTCTCTGTATCTTGTTTTAGCTATAGTAATTGCATTATTTCCCGATTCTATTAATTCCTCACGATAATCGATTCCAATAGCGCTTATCTTTCTTATCGCTACAGCAATAGTTTTAATCGTGATTGAAAAAAAATAAAGGATTGAGTCACCGATAAAAATAAAAAAAAGGATACTAAAATATATACCCTTATAGAAAGGTTTTTTCACGTACAGCAAAGAGTGTTTGCAATAGTCACTTTTCTTGTATTTCTTCAGCATAAATCGGAAACGAATTATACATTATTTTATAGGTGTCAACAATAATAGTTTGCTTGCTGGAGGGCTTATTCGTTGAAGAACACAAAATTGAGAGCAGGAAAAAAAAGTGAAAAAATCATTGTTATTAAAATTGGTTTTTGGCTCCATAAAGCCCTAAAGTTGTCACGAGCGACAGACTGGTATATTCTAACATATTATTTGCTATAAACGCATAGTTTCTTGGCTTCAAAATGCCCTAATAGTATATTCACTCGGTAATCTGTTGCTATTGACGGCCATTGTTATTCAACATCAAAAGAATCCTCTCTCCTTTTTCATAATACATAACGCTACCATCTTGTCAATGGTATTTTTGGGAGTTGCCCAGGTCTATAGGTTTAATTTCTCATATAAATTTTCCTGTTGCCATAGTCATTTTTGTTTGTTATACTACTGCAGAAAAAGCTTATTGTTCAAATTAATTATCGATAATGAAACAAAAAAAATTAAATTTGCTTGATCACGTGAGGCGGAATTATAGATCGTTCCTCCTCGGGTTATTTTCTTTTATCATCCTTGCATTACTTGTTGTTAAAATGATGCCTTCCTTCCAACTCCCTTCAATTGTTTCTAACAAACTTCCTCAGAAACAGAATGTGGCTCCCACATCAGTTCCGAAGAATGCGACCGTACAGAACAAAAAAGAATTACTTCATACCGTACAAAGCGGTGAAAGTTTATGGATAATAGCTGAAAAATATTACAACTCTGGTTTTCGTGCTTTTGATATTGCGATAGCGAATGACCTTCCTAACCCTGACATTATTGAAAAAGGCCAAACATTAAAAATACCAGTACTTGATGAAAATCAAGGGGAAATCAGCCCGGAGGCCGCATCTACTTCAAAAATAACAGAAAGCACACAATCGAGAATACTGCAGTATACGGTAAAATCAGGTGATTATCTGTGGAAAATTGCAGAAGACGTATATGGAAACGGTTATCTCTGGGAAAAAATTGCTCATGCCAACAATTTGATAAATCCGGAATTGATTCATTCGGGAAATATTCTGACAATCCCTATATAGCTTTCAATTTAGCTTTCACTACAAGCCTATTCCAATAGGTACCTGGAGGAACACACGTTATGAGCGTTAAATAAGATCCGTCGAACTTTTGCTCCAGTACTGACACCTGTTCCGGCTTCACGACAAACATATCGTATACTTCATACTCATATTCAGTTTCTCCGACAGTTACAACCATCGTATCACCTTTGTTCAATGAGGGAAGATAGGTAAATATCGTTTTGTAGTCTTTAGTATTGTAAAGTTGCGGCAATGTGGAATGACCGAATATTGCAACATTTCCCAGCTCACCGGGCAAAGAAGTCGGTAAATAATGAATCAGGCTCTTAGAAAGGTCATCACCCCCGATCACCACCTTCGCATCGGTGATGTTAAGTTTTGGAATAGAAATTGCATACTCCTTAATATCCAACGTCGTACTTTGCTTTCCCTGCGGCATCGAGGGAAACCAGAGATTTGCTTGTACAAAATCGCGCAGATTGCTGGAGTAAACATTATAGCTTCCCAATAATGCATTTGCTGCATTCAATGATGATGCGATTTTGGAAGCAGGAACCGGACTCAAAATATCACGTTGAATAAAAAGACGGGAATAAAGCTCAAATGAAAGAATAGGATAAAAAGACCAAAATAAGAGAAGGGATCCTGATATGAGAGAGAGGTACGAAACGGTGTGGACTACCTTCTTTTTAACAGAAAAATACTCTTTGGTATAAATATGAATCGCCATGAAGAAATAACCTAAAGCGATGAAATTTTTAATTCTATGTTTTTCTTAAAGAAAGGTATCCATGAGTTAAAAACAAAGATTGGAGATTTCGGTTTTATCTCGTAAGCGGAAGCTTGAAATTCTTTCTTCAAAACTAGTTCTAATTCGCTTTGTTTTTTTCCCGCTATTTTATCGAGGATTTCATTGGATGAGACGTCTTTTAATGCTGATGCCTCTACCTCCATTCCAACAGCTAACAGGTTTTTATTCCTTTTTACTTCCTTTATCTTAAATTGGATATTATTCTCATGGAGAGTATATCCTGATGGCACTTCCGAATCCAGCGTTTTTTTCAAGAGCGTCCGGACATCGCTCATTGAATACGTGTAATATTGAGTATTTACGTGAGCTTTCAGTAGCATTTCATTTGCTTCTTCTCCTACTTCTTTGGAAGATTGCACATTGCTTAAACTTGAAGTGGTCAATGTATCTAGTAATCCTGTGTCTTCCTTCATCGTACTTTCTATTTCGGTAATGGCCTGCTCTTTTCCTTTTTGTAGGATTGCTTCTTTGAGTGATTCTATGTCCTGTTTTGCAACAGTCTGCACTTGTTTCTTGCTTCCGCCGGTGAAAGCCGACTCATTCATAGCAAAAAGTGTAGATGTTTTATAATCTGCTACTTTAAATGTTTGACCCTTTGTGATGTTACCTTCTGATCCAAGCTCAAAAGCGGTAATCTTCGCTTTACTTTTTCCGGGCGTCGTCACTTTGTTTCCTCCCACGATAGAAGACGATCCGGACGCAACAGACATATCATCATCCAGAGTAAATTTAATTCCGTTTGTCTCAAGCGACGTTCCTTTGGTAATCACTTTACTTGTCTCATCAAAGTTGTTGATCACTACTTCGCCTTTTGCTTTTTCTCCAATGTCGCGTTTACCGGTTGTCTTCTTCTTTTCCGATAACTCTGCAGAAGTTGTTGCATTATTAATTTTCAGCTCATTCGTAAAATCTACTGATTTGCTGATAGAACGGGAAGGGAATAATACGTTTATCCTAACTTTATGAAAAAAGTATTCTATGCTAAAAAGGAGAAGGGATAAACCAATAATCGCGGTTATTCCAATCGGATACCATCGAGGAAGTCGCATCTTGGGAAAAAGATGTGCCAGTGATTTCATAGGTAATACTATACTGAATAATGTATTGTTTTTCTTTTGCCTAACTATCTTTTCTTGCTTCCGTTCAACATCCCTTCCTATAGCAAACCCCAATACTTCTTCTTGGGGGGCCTTCTCGGCTTGAGCAACGGATGGTGAGAAGCGCATCACTTGCTCTTCGAATATGTTGAAGAGCGATTTGTAAATATCCTCCTGAGCTAATACTTCAACCCGAGGAAACTGAACAAATAATTTGGAATCCCAGTGATGAGAAACAATCGCAGTAGATTCTTCATGTAAATCATCTGAATCATAAATGATTATCCGCGATGGCAGCATCACTTCACGACTTATGTCTGCGAATGCTGACTCCAAATCATCAACGATGCTATCGGTACGCGCAATGCTCCTTCCGCATACCTTACTACCTGCTTTAAATACAAAAATGCTAATATTTGCCACATCTACTTCTATAAGCACCGCATTGAGATGCGTCTCATTATGTTTCTTAAGAAACTCCATCACTGCGTCGCTACATTCAATGTATCCCAACGGTCTTACGTCGAGATTTTTGACCAGATTTTTAAAGAGCGCCAGATGTGATTTCTGTATTTCTTTTGTTTTCTGATCGATTAAATGCGAAAAGACAAAAAATATTACCTCATCGACATGAGTCTTGGTCCGTTGTTCCAATGAGAATAGTAGTTCGTCAACATGCTCAATGAGATTGTCCCAACCGTTGGTAAATTCAACCTGCTCTCTTGCAAGAACCCTCAGCTGATTGTATGTTTTCTCAAAAATAAAGCCTACTCCGCCAGATTCTTTGATGAGCAACCCAAATTGTGCTTCCTTTTTTTTCTGCTTGAGGAAGGGAAGTGAAAGAGCCATATTCTTGATTCTAACAGAATACGCTAATGTTATTCAATTTTATAGCGTGAATAAACCTGCGATACTCCCTGACCTGCAACCCGTAATGCTTCGCTATAGGAAACTCCTTGAATCGTAGCGTTTACTGCATTTTCCAAATACTTTACTACTTCATCATTCAGTCCATTATCATAGGTCCGAGATATCAAAGGAATACTGATAAAATAATTCGCCTGTTGAATTACTGCACCAACAAATTCATTCTGTGTGAGAGTGGGGGCTAAATCAACACGAGAATACGGCTCGCCAAAGAGTCTCGTTTTACTCTGAGCCTCGTAGAGCTTTGTCATGGTTTCTTTTTCTGAAAGAAATCGTAAAAACTTCCAAGCCTCACCCTGATTTTTGCCGAACTTGGATACCCCTTCTACCCAGTAAGAGGCAATAGAAACAGGGTTACCGCCTGGTAATTGAGGCACCGGAACAACTTTGAGCTCTATATCGGGGTTTGCAGTTTTTATAGTATGTATTTCCCAGGAAGGTACTAGAATCATAGCGACTTTCTCTTGAATGAAGGCTGCAATCGAATTTGGCATAGAATCATTCCAGAAATCCGTCGGAGGCTCAGCAAGCTTACGATAACTTTCCAGTGCACCTGCAGCCTCAGGTTGATCAAGTTTTCGTAGGTCTCCTCCATTTTGTACCAGCATGAGACCAAACAAATCTGAAAAATGCTCGACGTTTGCAGCAGTTCCGATGGCGATTGGAGAACTAAAGATTTGTCCATTCTGATCTTTGCCGGATAATTTGGATACCGACTCGGTAATATCCTCCCATGTTGATGGCGCTTTCACAATACCTGCTTTTTTAAAGAGACCTTCGTTATATAGAAGTACTAATCCATCGATAGTCAAAGGGAGGCCATAGTAGTGGTCACCTATCTTAAGGTCTTTCGCATGGACAGGATAAAAAGTCGCCTCAAACTCTTTGTTACTCATGATATTTGAAGGAACGTATTGAGCTATTTCTTTTATCTCCGGTAACCAAGTATTATGAAAACGGAATATGTCTGGCCCTTGTCCGTTTTTACTTCGTGCAATTAGTTTTTCACGATATTCAAGGGGAGACATTTTCTGATACTGCACTTTTATATGAGGGTTTTTTGCCTGATACTGTGTGATAATACCATCATATATTGCTTTATCCTCCCATAATCCCCAATACTGCAATGCAATCTCACTTTTTTTCGTCACGCCACCAAATAATAACCGGACAAGGAGCATAAAAATAACGATAAAAAACCCGATACCTCCACCAAGTATGATATATTTCATATAATTACGGTGAGTGGGAGGAGGGATGCTCGGTGGTGCCACTGGCGGGGGGGAAGTAAAAACCTCTTCAGGAGTCGCTAGCTCAGGTGATACTTCTTCAGGTGCGATTTCCTGCTCACTTGGTTGTTGTTGAGTAACCGATATGGTTTCAAAAATAGGTTTTGGAATATTGGGAGATTGATTTTTATCATTATTTGCCTTATTATCGTCCATAAGATTTATGGTAACAAACAAGAAGATACGTTACACCTATTTTACTAAATATTATGTTCTAATTTCACTCGGATTTATTCTCGCGGGTATACTTTTGCTACAGTATATTGTAATTCGCGAAAAAAAACTTGATGGAAGAATCTATCCAAACGTTTTCATCGACAATACGGATAATGGAAGTAAAACAAAAGAAGAAATTATTGCAAAGTTTCATAGGAAGAACGATGTACTAAAAACGGTAAATATTACAATGCTTTACAAAACAGAACCTATCGCGACGTTTTCCGGAGAAAGATTGAATATTCATTCCGACGGTGAGGAGATAGTAGAAAGAGCGTACCTCATCGGCAGAACATCCCATGCATCTTCACGGATTTATCAAAAGCTAGCGACTATTTTTAATTTCGCTCGATACAACTTTTATTCAAAAATAAAATACGATGAAAATACGCTGCAAGAATTTATAGATACTGTTGGAGATCATTATAACAAACCGGCGAAAAACGCTCTTTTCACCTTTGAAGAAGGGAGAGTCTCAAGTTTTCGGCAGGATGAAAAAGGTTTAAAAGTTAATACAGAGAAATTCCAGAAAGATTTTGAAAGCGCAATGGCAACATTTGAGAAACAACCTGAAAACAAAACTATTACGCTCACCGATATTCTTATTGAACCTGAAATTACTCTCAAAGATAGCAATCAATTTGGCATAGAAGAGAAAATCGGTGAAGGAATTTCTGATTACAGCCACTCAATACCAGAAAGAGTTCATAATCTTACTCTTGCCGCTAGTAAATTTCACGGTATTCTTATACCAAAAGGTAAAACGTTTTCTTTTAACGATACTGTCGGCGATATTTCCTCGCTGACCGGTTACAAACCTGCATACATTATTAAAGGTGGAAAAACGGTACTGGGAGATGGAGGAGGAGTATGTCAGGTTTCTACTACTCTTTTTCGAGCGGCGTTAAACGCTGGATTGCCGATCGTTGAGCGCACTGCGCACGCATACCGCGTTATTTATTATGAAAATGATGCGAAACCCGGTCTTGACGCTACGGTATTTGCGCCATCTGTAGATTTGAAGTTTAAAAACAACACTGATGCGGCGATTTTAATCATGATGGATATTAACAGTGATAATAATATGTTGAAGATGCAATTTTTTGGAAAAAACGATGGGAGGAATATTGAACTTTCCGATATCACAGTGTATGACGAACAGCCTCCCCCACCATCTTTATACGAGGATGATCCTACATTGCCTCGTGGAATAACGAAACAAGTCGACTTTGCCGCATGGGGTGCAAAATCGAAATACTCATATAAAGTAACAAAGGACAGTGAGATTTTATATGAAAAAACGTTCTATTCTGTCTATAGACCATGGGCAGCTGCTTATCTGGTAGGAACAGCTGAATAATTTAACGGAACCATCGGGCTCTTCCCAATCGATATCGCAACTCCTTGTTTCTTCGTTCACCAATAATCTTTGCCGGTACGCCTCCCACTATTGCAAACGGTGGAACATCTTTCGTAACCGCAGCGCCAGCGGCAACAACTGCTCCTTTGCCAATGGTAACCCCGGGCAGAATAATCGCTCGTGGGCCGATAAACACATAGTCTTCAATTGTTACTGGTCCACCGCGCGCACTAAAATGATCACTTTCCATATCATGTTCGCTGTTGTAAATCATTACTTCAGAAGCAATAGCAACATGATTGCCGATTGAAAGTTTTTCTCTTCCGTCAAGCACTACTCTTTCTCCGATAACGCTATCTTCCCCAATAATAATATTCTTCGGCTCATAAAATCGTGCACCGGTATGAATAGTTGATCTTTTCCCGATTCTTATTCCAGCTAATCGATACGCCAACCTACGAAGGTGATGAAGCGGTACGGAAGAAACAACGTGAAGAAGAAATACTTCAAACTCAAGAAAAATGTTGAAGAATCTATTCGCGACTTTTCTTGTTATTGTAGCGGGTGTCAATTTGTTCCCATTCTTATCGGTGATCGGGAGATTCATACTATTCATTATACATAATTCTCTCTGTTAAATATTACGCTGCCATTTTTGGTTTCTGGTTGTACTCATCGAGAAGCACTTTTCCTCCTATTACGCGAGCTACATAGAAATAAGTATCATCATCCCATGCGCTAATAATTTTCACTTCGGATTTATTTTCAGGATCTCTGATTTTAATATTTGAGAGCCTTCTCCCAACTGTCGGGTCATCAAATAATACGGTAAAATCAAGCATGCTCTCGTTTGATTTTCCCCGAATCAATTCTTTAATAGTTGTCACTGCTTTACCTGCTACCTCATACTTATTTACATCCTCCAGGAGTTGTTCTGCTGCTACTTCTGGAATACCTCTTGTGGCGGCAACTGCTCGTATCATGTTTCCGGGACCCATATGGTATGCCCAAAGAGCTAAACTGGGGTCGGGAAACAACTTATAAAGGTAATTAAGATATTCCAAAGCAAGCGTTATGTTTGTTTTTGGATCGTTACGATCAATTTCCTGAGCGCCCATATTCACATCTGTCCTGAATTTTACTGCCGCTAATGCCTTTTGGAGGTTGTCAGCCTCCCTACGGATCTTCGGCACTGTTTTTGACCGTTCTAATAACTTATCGTATCTTTGCCGCAAACTAAAATACATTTGTTGTGCTACACCTGCCTTCAATTGGCATAAACCTTCAGCTCCAGACGGGCTCACTGCACGAGGATCACCGGTACTTTCGGTTAAGATCAGACCAGGGAGAAGCTGCGTCATAAATGACTCCTGTTCAATACCAAGGCGCTGCGCTACCTCCTGAGCAATCACACTCCATTTTGAATCACTGACAAGTTTCAGATCACTCTCCAATTCATTCCGTTTAAGATAATGAAGTACAATCTGGTGTACCACCGTATCAGTTCCGCTTGCTATATGTTTTTTCTGAGTTTCGTCTTTCAGTAACATCGCCACTGCCTTTCGTACTGACATTCTATACGCATTCATCTTTTCTCCAACCGGATCTTGATAAACTTTTGTGTAATCAGTTATCGTGTCTTCTGGAGTTGGAGATGGAATGGGAGTTGGCGTATCTGAAGAAAGAGTCTTCGTTTGTGACGGCTGTGGTTCTCGTTTTTGATGTGCTGCAGCAACAGCTCCGAAACCAACCGGCAAACCCACTGCGATCGAAATAGCTTTCTTTATGATCCCCCGCCTTGATATAGTAT
>CAZAJT010000021.1:0-16111 GCA_964485585.1 uncultured Gammaproteobacteria bacterium
CGCTCTAGCCATCTGAGCTAATCCCCGTTACCCAATTATACTAATTTTTAGTACCAGAAGGCTTGAACTCCGCCTGAGATTCTCGAACTACTCGTTTTTTGGGCGCAAGGATGCTTTTCCGTTCCTTTCCTCGTGGTGTTTCAGACTGTTCCTGCAGTTTTTTCTGTTCCTCTTCCTTTTTCTTTTTCGCTTCCTTCTCCTGCAGCTCTTGTTGTCCCTGTTGTTCTCTCTCTCTTTTTCTCTTGACGAGCTCTTCTTCTTCCCCCTTTTTCACCAGCTGGAAAAGGCGATTCCTCAACTCCGCTGTTTTTTTCTCATCCTGATCCTGATATGTTTCCTGCAATTTTTGGAAATCGAGCGGCGTATGATCTTTTTTTTTAAGTTTCTCCATTTGCTTCTTTTGCTCTGCTGATTGTTCAGAAGGCGCTTCAAAGATT
Organism: uncultured Gammaproteobacteria bacterium; assembly: GCA_964485585.1. Lineage (GTDB taxonomy): Bacteria > Patescibacteriota > Microgenomatia > UBA1406 > GWC2-37-13 > CAZAJT01. Next base: position 438 of record CAZAJT010000021.1, read on the forward strand.
TGCAGCGGATTAAATGTCTGTTTCACCGATTTTCCCGACTTTTTTACAGTAGAAGTACCAAGTTCTGCAAGTTTTTCAAATGTGTCGTCCCAGAATTGTCCTTTTGCCACTCATGTAACATGTAGCATGTAACATGTAACAATTTGCTACATGCTATATGATACATGTTTCATGACTATATTCCCAGCATTGCTTTTGCTTTCTCCGACATTTTTTCCATTGACCACGGCGGATCGAACGTAAGATCTAGTTCAATATTTTTGTCCTCTATCCCCAATGATTGTAGCTTATTTCTTACTTCTGCTTCAATGAGAGAAAATAAAGGGCAACCAATTGTCGTCAACGTCATGGTAATTTTAACCTTATTATTATTCTTCACTTCAACATCATATATTAATCCAAGATCAACTATAGAAATATTTAATTCGGGGTCGTTTACATCCTGAAGCACTTCACGGATTTTTTCTGAGGTGAGATTCATACAGATATTATAACAGCGTGGATTCGTTATGAGTTATGCGTTCTGAGTTCTGAGCAATGACGTTGAAAAAAGAGTTGCGTCGGGTTGAAATGTTTAGAGGATGGATGGGGTAGCCTGAGGATAAGGCATATGAAACTGCAAGAGGGCAGTTCTCCATCATAAACAATTCGAACCCGACGCCTGGCTGTGCGGAAAGATCACTTAGTGTATCTCAGCATTCAGGATCTTCCCGATCTGGTCTACCTGATCCGTGGTCGCTCCGGGAAAATCGAGTTCGACTGCATCACTTTGTGGATTTACCTCCCCGAGGATGATAAATCCACCAGCCGGTTGCACGCCCCGTAGCAATTCCGTGAGGTGGAACAGTGTCATGTTGCCCTGCGGGACCTCGATCGTATGATGTTGATGCATCGACGTCTCCTTGACGCGAGGTTTGCTTATTCTGTTTGTTATTCAGTGATGATTGCATCACCTCCTTTGTTACGATTCATGTCAGAACCCACGGCTACGATAAACGTACGGGTGCTGACGATGAGGCGAGGACTCTGTCCGCTCATGAGGGAGAATCGCCGAAACGATTCCAGTCATGAAACCGGTTAGTAGGACGGCAACGACCGACCACGGAAATTCCAGTCGCGAAGCTACTGAGATGATGAAGCCAATGATGAGACCTGAAAATCCGCTGACAATGTCTCGTTCGTACATTGAGCGACCTCCTTTCGGGGAAAATAGGGAATAAAAGAGGTATTACTTTCCGCACATTGTTAAGGTGCGACAAAGCATCTGAAATATTATTCGGTAAGCTGTTACCCTATAACATTTCTCTACTGATCAGTATAGGACTTCTCAATCGGCAGTCAATAGTACAATACGGGTAAAACTATATCAAAAGGTCAAGGGATAATGTGAAAATCTGCTAGCAATCTGTACAAATCCGTCTGATATAATAAAAACCATGGATCCATATAAAGTAAGATTTGTGCCCCTTGGTGGCATCATTGGCGTTACCAAGAACATGTATTTATACGAGCTTTACGAGGATGATAAACTCAAGGATATTCTCGTTGTTGACTGCGGTATTGGATTTCCTCACGAAAAAGAACTCGGTGTAGATTTTGTTATACCGGATATTACCTATCTCAAAGACAAAATAGATAAAATACGGGCCATCCTCTTGTCTCATGGTCATGAAGATCACATTTCTGCACTTCCCTTTCACTACCGCGATTTAGGATCGCCACCGGTTTATGCCAGTAAGTTGACGAAAGCACTGGTCGAAAATAAATTCAAAGAATTCAAACAGACTATAGATATTGCAGAGATTCAGTACAGCAAAACTTATCAATTAGGTGTATTTACTGCGCAGTTCATACATGTTACTCACTCAATTCCTGACACTGCACATATTGTAATTAAATCTCCAGTTGGTACTTTTTACCATGGTCCTGATTTCAAACTTGATCTAACCCCTCCTTATGAGAGAGCTCCTGATTTTTACCAGATTACGAAAGCGGGTAACGAAGGAATTCTTTGTTTATTTTCAGACGCATTAGGATCCGAGCGGGAAGGACTTACTCTCTCGGAAGCTATTGTTGGCCAGTCATTTGAAGATGAGATGCGAAAGACCAAAGGTAAGTTTATCATGACTACCTTTTCATCTAATATTTCACGAATCAGACAGTGTGTAGAGGCGGCAATTAAATTCAACCGGAAAATAATATTTCTCGGCCGCTCTATGAGAGAAAATACCAAACTTTCAGCGGAGATCGGCTATTTACCTATTCCCTCTTCCCTTATTGCCAAGGAAGAAGATGTACCTCGATTACCGCCAAATAAGGTGTGTCTTATCGTGGCCGGATCGCAGGGACAATATGGTTCAGCTCTTTCAAAATTAGCAAACAATCAGAACAAGAATGTAAAAGTAAAAGGGGGAGACACCATAATTTTTTCTTCTGATCCTATTCCCGGAAATGAAAATGAGGTATATGCACTGATTGAAGAGCTTTCATTGAAAGGAGCGAGCGTCATTTATTCTGACATTCATGATCAACTGCATGCATCCGGACATGGTAATCAGGAAGACTTGAAATTCCTTGCACGGTTTACCAATCCGAAGTATTTTATCCCGATCGGAGGTACGGTGCGGCATCAATTACAGTATCAGAAACTTATGTCAGAATTGGGTTATCCAAAAGAAAGCGTTTATCGTCTTGATGAGGGCGAAACAATCTGGTTTACCAAAAATAATGCCTATTCTGGTGATAAAGTCGAAACTAAAAATATCTACGTTGATGCATATGGTGTCGGCGATGTAGGAACCATGGTACTGCGTGATAGAAAGACTCTCTCCGAGGAGGGCATGGTAGTAGGAATTATCATTGTGGATACCCAGGGTAAATTGATCATGCGGCCAAAGCTGATATCGCGCGGATTTATATTTGAAAAGGGAGAAGATAAATTGTTTGAGGATGCAATCCGGCTCATTGAGAAATCGCTCAAGCCAAGAGGAGAGAGAATAATAGATATTACTTCGCTTCGAAAAGAGGTAACCGGAATACTTGAACTTTTCTTCGAGGAAGAAACCGGCCGAGAACCGCTCGTGATGATAGATGTTATTCAAGTATAATTCATTTCATGAATGGGTTGCCGTCGAGCTTGAAAAAGATTGCATTATTTTTAGAACGATTACCGGGAATTGGAGAGAAGACTGCAAGCCGTCTCGCATTTTATCTCCTTCGTCTTCCCGAACCAGATCTTAAGGAATTTGCTCATTATTTGAGCGGTTTAAAATCAAAAACAAAATTCTGCAAACGCTGTTACAACTTAACCGAAGAAGAATTATGCAATATCTGCGAGGATATAAAACGTGACCAGACGACTATTACAGTAGTTGAAGATGTTATCGATCTACTATCGTTTGAAACCGGAAATATCTATGAAGGCGCATATCATGTTCTGCATGGTCGAATTGATCCGTTAAATCACATTGGGCCGGATGACATCTTTATCCATCAATTACTCTCACGGTTAAAAAAGATGGATTATATTAAAGAAATTATTCTTGCAACAAATCCAGATATGGAAGGTGAGGCAAGCGCAATGTTTATCCGCAATAAACTCAATGAATTTAAAAAGGAGGAGGGAAAGACATTTCAAGTTAGCAGACTAGGATATGGTCTTCCTATGGGAGCAAATCTTGAATACGCCGACTACATGACACTGCGTAAGGCAATGGAGAACAGAAATGAGTTTTAACGGTGCGATATGCTATACTTATCGCGCTCTTTTACACAACGAAGCAGGTGTCCCTGTTCAAATAATCAAAATCTATTGTAAGGGGGATTGCGGTGGGTATCAGCGTGCTCGATCGGATCTTCAGAGTGATTACGTTTGTGTCGTTGGTTATACTTCTGTTTCATCCAGATGCGATAACTATACTCATTACCCTTGTGGTAAGTGTGTTTTTGCATGAGATTGGACACTACGGTGTGTTTGCCGCCTATAACATCCCTGCAAGGATAATCATTGTTCCCTTTCTCGGCGCGGCCACGGTCTTTAAGAAAAATCTCAATCGCTACAGCCACTTCAAGATCTCTCTGATAGTGCTTGCCGGACCAATAGTGAACTGCGTACTCATCGTCATCGGACTTTTCATGAGGGCTACCGGAAGCACGGCGGGTGATTATGTTGTTGAGCTGAATGCTGCGCTCGTTTGGTTTAATCTGCTGCCGATTCGCGACTATACCGATGGCGGTTGGTTCTTTCGGTCACTGCTTGAGTCAATGGATGTTGTAGATCGGCAGATGATAACAATGGGGACTCTGATTCTGGCAGGTATCTGCAGTTTTGTGCTGCTACTGAATGGGCGACACCTTGCCTTGATTGTACCGGCAGTGTTCGTTTACCTCGTGTTGAAGCAACGACAGGCAGTGAAGTCGCCTTCATACAACCGGCGCGCAATGACCGAGAAGCAAATAATTGTCTTGTGGACAAGCTACTGCACGATGCTTTTCTCGGGATTTGCGCTTTCCGTGTGATCCATGGGAGTTGAGATCAAAGATGCTCAACACACAACATCTTCTGGTATCAACTCCCAAATTCATATTGACAATTCTCGATAGTGTATAATAAACTGTCACTATGAAAATATTAATTACGATTTCAAACATTGTCGGTAATGTGAAAAAGGCTTTGACACTCTACAAAACCAGAGAGTATACAAAACATATCATAAAAAAATACGAGGAAACACTTCGTCGTCTTTCATACGAATAACATGGGGAAATTTCAGTATCTTTCATTGGATGAAATTGAAATTATATGCAACGAACTTGAAAATTTCTTCAATCAGTTTAACGATCCCCCTCCGATATACAAGCAGAGTTATTTTGATAAACTTGATAGCGTTTTGAGCATTCCACAGCGCACCTTCGACGGAAAAGACCTTTATAAGGGTACACTGCGAAAAGGAGCCTGTTACCTTTACTTTATTAATAAGCTGCACCCCTTTAATAACGGAAACAAAAGAATCTCTATTGTCGCAACCGGCGTGTTTCTGCTAAAGAATGGATATGAACTGACCGCGCAACAAAATACTCTGTACGAGTTTGCGAAAGTGATAACTACTTCCAACGATGGTCAGGAGAAGGAATTTGACGAAGTCGTCCTGTTTTTAACAAAGAACTCGCGAAGAATATTTCCTCGGCTATTCTAATTTCCATCGAAACATTCTCTCGGAAACAGTCGCAATATCCTTGAATATAAGTGTAACAGAAGAGGTCTTCTGCAAAGGTTCGGTAAATGTTAGGGTGTCGCTACGATATTGAAATATTTCTTCATCATACTCCACATGATCCACCTTGTTTCGGTGATGATTCGATAATACTGTTATCACTCAGCCACTTTTTCACACTCTGCCAACCGGTCGCTGAGGAATATTCTTTACTTACTGCTATTTTCCCGTCTACCTTTGAAAAATCTTTTTTCTCCTTGTTTTTGAAGTAAAGAGCGAGATCATAGTAATTACCCGGGAAGAAAAATGCATTAAAATATTTTGCGCCCTCATACAATTCTTTTTCTGTTGCTCCCCCCTGCGCCATGAGTTGCAAAACGCCCAGCAGAGCCATGCCGTGATTACAATCAGGAAATGACGTTGCATTATCACAACAGGGGCGATATGCATTTGACGCAACTGTTTCAACGAGCTGTTCCTGTTGGGGAGTCAACGGAATAATATCTTCCTTCGCATAATAATCCATCGGGTTTCCTCTCGCCAGTGTCCATCCGCCGGTTGAAGCAAAACCACCGATTTGATTCTCCCCATACTTTGTTATTGTTCCTTCTGTGAGTATTTTTGAACGATCTGCCAAACCAAGCGCCCAAAAGAAATTTAGTAAGAAATAAGAATTTTCCCTTGTAATTTTTATTTTCTTCTTTGATCCTTTTGTTAGGATATCGAGCTGTTCCGGTGTCAACGGCTGCCCGTTTTTTTCATACGTCTCTTTGAATTTTTGCAGATCAATAACTCCCGATTCGATCATCTTTGGTCCAAGATTTCCATAAGCAACATCGATTTCATACCCCTTTTTGGGATTAATTTCATTAAAGATCTTATCTGTCTCAGCACTCTTAACAGTAGCTGTTTTTTTCGTTTGAAATCGTTCTGAGCGGATTACTATTGACCCGATAAGAAAAATATTGAGGAGAAAACTGTAAAATAGTAGAGTCGCCCCATACTGCTTGTGATTTCTCTTTAGAAAGCGTTTAAGTTTTTTCATGAATGTTTTTTGAGCAATTTATAAAATATAAATACCAAGAAAGCAAATATGGCGATATCTACAAGAGGAGTTTGCGTGTATTTTGCAAGGCCATAGATAAAGAGACGCATGCTTCTGCTATATCCCTCCATTTGATACATCTGGATTTTATTGAGAGCGTTCAAAACTATAATAACGAATCCTGATAAAATAAAAATGCCAGCGCCCGCTATTTGCAGTATTTGATACATTTTCTGTCTGTTTTTTCCCGATAATCTGCCGGTTAGTTTCTGATGAAACATCGAGAGAAGAAATAAGGGAAATACAATTCCCAGCACATATGCGAAGGAAACAAACAATGCCTGTACTAGCGTTGGCGTCAGGCTAGTTAGCGTAACAGCGGCAAATAACACTGGTGCACAGCAAGATGAAGTGAGTCCTGACATTACTCCCAGTCCAAGCGCCGAGCTGCTCGTAATCTTTTTCCCAATATGCGGTTGGACCTGAAATAGTTGAGGGAAATGAAAGAATGGTTTGAGTGTAAATAATCCCATGATGATAAGAACAAGCCCGCCTAGATAGTATAGTTGAGTATGATATTGGTCAAAGAAAAAAATAAAGAAACGAAACCCCAGCGCGATAGGAATCAGTATTGAAGCGAGACCAAGCGCGAAAAGAAGAGTAAAGTACATTACTTTAGAGCTTTCCTTGAAAATTGTCCCGAGGTATGAAGGAAAAAGAAATGTGATACAGCAGGGAGCAAATAATGCCAATACCCCAGCAAGAAATGAGGCAGTGAGCGATACGCCAAACAAAAGACCCGATTCCATTATTGTACTTTTGCTGCAACTATAAACACAAGTTTTGAGGAGTTTGGATCATTCGTTGAGATGTATGCCTCCCGTTCTATCGGTCCGTATACCGGCATGACATAGGGTCGGTAGGTTACTCTAATTTTTGCTTCTGTTTGCGGTGCTATTTCGGCTACATAACCACTTTTCGTATGCATGCCAAACTCCTGACTTTCGCGTCCTCGATAAATAACCTGTGCTACCGTACATCCACAGCTTGTGGTAATGTTTGAGAGCTGTAGTGGTTTCTTACCGGTGTTTTTTATGATGAATTCCGCTGATTTTTGATCCGATACTTTCATGGTGCCAAGATCTGCTTTTGTTTTTGAAGCAGCAACTTGTGGTCTTTCTGCATCAGACGTAGCATATGACGTTATTCTTACTGGTTGTTCAGCACTTCCTGAAAATAGAAAGAATGCCGCAATAAGAATAATGAGAGAAAAAATAATAGTTCCGATTACAAAACTTTTGCTTCCCATATTCGCTATTTCCGCTTAAAAACTTCAATAACTTCTTTTACTTTTCCGTCAACATCCTTATCGTCAACGATTGCGTTACGGACGCAGGTTTTAAGATGATGTTCGAGTAAGAGTTCATCGATCTTTCTTAGTGCGCTTTGAATAGCATACGTTTGCTGGGTTATATCAAGGCAGTACTCGTCATGTTCGATCATGGCGATGACTTTATCGAAGTGACCACGAGCAATCTTCAGTCGGTGGAGTAGATTTTTCTTATAACTTTGTAACATATCCTATCCTCCCCCATAGGATACACGGTATTCAAAATGTTGTCAAACTTAGGTTTTGTAGACTGTTACAACGGCCTATCCGCAACCTCGTAGGTTGCGGGGCGACGGATCAATAGTTTTTGAAATACTTCAGTTCGTCGGCAATGACGGAGGCAATAGAGATTTCATGGAGTTTGTTAAATTTATTCTCAGGCTTGAGCACAATCGTATTTGTAGTGAAGAATTTTTCAAGATGAGAACTTTGTAGGAGACTGGCTGCATTTTCTGTAAAATCGTGATGTATTGCTGCTGTGTACACTTGCACTGCTCCCCGTTCCAAACATAAATCAACAGCGGGAAGCAATGTGCTTCCCGAAACTACCATATCGTCTACAATGATTGCTATTTTTCCCTCTACGTCACCATAGAGCCCCAACGGTTTTGCTTTATGTGCGATATTTTGATCACGTTTCTTCTCAATGACAACTTCCTCGAAGCTACTCGTACCAAAGAAAGCAGTACCGAATATTCTCACTTTTTCTAGGGCTCCCTGATCAGGTGACACAAGTGCAACATTCTTCATATCAATGTTATTTTTCTGGAAGTAGGCTTTGACTGACTTCGCTAAATAAGGAAATGCCGTAATATTTTTAAAGGGAATCGTAAATACTCCACCGGTAGCTTCATCATGGAGGTCAAAGGTGTAGATCTTGTGAAAGCCAATAGACTCGAGCATTCGTATAATTACGTTTACCGATACACACTCACCATTTCTATGTTGAATATTCTGTTTTGCGTAGCCGAAATAGGGAATGACTCCCACAACCTTTTTTGCTTCTTGTCTTCGTAATGCGTCGCAGAAAAAGCAAAGCTCCATGAAGTGAGTATCGGTTGGATTGGAAGTTGGCTGCACTACAACGCATATATCGTTGCGTACATCATCTTGTATTGTTACCTTCACTTCGGAATTACCAAATCGAACGACTTCTGATTGTGAAATAGGTAGATTAAGGAGTTTTACAATTTCAGACGTTAGGTGAGGATGTGCAGTACCGGAGAATAATTTTAACATAATAATTACTTGCTTTGTTGTGATAACTCAATCAGCTTCTTTGCTGCCAGTTCTTGTGTTTGCTGTACTGCCTCGTGAAAAGCATCAGCAATACGATTTTCAATGATGCCGTCAACCTCAATCTCCCGAACCTGCTGATCACCTCGCATTGTTACTTTTACTCCATTTTTTTCAACCACGATTTGTTCTTTTTGCAGCGCTTCCTGAAGCTTTTGTGCTTGCTGTTGTAATTTCAATAGATCCATTATTGGATAATAATTGGTAATAGTTACTTTTTATTATAAAACTCTACCACTGCTATCTCAAGGGGAATTGATTCGATGGGTGCAAGTCTCAAACCATTGTACGCTTCAGTAAAGAGTTTCATCAGGAGCGATATGTCTTGTATGGAAAATGAGTAGCGGACATCTTCTGGTAGCATCACCTCGTTTTTAATAAGCAGTGCATAGCGCAATTCCTCAAGCATCTCCTCTAAAAGATTCTTAAAACTACCTCCCGTATTAGAAAATTCTTCAATCCATGCGAGTGCGTGGCGCATTTCCTTCTCTTGCAATATTTGTATCAAGCTTTCCTGCGCTCTCACCCCAAGATACTCTCGTGCTGAATCAGAAGTCAGTTTGTTCTGAATCACCAGCTCTTCCAGTAGTTTTGCGGCGTCCCGAAATGATTTCTCACTGTGTGCTGCGATAATTTGTAGTACTTCCTCTGTTGCGGTCACTTTTTCTTTTTCCAAAATACGCTGCAACATTTGGAGAATGTCACTTTTTTTTGCTTTTCCAAAATTGAGAATAATGCATCGGGAGCTTATTGTTTTTGGTACTTTTTCCTGATTTGTTGTCGCAAGGATAAATAATACAGACGCTGGTGGTTCCTCAAGCGTTTTGAGGAGGGCGTTGAATGCATCATGGGTAATCATGTGTGCTTCATCAATGATGTATACCCGAAATCGTGAAGTCATAGGAGAAAACGATGACTCACGGATGAGGGAACGCACTTCATCGATGCCGCGATTGGATGCAGCGTCAAGCTCTACCACATCCGGTGAAGACGCTGTTTCTATCGCCAGACAGTTACTGCACTTATTACAAGGTTCAACTGATGTTCCCTTCGAGGAAAATACATTCCCAAGACAGTTGACCGATTTTGCAACGATACGGGCAGTGGAAGTCTTTCCAGTACCTTTTTGACCTACGAATAAAAATGCATGAGGCAGATCCTTTGACTCAAGAATATTTTTTATCTTCTCTTTGACCTGCGCGTTATCAAGTTCTCCGATTGTTTTCGGACGATACTTTAAATAATACATAGTATTGTTCTGCTTTAACTATTTAAACAGATTGTCAATCCCATGCTCAATAAGCTTTACTATCATAACATCAACCTTCTTTTGTCGCTCGGCAGCAAGGAGTATCGCTTGCGGATAACAGATAAAAATTTCTCCTAACAAACTCTCTGTTTGAGTCGGATTATAAGGAAAGGTGAGCACCGGCAGCGCAACGTGCTCGTGCTTATATTGTGATGATAGCGCAAACATTTTACGTTTTCCGGTGAAAATAATGTTTAAATTTGCACTATCAAGCACTTCGTATCCATGCAAATATGTCTGCGCCTTTTCTTTCAACAGTTTCTTGTTAAGTTTATAACGAGAGGGAGCGGTGATTGTAATCATATCATTACCTTCTTACTCTTTTTTGTATGCGTTCTTTCTCTTTTTCTTTCCGCGCTAGTGAAGGTTTTTTGTAAAATAATCGTTTGCGAACATCATCAACAATATTTTCCTCAATAAAGGTTTTGGTAAATTTACGAAACATAGCGTCTTTCGACTCTCCCTTTTTTCTTGTGATTACTACCATATGATGAAACCTCCCTCCTTCTGCTACTGGCTATCGCCTATCGGCTGGATCTCATAAACTCTCCTATTCTATTAAATTCCCCTGACTATTTCAATTACTTTTTTGAGAGGGAGCACGCTGGGTATCATAGTGGGTCCTTTCGAGGAACCGTTCAGAAGAATATTCTTTGATGCGTGGAGAAACCACGTGGCCTGGGGATCGAGTTTTTGCATGATTTTATAGATTGGCGTAATGTCCATTTCTTTTTTAGGCAATGTTTTTATACGAATGTTCCCTTTTTCCGGATCTTTTCGGATCACCATACCGTACCCGATTTTTAGTGCGAGCTTCATAACCTCTTCATTTTTTGTCTCAATCGCAAGTGTTTTACCCCATTTGCTCTCAAACACGAACCCTGTCTTAATCTCATGCTCTGCCTTCGTTTTATTTTCAAATAAAATCAAGAGCGCATCAAGCAGAGTAAGTACATAGTTTACAACACTCGTGTTATCCTTCATAAGATTGTGAAGACCTTCAATAAGTTGCGTAAGCATGAAGTCATATCGGTCATGCGTCGGTTCCGGGTAGTTTGCTTCCGCGAAGTGATCAATTTCTGTCACTTGCTGTACGATATGTTCCAATGCTTCGATAGAAGGATCGGTAATGGAGTGTTTATCGCCCAGATAAGTGAACACCCGCTTAGTAGCAGAGGTATATTCATCAGTCTGGTGGTGATCAAATTTTCCAAGGCCGGTATCCACATGAATGATGTCAGGGTCACCGTCAGGAGGGAGATTCTTATAGGTTGCGCCAGCTGAAACGAATGCGATATCCGCGTCTTGCCAGTCAGGAAGAAATCGCTTAATCAACCAGATACTGGTTATTGCGTCAAGGTCGGGGTGGATGTGAGTAACAATTGTTTTCATATAGAATCTCAAAACTCAAATCTGAAATCTCAAATCTACATCGTAAATCTAAAAACTAGATTTTAGATTTGAGTTGCAGATTTACGATTTGCGTTTTGAAATTTAAGATTATTGATAGCTTCCTGAAGAGTTAGTAATTGAGTTTCATTTGACGATCTTCTCTTGAACTCTATCTTTCCTCCTGTCTTTTTTGATACAACGAGTCGCACAGGAATACCGATAAGATCGGCGTCTGCAAACTTTACTCCAGCGGTAACATCATCTCTATCGTCAAATAATACCTCAATACCATTCTTTTGCAGTTCACCATACACACTCTCAGCATTTTTTCTGACCACAGCATCCTGTAATTCAATACCGACAAGATGTGCTTGAAACGGCGCAACTATTTCCGGCCAAATGATACCTTTCTCATCATGGTATTTTTCAACAATGGTGGCCATAGTGCGTGCTAGTCCGATGCCGTAGCAGCCCATATAGTAAGGTTTCCGATTCCCTTTCTGGTCGACAAACTCAGCGTCTCTCATTTTTGATGAGTAATGGAACCCCAGTTGAAAAATGTTGCCGACCTCTATCCCTCGTTTTTCAATGAGCGTCTTTCCATTTACGCCAGTATAGCAGCCTTTTGCTAGTTTTATGTCGTAGTATCGTTCTGGTTCGGGTAGATCTCTGCCGAAGTTAATGTTTATTGAATGGTAATTCGTTCGATTCGCACCCATCTCAAAGTTTTTTCTTCCCCGCATTGACTCATCCATGAAGACTCTCACATTTTCTGGTAAATTAATGAGTCCGGCATAGCCGACTTGCGCACCGGTGACTCTTTGCACCGTATCAGCAGACGCAAGTTGCAAATGATAAACCTTAGCTGCATGCATGAGTTTCACTTCGTTAATATCGTATCCTCCTCGAACAGCAGCGGCAATAACATTACCATTTTCATCTTCGAACAATATCGTTTTCGTCGTTTTCTCGATCGGGATATTGAGAAATTTTGCAAGCTCCTCAACTCCAATGATTCCTTTTCCTTCGAGATCCTGCCTTGGTTTTTCCGTTTCCTCTTCATGTAATTCTTTAAACTGAAAAACAGCGACATCTTCATGGGCGGCATAACTATTATCCTCGGTTGTGAGAAACTTGCTTTCACCAACGTCACTTTCGACAACAAATTCATGACAGTATTCACCACCAATGTATCCATTATCCGATTCGACAACAATAGTAGCGAGTCCTAATCGCCTAAAAATTCTGTCATACGTATTCCACATGTTTTTGTATTCTTTCTTAAAATCTTCTTCTGTTTCATGGAACGAGTACGCATCTTTCATAACAAACTCCCTCAGTCTCAACAATCCTCCTCGCGCCCTCTTTTCATCCCGAAATTTTGTTGAAAATTGATACAGATTGAACGGAAGATCTTTATAACTGATCTGGAATTTTCGTACTAAGTCAACCAGCATCTCTTCAGCAGTACCGCCAAGCACAAATTCCATTTCACTGCGATCTTTTATACTCATAAGCTCGAACGCGACCGATTGTGTGCGATTCGTTTCCTTCCATAATTCGATGGGATGAAGAATGGGAGCTATTATCTCCTGCGCACCTGCTTTGTCCATTTCTTCTTTAATTACCTGTTGGAGTTTTTGATGCACCTTTATACCGAGAGGTAGGAGATAGTAGCGGCCGGCAGTACTTTCTCGTATAAAACCTCCCTGATAAAGCAGTTTATGAGATAGTAAAGTAGCATCTCTTGGGACATCACGAATTGTTTTACCAAAAAGCTGTGAATACTTCATATGTCTATTGTTCCATTGATCAATAGTCCAACTGTTCAATTGCATTTAAAGCAATCGAGCAATTCAATCAACTCATGTTGCCCCGATATCCCAATTTGTCAAGCACTTTCCCGACTGTTTCCATGGGTCCTGAGCCGTATGTGTCGATTGCGAGATCGTAATAGTGCGGATCCCAGAAATCATGATCTCCGTAAAGTTTTTTCCACTTAACAGTATTTTCTTCTTCCCGCTGTTTTAAGAATCGTTTTGCCTCATCGATCGTCATATTGTCTCTATTCACCACTCGATCAATGCGCACCGCATCGTTGGAACAGATTACCAATACTTTTAATACTCCCTCAATACCTTGCGTCATGAATCCCGCAAGCCATGCTTCATAAATGATATTTATTTCAGATTGTAACATCTGCTTTGTCATAGCGTCTATTTCCTGCTCATGATCGTCAGGACGAACGAGGGCGCCCCGTTCATTTTCCTGTATGTTATGTTCCCGATCATACTGTCTCTGTATATCTCCCGCATTAACATATCTCCAACCAAGGATCTGTTGCAGATTCCTTGCCAATGTAGATGTGCCAACGGCAATTTTCCCAGAGATGGTTATGCTTTTATAGCTCATTTCATTTAGTGAAATCGGTTAAAATCGTTAAACTGGTTCAACCATTTCAACTAATTAAACCAGCTTAACTAATTCACACTAATTCAACCTTATTTATAAAGTTTCATTATATCATTTACGGTGATGACTGCTGCAAGAGTTATAAGAAGTACGAATCCGAATAGGTTTAACATATTCTCAAGTTTTTCATTGACTCTTTTTTTTGTAGTCCATTCATAGAACACAAATACGAGGCGGCCACCATCAAGCGCAGGAAACGGAAAAATGTTAATAACAGCAAGATTCAAAGAGAGAAGAGCCATAAGTTCAAGCACCGCATTTTTTCCAAATTTCATCGCTTCACCAGTAAAACGAGCAATTCCCACAGGCCCAGTCACCTCAACGTTTGGCTTTTGCAGTGTGGTAAGTTGAAACAGTGTCTTGGTAAGTTCTGTCACAATGTGTTTTGTGATATTAAACGCTTCAATCAAACCGTAGTAGGGTGCCTGATACCATGGATATCTTTTTTCAACAAATGAGGAGGTGATAGCAATACCCAGTGGTCCTTGACCAGCTGGTGGTTTTTTCCGAGGGGTGAGCGTTACCTCCTTTTTTATTTTTCCGCTCACCACAACAAGAACGATCGGTTCATCAGCAAATTTTTTTGTCAGGGTTACTAAATCCTGGGATGATTTGAGCATGTATTCCTTACCGTCTTTTTTAATTAGAACTAAAACGTCACTCTTACTCAGTCCTGCTGCTCCCGCTGGAGAATTTGGTTGTACCCGCTCAATGGTCACTTTCCCTGTCGGTGTGAGTACGCCTTGGGTGAGGAGAAACGAAAAGAGCGCCCATCCCAAGATAAAATTCATTATTACTCCTGAGACTATAATTACCGCTTTCTGCCGAGGTTTTTTATAAGCAAATGCACGATTCTTATCGGTGATGGCAGTTGTTCCAGGTAGCTGCTTATACTCTTCACCGTATAATTTCACGAACCCTCCCAAAGGAATAAGGTTGATGCTGTATATTGTTTCGCCAATCTTTATGCCAAATAGTCTCGGTGGAAAGCCAAATCCGAATTCATCTACCCTGACTCCACTTTTTTTCGCAGCAATGAAATGGCCAAATTCATGAATGAGGACAAGAATGATAAGAATGATAAAAAAGACAAGTATATTCATACTATATAGCGTTAATGGTTAAGGAGCCCTAAGTCTCCACGATCTCTCTCTCTTTATTCTCTCGTATTGTTTGTATTGTTGTCATGGTGGTTTGAGTAATTTCATCGATGTCTTTTTCCATCCGGTATTTTTGATCTTCGGTAATCTCTTTCTTTTCTATCAAATGCTTGATTTTTCTCCGTATCTCATCCCGGTGATTTCGTATTGTATTTTTCTTTTCTTCTATCATATCGTTTACCACTCTCATAAGTTTTGTTCTTTGTTCCTGCGAAAGAGGAGGAAGTCGCACCACGATACGGTTTCCCTGCAATTGAGGATTAAGGCCAAGTGGAGATTTTAATATGGCACGCTCAATATCGGAGAGCGTTGACGGATCATAGGGCGAAACAGTGAGGGTAACCGGATCGTCTGTCATGATAGAGGAAAGCTCCATCAGTCGCAGCTTTGTTTGATC
>CAZAJT010000022.1:0-15271 GCA_964485585.1 uncultured Gammaproteobacteria bacterium
CAACTCTCGTCATAGCCATAGCAGGTGGCTCCCGGAGGATCGCCTGGCAAGCAGGGTTTTACCTTCTGCGGACAACTCTGGCCGCAGGCATTGACTTCGGAAGTTTTCCCTTCCATGCAAGTTCGAAACGCATCTTCACCGCAGGCGGGCTCAGCTCGAACAAGCCCGTTGTTAATATGTTGGAATTTCAATACACCAACCACAAAAACCACAACGAGCAATATGTGGAAAAATCGCGAACTCATTTTCATTAGCATATCGCTCTTCATGTACCGTTATACTATCACCCGCTAAGGGATTTTACCAGCTTCCGCCCCCCTTCCTCTAGGATCCCAAGCGTATCATATTCTATGGCTCCCCCGCCTGGATTCGAACCAGGAACCTTGAAGTTACTTATCTGGACTATCTCTTCACCATACTTTTTACAGTTTAGGTGGTGGGCGCTCAAAGGGTGTACTCACCTAGTCTCTGCACCTTCTCCGACGATACGTCGGAACTTGGCTCAGGGTTATCCCGCCATGACGAGACGTTCCCTGAATTCACCCACTGTTCATCCCGATATTTCTATCGGGAGCTGCTAACACAGCTTCCTGCTCTACCGTTGAGCTACAGGGGAATCAACGAATTATATACGTTCCTTCAAAAATCTTCTCCCAAATCCTGTCTTAAAATATTTTTCTCTTTTTAAAGCCTTCTCTTTTAATAGACAAGCTTCATAATATAATAACATCAGTGGTCTCCTAAGTTTAGTTGCAGCCACCAAACCATCATTATGTTCGTATAAGCGTTTCTTCAAATCTTCAGTAAAACCTATATATAATTTACCGTCAACTTTACTTTTCAAAACATATGTGTAAAACATTGTGTGCTTCCTGCTCCCGCGCCCGCAACGCCTTCGCAAGACTCCCGAAGCTCAGGCTTGCGTGGCGGGGTACCATAAGCTATACAGGGGAAAATATCAATGTGCGTGTATATTTTACCAAAAATTTACCCCTCTTACATTATCTAACATTGTTGACTAAAACTCAGCGACTTGTAGCATAGGGTGAAGATGATATAAAATTTAGCAGTGATCAAAGAGAGAATCACTGAACGAGAACCTCGATTGAGAATTCCCCTGGTAGTTATGGTACGTGACGGAACATTACTTCCGTGCATCTGGCAATACACACAGAAGGCGAATTCTGATGCTTATATTTCTCTTGTGGTAACGGGCAAAAAAGATTCTCCGGCATTCACTTTTGCCACAGAAAGAAATATTCCTATAAGAAGAATGGCGCAAAGATTCTCCGAAGGAGAAACACTTGAGGAGTTTGGTACGCGTTGTGGAAGTCTCATTAAAGGTTGGCTGGATCAATCTGGCTCTCGTAAGTATCTTGTTATTTCAGCCGGTTGGCATAGAGTAATGCCGAAAGAATTTATCCGTTGTTTTGAGCCAGAGCAGATTATAAATACGCACCCTGGGCTATTGGGAGATAATCCTGCTGACAGCATGGTGAGACTATCAAATGGAGAAATGATTCCCAGCTCGCGAAACATGTACGACCCGGGCCCAATAGAAAGAGCGTGGAAGGAAGGATATAAATGGACGGGAGCAACAGTGCAGTATTTAGTTGAAGAAACTGATGCAGGAACAGTCATCACACGAGAAGAAGTTCCTGTAGAGGAAAACGATACTTTAGAAACACTCTCAGAAAGAGTTCATTCTTTAGAATTTCAAATGGTTCCACGAGCGATAGATATCGCACTAAAACGAATTGCCATAAAACCTTAGTTGATTTGACTTCTCCGTAACTTTCTGTTTTCATAAAATTAGTACAGATTGTAATTTTTAATGAAAAATCCTAAATTTTCTTCTCAAGGAGGTTTTGCCTTGGCCTTTATCCTCATTATTGTCTTGATTTTGATTACCGCCATTGCCGGTTTTGATATTGCATTTATAAAATTCACCGAATACTGTGGAGACGTTTCCATTGCCGACTGTTTAGGGTCGAAACCTGAAAATTCTGAGGAAGGAAAGACGACCATCGTGGCAAATGGAAGCTATTCATATAAAGGCTACGGCGTTACGATTTCGCTTACCATTCCACTGGAAGGCGGTAGAATAAGCGGCGCCTTCAAGGGAGACTGTAGCGGTAAAATAAGCGGGACATATAATGGAGGCGGCGGCGGTGCAGTAAGGGGAAAAGCGAACGGGAGTTGTGGAATATTCCTACCAGCTTCGGCGAGCTTTACTGGGAATGTCTTCCAAAAACAAAAAACAGTGCCTTTAAGCGGTACAGCGAGTATCCCGGGCTTTTCTCAGAGTGGATCAATTACACTGACATATTAGAACGAAGTTATGAAGAAGTTTTGGATTATTGCTTTTGTTGCCTTGAGTATTTTTATATTCGGGTTAATTTCAAAAGGTGGATTTGGACAACCTCCCTGCCCGAACCCATTAATTTTTAAAACTCCTGTTGATATGAATAAGGTTACCTCAATCCTGTATCCGGGTCAGGAGCGGAGCGGATATTTTAAGCCACACGGAGGATTCCGCTTTGATAATGCAAAACCAGATGAAATAGAAGTAGTGACTCCCCTTGATAGCATATTGCAGGATGTCCAAGGTTATAGAGAGGATGGCGAAATACAGTATTTATTCGATTTTGTAAACCCCTGTGGTATTGTGTATCGCTTTGATCATCTGGCAACGCTTGCTCCCAAATTTGCAAAACTGGTAGAAAGTCTACCTATCATAGATGAAAAAGAGTGGAAAGAAGGCAAAGGAGTTCATCAGTCAAACCTGCGTAAACAAAACATTACGGTAAAGCAGGGTGAGGTCGTTGCCACTGCCGTTGGATTTAGAAAAACCAATAACGTGTTTGTGGATTTTGGCGTGTATGATTTAAGAGGGAAAAATATGTTTCAAAACCCAAGACCCTATGCAATCTGCTGGTTCGATCTGCTATCCCCCCAAGACGCCGCCAAAGTCAAAAATCTCCCCGCAGCAGATTCAATAAACGGCAAAAAAAGCGCGTACTGTAAATAAAGTCCTCTTTATTTAACACCTCGCCCACAATATTTTGTAGTATTCTAAGCATGAGTTTCGCACTTCCTGTCATCCTGAGGAGTGAAGCGACGAAGGATCTCTGAACTTGTTTCAGCCTCGCATTCGCGAGAGATTCTTCTCGGCCATTGGCCGATCAGAATGACAACTGCGAAACTCGTGCTATTTTGTAAAGAAATAACAGAAGAGTTATGGACGTAAACATTGATGATCGGTTCTTACTTATTTCATACTCAATTATGTATTGACTTTTAAAGTCAATCTAATATCATCATTATATGTTAAATTTAAATTCCATCATGATAGGATCAATGCAGCCACAAGTGCTGGGGAAGTTTTATGAAAAAGTTTTTGGCAAACCTGCCGATATGATGGAGGGAACGTGGTACGGTTGGAAAGTTGGGAATACTTTTTTCTCGGTTGGCGAGCACTCGGAAACGAAAGGAAAATCCAAGGATCCGGCACGAGTAATATTTAACTTTGAAACAGAACAAGTAAGGGAAGAGTTCGAACGAATAAAAGGGATCGGCGCAGAAGTGGTGAAAGAACCATATAAAATGGAAGGTATGTGGATTGCGACCTTTGCCGATCCCGATGGAAATTACTTTCAACTGATGTCTCCTTGGGATGAGAAGAAGTAAGTATCTCTCAAGTGAGCTATAGTAGTATGAACGAAAAAGTAAATGATGCCCCGCAGGAAGAACTGCAAAAAAAAGCCTTCGCAAGATTCATGCCTTTCTTTGGTGTCTTTTTCCTAATGATACTGTTAGGTGGGCTTATGTTTTGGGTATTTCAGGTAAGTCGGTTGAGCGATCGTCCTTTACCTCAAAATCAGACAGATGAACATTCATTATCTCAAAGGCAGAATAATAGTAACAGTTCAGCAGACTGGCCGGCACTGTGGGGACCACCTGATAGTTCTTGTGAAAATAAGAAAGTTGTATTTACTGCTTCGCCAATGGATCCTCGCGATATCAACTTCATTGAACCGATAGGAGAACTAAAACAGGGCCATATTCTTCCCGGAGATCATATCGGCATTGATTACAATACCTCCCCTACTACAAAACCAGTAAAGGTATATGCGCCAGCAGATGCAACGCTCATCACGGTTGAACGCCATCCTTATACTCCTCCCGCAGGGTATCCCCAGACCATGCGTCACTATCATTTCTATCTTGTTCATTCTTGTAATCTTTTTACAGGGTTTGTGCACTTGACTGAGTTTAGTCCAGAAATCCTTGCGAAAAGTTCACAACTGAAAGAGCTGAATGACGCAACCATTAGTGAGCCAAAAAGCATCATGGTTGGAATACCAATAAGAGCAGGGCAAGAGATAGGTACTGCATGGTCATTTGGGCTGCTAGGTATGGTTACGGTTGATTTAACCGCCACAAATAAAGGTTATCTAAAGCCGGAGAGTTATAGGGGAGAAAACTGGCGGATGCACTCGGTGGCACCATTTGACTACTTTTCAGAACCGCTCAAAACACGGCTTCTCGCCAAAAATCCCAGAACTGCAGCACCGCGCGGTGGAAAGATTGATTTTGACATAGATGGAAAAATAGTAGGAAACTGGTTTCAGGAAGGTACCGGTGGCTTTAAAGATCTTAATGTGCAACCACGTCAATGCGGCAACTTCCCTTGTCCATATTGGAGTGGGCATCTCGCGTTGGTATACGACTATATTGATCCAAAACAACTTCGGGTGTCTATCGGCCATGATGCTGGTCTGGGGGTATCGACGCCTTACGGGGTAAAAGGTGATAATCCTGATTTTAAGGATGTTGACATTTCTAATGGTTTAGTGAAATACGAATTGGTCGCTTTGAAAGACACAAGCCGGGAAAAAGGATATCAGTCAGAAGACCCGTTGATTGAAGTCAGCGATGAGACTAGAGTACTTGGCACAATGCTGGTTCAGTTGATTGAGTCTCAAAAACTAAGAGCAGAAGTGTTTCCAGGAAAAATGAAAAATCAAGTAACTGCCTTCACTTCCAACGCCCGCGTCTACACTCGTTGATTTCGTTAATTAGTAAGTTATAATTATGACGTGGAAGAAACAACAAAAAAGGGAAGCGCTGGATATGGCAAGAAGCCACTCTGGCAATGGGTGATTATCTACGTTATTATAGGTACCATACTCTACGGGGCCGTTTATTATTTCTTCTTTTCGAAAAAAGGTGGTTATAACTATACTTCTCCCACTCAAGCAATACAAGAATCTCAAAATAAAGTTACGCTTTCAATAGATGGTTTTTCTCCAGAAACTCTCTCGATTAAAGCAGGAACTAAAGTAACTTGGATAAACAAAAGTGGATCGGTAGCAAGCATTAACTCAGCAGTGCATCCAACCCACTTGGTCTATCCGTCACTCAATCTTGGTGAGGTTCAGGATGGAGCGTCAGTTTCTTTGACTTTTGATAAACCAGGAACTTACAAATATCACAATCATCTTAATCCGAGTCAAAAAGGCACAATTGTTGCACAATAGTTCTTCTATACAAATGAATATTCTTCTTGTTTATCCCCAATATCCGGATACTTTTTGGAGCTTTAAACATGTCTTGCATTTTATATCTAAAAAAGCAGCGTTTCCACCGTTGGGGTTATTGACTGTAGCAGCAATGCTTCCTAAAAAATGGAAGAAAAAGCTCGTCGACACTAACGTTTCTGAATTAACAGACAAACATATTGCTTGGGCTGACATGATTTTTATCGGCGCTATGATTGTTCAAAAAAAGAGTGCGCAAGAGATTATTACTCGCTGTAAAAAATTCGGTAAAATTATCGTAGCCGGAGGTCCTATTTTTGTCTCCGAATACCGAAAATTCAAAGGCGTAGATCACTTTGTTCTTAATGAAGCAGAAACAACGTTGCCCCGTTTTCTTAAAGACTTGAGAAATGGTAAAACAAAACATGTGTATAAATCCACGATACGTCCGGATATCAGCAAAACTCCTATTCCTTTATGGTCATTGATTGATACGAAAGATTATGCTTCCTTGGCTCTTCAATATTCACGTGGCTGTCCCTTTAACTGCGAATTCTGTGATATCGTTTTTTTGAATGGGAGAATTCCCCGTACTAAAACACCTCAGCAAATAATGAGTGAACTGCAATCACTGTATGATTTTGGTTGGAGAGGATCGGTTTTTATAGTCGATGATAATTTCATTGGTAATCAACGAAACGTCAAGATCATGCTGCCTTTTTTAATCGAGTGGCAGAAAAAACATAATTATCCGTTTAAGTTTTTGACGGAAGCGAGCACGAATCTCGCTTCAAATAGTGAGCTTATGACAATGATGAGAATGGCAAACTTTAACAAAGTGTTTTTGGGTATAGAAACCCCGAATGTTGAAAGTCTCAAAGAATGCGGAAAACTTCAAAATGTTGTAAGAGATTTGTCAGCTGCAATTAAAACAATACACAAAAATGGTATGCAAGTCATGGGTGGATTTATTGTTGGATTTGATAATGATTCAAAAGACGTTTTTGAAACCCAAATCAAGTTTATTCAACAAACAGGCGTCGTTACCGCAATGGTTGGAATGCTCAATGCCATTCCTCAAACGAGGCTTTGGCATAGATTAAAGAAGGAAGGAAGATTGATTAGTGATGTAACTGGAGAAAATACAGACGGGAGCGTAAATTTCGTACCGAAGATGGGTAAGGAGACATTAATTGAAGGGTACAAAAAAATTATTGATTTTATTTATTCGCCAAAACATTATTATGAACGAGTTAATACGCTTCTTAAAGATTGTCAACCGCAGACTAAGGGAAAGCTTTCGCCAACAGACATCAAAGCCTTCGTGAGAAGTTTATGGAAGATCGGGGTTTTGTCACAAGCAAGACTATCATATTGGTGGCTACTTATTAAAACGTGCTTTACCAGAATAAAGTCTTTGCCAATAGCAGTCGAGTTGGCAATTTATGGATTACATTATGAAAAGATTGCTAAGAAAATCGTAAAGAATTCTTCGGTTTGTTAATGGTCTGCTCCCACATTAATACTATTTGACAATGTTTAAGAGATTTTATTAACTTAAATCGTGATAAAGAAAATTACACTGGCAATTGGAATACTAATCTTGATTTTAGTATCGGCAGCTTTTCTGAGTATGAAAGCTGCTCAGAGTAAACCTCCGCCTGAAATTGTTGCCAACTTCACCAATCTTGACAAGATAGAAAAGATCTCCCGATATAGAAGCTGTACCGGTCATGTGACAGTGCCTCAAGATGAGCGGGAAGGGAAAAGAAATATGAAGCATTATTTTTGGGTGAAACCTGAATATAATAAGAGCAAGACCGTTGAGATTTATTCTCCGTATGAGGGGTATGTAGCAGACATCCGTTCTGACCCACAGGATAATCTGGAAGGAGAGATCTGGATCTCTTCCGAAAAGATCTTTGCTCTGATGCCTCCTTTTGGGGTGTGGAGCTTCAGTGTGCAACATATAGATGTAAGAGGCGATCTGAAGCTGGGGGATAAAGTTAAGGCTGGAGAGCTCATTGGTTGGGCTGCACTTTCTGAAAAAAGAGGCAACTCTTTTGACATCATCTATGGAAAAAGCGGTTTTCCTCCCAAAAGGATTGATAACTGGACCGCACCATTTGCTGATTTAGACTCTGTTTTTAACCATATGAACGATGAAGTTTTTGCCCAGTATCAGAAAAAAGGGATCTCTTCAAAACAAGATATTCTCATCTCCAAAGAGAAAAGAGACCAGAATCCGTGTCAATACAAAGAAAAGGGACCATACTTTATGAATCGTGACGATCAGGACAACTGGGTTTATCTACAATAATGGAAATCGTACCGTACGAAATAAAAGATAGTACTTCGGTCACAGCGTTTTTTAGAGAAATTTTCGATGAAATGGGATGGAAAGAACGAGTGTCTGACCATATGGATCAACCTCATCTTTTATTCCATCTTCCACAGGAAGGATTACTCTTGCTTGTAAAGAAAGATAATAAGATAATAGGAACTGCAGGTATTATTTTTTTAACCAAAACCGATGGTCTTATCAAACGATTTTACATTGGTCAACAATATAGAGGCACAGGAATTGCGCAACTATTGCTTGACGAGCTGGAAAAGAAAGCAAAAATACAGGGCCTAACACAACTGATATTGGATGTATCTAAGGGTAATACTCGTGCAATTCGCTTTTACGAGAAAAGTGGATTTAGCAAGACAGAAGTCATCCCTCAAGAAGGTTGGCTTGAAAGTTGCAAACCAGAAACTCATTACTACTTCATGAAAAGATTGCTAAGAAAATAGCAAAGAACTCCTGGAACTAAAGGTTTTGAGCGGTAATCGCTCAAAACTGGTTTTTGGGTCATACCCCTGATTATTGAAATTACTATACACTTTTATTTACGAACAAACTTATAAAAAATATTAAAAGAGCAACCAGTACGATACTTCCTCCACTTGGAAGGTTAAGATAGTAAGATATGAACAATCCTCCTATTACTGAAAGCAGAGAACAAACTAAAGCAAGAAGAGTGGTTTTGAAAAATCCTTTCTTGAATTGAATTGCCGCAATAACAGGAATTACCATAAGAGCTCCCACTAGAAGTACTCCAACGACCCTCATTGCAAGAGATACCGTTATAGCTGCAAGTACGGTGAGTACGATGCCAAGCTGTTTTACTGATAAGCCGCTCACTTTTGCAAGCTCTTCATCATATGAAATAAGAAAAAAACTTTTATAAAACGTGATAACAATAAAAATAGCTAAAAACCCAAACAATGAGATAATAAATAGATCCCCCGATGATACTGTTGTTATACTTCCAAATAAATACCCGAAAATATTTACATTTAAGCCACCGTTTAGGCTTATTAACATTATTGCTGTAGCTAAACTTCCTGATAAAAATATTGCCAGTATTGAATCGCTGAATACCTTTTTTGATTCCCGAAGGTATTCCATTCCGATTGCTGCTGCTATAGAACTCATTAATGCGCCTACGACCGGGTTAATATTCATTATTATTCCACCTGCTATTCCAACCAGTGAAACATGTGCGAGTGTGTCCGCCATAAGGGAATAACGACGAACAACCAAGAAGATACCGATTAAAGGAGCGATAATGCCAACAATTATACCGGCAATAAATGCTCTTACCATAAAATCGTACTGAAATATCTCTAACATAGTTTATCGTTGATGATGAATATGTGTAATTTTCTTACCATACAGTTTTTCAATAATATTTTCCTCTTGTATCTGCTTCGGAGAACCGGAGCAGACTAGTCTTTTATTAAGACATACTATCTCTTTTACTTCCTGACTTATGACGTCTATATCGTGTGAAACAAAGAGAATAGTAAGCTTCTGTTTTTCATTGAGTTGTCTCAAAAAAGCATAGAAATCTTCCTGAGCAGATACGTCAATACCTACAAAAGGTTCATCAAGCATAAGAATCTTTGGTTTACTTGTTAGCGCTCGCGCGACATACACTCTTTGTCGTTCTCCACCGGATAACTCGTTTAATAATTTATTTCTGAAACGCTCTATGCGAGCAGCTTTCAAAGCCTCTTCGATTACGAGATGATCCTGTTTATTTAATCTTCCGAAAGGATTAATCTGTGGAGTTCGACCGCTTTCGACTACTTCATATACCGTTGCAGGAAAAGACATGTTTTCCTGAGCAATGCGTTGAGGCACGTAACCGATTACCGTCGATTTATCGAAAATCTTCACCGTGCCTTCCTGTGGCCTAAGGAGTCCCAGAAGTATTTTGAGAAGCGTTGTTTTTCCGCCGCCGTTTGGTCCAATAATACCAATGTAGTCACTCTCCCTAACCGAAAAAGAGATATGCTCGAGTATCTTGTTTGCGCCATAACTATAACTTAAATTTGATATCTCAATAAGTATTCTCATATGCATGATAAAGCCATCTTTAAATTAGCAAGATTCTGCTTCATAAGCATGAAGTAATCTCTGCCTGAATTCATATCTTCTTCAGTTAATCCCTCTATCGGATTTAGAACCAGTGTCTTTGCACCAATCTCGCTTGCGACTGTTTCTGAAAGCTTTGGACTAACTAATGTTTCGAAGAAGATATATCCTATCCCTTTTTGACGAGCAATATTGGCTATTTCAGCTATACGATTCGGCGATGGTTCTTCATCCGGAGATAAACCTGATATATAGAATGTCGTAAGATTATATCTTTTTGCTAAATAATTAAAGGCTCTATGAGAAACAATAATTTCTCG
Source organism: uncultured Gammaproteobacteria bacterium (assembly GCA_964485585.1). Taxonomy (GTDB): domain Bacteria; phylum Patescibacteriota; class Microgenomatia; order UBA1406; family GWC2-37-13; genus CAZAJT01. The sequence continues at coordinate 10,293 of CAZAJT010000022.1, forward strand.
AAGCTTACAAGAGAATAAACCTTCCTTATAATCCTCATCAAGTTTAGTAAGTCTATTTTTAAAAGTTTTGCTGTCTATTTTATACTTCGCTTCATTTTGAGGATCAATTTTAATTAAAGCATCAGTTATCGCATCTATTTGTTTTTGCACCAGTATTGGGTCTAGCCAAAAATGCGGGTCGTTCTCATCTGGGGAAACAGCATGGTCGCTCATCTTAATAGTTACGACTCCTTTTCTTTTCACCTCATCCTGTATTTTATCTGCCCACGGATCCAGACCGTTTCCATTAAATATGAAAAGTTTTGATGAGCGTATATCAATAATATTTTGTGGAGTAGGCTCATAATCATGCGGCTCTATACCTGAAGGGGTAACATTGACGATTTCCACTTGCTCACCCCCGATTTGACTCGTAAAAAAATACAGAGGATAAAAGGAGGTAGCAACTTTCATCTTCGTATTTGCAGGAGCTTCCGGAGTTGGTCTTTTAATGAGGACTCTTCGAAAAACTATCAGAAGTAATAATCCGATAAGAAAAGCGATCAAAACGTTCTTTATATATTTTTTGTTACTATTCATACATTTGTTATTGTTGACAATGAACACAGAGACCAAAAATCCTAAATATTCATAAGTAAGACAAAATCATTGTTGTAAATAATGCGCAATAAATCAATCTCCCTCAAAGGATACTTGAGCATAGTAGTTGATTCCTTCCTTTTCTAATTTTTTTCCTCCGCCCAAATCTGGCAGATGCACGATGAATGCAACTTCAACTATTTCCCCCCCCAATTTTTGGACCAATTTAACTGCAGCTAGTGATGTTCCGCCCGTTGCAAGTAGATCATCGACGATGATCACCTTCTGGCCTTTAGATAAGGCATCTTTATGAATCTCTACCGTGTCTGTTCCGTATTCTAATTGATATTCCTGTTTTTCGGTTTCCGACGGCAATTTGTCCTTTTTTCTTATCGGTACAAATCCTTTTCCAAGAACGAAAGCGAGTACTCCCCCTATGATAAACCCACGCGAATCGATCGCGATAACCACATCGAAGTTTTTATCCTTGTATCTGTTAATGAAATCTTCTAAACATATTCGCAACCCTACGGGATCTTTGAGCAAGGTTGTTATATCTCTAAACATTATTCCTTTTTTTGGCCAGTTCGGGATTGTTCTAATTCTTGATTTTATTGGCATTTTAATTTGGGAATAACCGCATATAGCAATTCCTTAACTTTATCTGCATTTTTTTGCATTCTATCTAAAATCATCTCAAAACTTACCGGTTCTTCGTCTTCTTTCCAGCAATCATAATCGGTTGACATACCAATAGATTGATAAGGAATACCCAGTTCGTTTGCAAGTATTACCTCTGGACAAGTTGACATATTGACAACGTCAGCTCCCCATGATTGGTACATGATGCTTTCTGCTCTCGTTGAAAATCTTGGTCCTTCAATTGTTATAACTGTAACATCTCTATTATAGGTAAATCCCAGCTCCTCGCTTGTTTCACAAAGCGTATCCCTCAGTTTTTTACTGAAAGGATCAGCCATCGGCGTATGAACAACCTTATTTTTAAAAAAGGTTTGCTCTCGACGTTTGGTAAAATCAATAAACTGATTGGGAAATACTAAATTGCCCGGTTTGATTTCCTCTTTTAGGGAACCGACTGCTGTTGTTGCCAAAATGCAGTCGCAGCCTTCTTTTTTAAGAGAAAAAATATTCGCTAAATAATGAACTTCTGTTGGCGGTACGCCATGGTTTTTACCGTGCCTTGCTAAAATTACGACAGTCACTTTATCAATTTTACCGATGGTAAGAACAGACGAGGGCAAGCCATATTTTGTCTTTATTTTTTTCTCCCGAGCATCGTGCAATATTTTCGGATCATCCAAACCGGATCCCCCAATTATTCCCACTTTCATATCTCACTAGTTTAAACGAGTCTTTCTCATTATTCAAATTCCGACAATTCTTCCCTGATTCTGGAAACACATTGGTATTTCTATAGACTTATTCGATCGGTACCATAGTTCTTACTTTTTTTCGAGCACTCGAGGAAAAGCCAAGGATCCTGACGGAAACTGCTTCCTGATATAATGTCGCAATAAATACCATTTAACAAATGTAAGTATTGATCCTGAATAATTGTGTATTTTCAGGTATCATAAGAAAAGAGAGGAGGTGGGGAATATGAAAAAAGATCCGCAAGCAACAGCAAATGCATTAGCCGTGGTTGGAGGAGCATGGTACGCACTTTGTGTAGTATGGATAGCAGTTTCAAAGGCGAGCTACATGGGTATTATGGGTACGTGGTTCCATGGGGTAGATTACGGCGCGCTTCCCTCAGCGCCGCTCACTATAAACTCAGCATTAGTAGGACTGGTAAGTTTTGTAGCGTTTGCATGGATTTCCGGATATTTCTTTGCCGTAGTTTATAACTATTTTGTAAAGAAATAAAAAACATCTGTTATACTTGCCATCAAGTGAATAGTAAAAAACTTGCAGAACTGCTTTCTATTGTTTTGGGTCCACAGGTATGGCTGCCTGTGCTTATTGCAGCTATTTTTTTAAGAAGTAATTTAAGTGCGCAGCAAACAGCTATTTTTCTTCCTACTTTGTTGTTGTTTCAATTTGTAATTCCTATTGGCTATATCGTACTTGCAGTCCGAAAAGGAACAGTAACAGCATGGGATCTCCCAAAACGAGAGGAGCGGTATGGTTTTTTGCAAATCAGTTTTCTTTCGTATGTCGCCTCCCTTATACTCATAATTATTTTTGGCAATCAATTCCTACTTCATATCAATCTTATACTATTCGCTCTCCTTATTCTGTTTTTTCTCGTCACATTCTTCTGGAAAATCAGTTTTCACTCAAGCTTAAACACCACAGGATCACTACTGGTAAATTTTCTCTATAACTGGCAGCTTCCATGGCTATACCTTTCAGTACCAATTGTTTTCTGGGCCAGGCTTGTATTGAAACGGCATACGTTTTTACAACTGCTCGCTGGATCATTCCTGAGCGGAATCGTGATTATTGTCGCGCTCTATTACCTCAACTATATCTAAAACGGTAGGGTAAGAGGCATGTCATTGGTGGTACCGATGTCTTCGAAATATTTTTTCCAGTCCACCTTAATTGTTTCTTTTCCTTTCTCAGTCAGATAATAGATTTCGCCGGTACGTACCCCATAGTCAAAAAGCTCCTTCGTAAGCATAACATCGCCAACACAATACTTGCGAAGTTCTTCAAACTTCCCTTCTTTGTAATAATCTATCGCCATAAGGCCGTGACCTGATTTCTTTTTCCCAAGTGTCGCAAAGATCAGATCGTTGAGCGCAAGCCGTTTCCCCAGCTTCTCGCGGACATCATCCAAGAGATCAAATTGTGAAAAAAGCGACACATTTCCGGGATAATAGCGCTGGAGGACTGGAATATCAAAACTTTTAGTGTTATAACCAATTATGTATGAGGCGTGTTCGAGAACTGGGAAGAGAGAATGGAGTTCTTTCTCAAAAAATGCCTTTTCCCGATTATCTTGATAATCATAGATAGCCGCGATGGAAATACCGAGTTTTTTCGGATCATCAAATTCTCGGAAGGTATGCTGAGTCTCAAGATCGAGTATAACTGGGAACTTTCTCATCAGTTATGCTTCAATGTGCGTTCCTTAAAAATTTCCATTTCGAATGCACTGCTGGTGTCAGCAAACTGCTCGGGCTTCAGATTGAGGGTGTTCAGTTTTTCCTGATAGCGATCATGAATCTCATCAAAAAGACGGAGAAACAGGTTCTTATTTTTTGAGGTAATACTTTTATACTGTTTTTGGAAAAATTCATCGAGTTTGCCCAGACTCCATAAAATTTCAATGAACTCCTTATTTTTCAAATCAAGGAGTGATATATCACCGTTGAGTGGTCGGATTTTGAAACTCATCATGCGGATTTCCTCAAACATCAAGGAAACCGGAGGTTTGTTTTCCAGAACTCTTCTTTGAAAATGGGTGACTAGATCAATGATATCGTTGCTATTTTTTTTGGTCATAGGATATAATTATGAAATGTTAAAAGAAAAATTGCAAGCGGATCAAATACAGTCGTTAAAATCTGGTCATCAAAAAAGAGTATCGATGCTCCGGTATATTTTAGCACAAATCAAAAACAAGGAGATTGAAAAACATTCCGAACTGAATGATGGGGAAGTTTTAACACTGCTTCGGAAACAAAGTAAAGAACTACAGGAATCAATCGAGGCGTTTCAGAAGGGAGGTCGCAGTGATCTGGTCGCCGAATACCAAGCGCAGAAAGACATTGTCAATAGTTATCTTCCTGCGGAGCTTTCTGATGAAGAGCTTGTCGCAGAAATTCGGAAAGTAATTGTTACTAATCAGGACGTTGTAGATCGTGATCCAAAAGCTATCATTGGCATCTGCGTCCGCGCACTGAAGAGTAAGGCTGAAGCGGGGAGAATTGTTAAAATTCTTCAGTCATTAAATAGTTTGTGAGTTGTGGGTTCTGAGTTCCTCTTTGTTATACTTAAGCTATGAGGATGTTGAAACGGGGTTTACTATTGCTTCTGTTTCTCTTCTTAATCTCTTCTCTAACAAGGAACTTGTTTGAATACAAAAAAAACTATTCGTTTTATGAAGATTACAAAAAAGAATACGAGGATGCCCGCCAGAAAAATACGAAACTAAAAACCCAGATTCTTAAGAAAAATGATCCGAATGAGATAGAAAAAGTTATTCGCAACAAGTTAAATCTTCTACGACCCAATGAAATAGCTGTTATCTTACCGCCACCCACTCCTACACCGATAGTTACTACTCCAACGCCCCTGCCGGTCTACCAACAATGGCTGGAAACTTTCTTCAAAGATTGACGAATCAGCTACGGTCAATTATAATTGGTTTTAACTATAGCAACCGCAAAACAAAATGTCATCCCCGACTTGATCGGGGATCCAGAAAA
>CAZAJT010000023.1:0-5266 GCA_964485585.1 uncultured Gammaproteobacteria bacterium
AAAGAGAGGTGGGGAGAGGAACACGAATTGTTTTCGGAAACGAAATATAAGCGATACCAAACAGAAGCCCAAGAACGGCGAGCAGCACCATCGTTCCTTTCATGCGGTCTATTATAGGCGATTTGAAGTTGAAGGGCAAAATTGGTAGAATGAGAGGATTACGGAGAGTAGTTCAGATTCGTCCAAAGGACGATCGGCCTTTGGCCGAGGCAAGAACGCATGAGTACTATATAAAACCAAAGAAAATTACAGCATCTCACATCGGAGAGTAGTTCAGATGGCCAGAACGCATGCTTTGGGAGCATGAGGTCCCGGGTTCAAGTCCCGGCTCTCCGACTTTTCGACAAGCACAAAGTATTCGACCCAAAAAGCTTGGAGAAAAGAGAAGCGTCCACAAAACGGTTGGTAACTATCAGAAATAGGTTGGTATAGCAATCCCTTGTTTTTTAGTCATTTCTACCCCTGTTTTTCCTCGTAAGAAACGAAATTTACCTCTACAATCAGTGAAGGGAGTTAATCTTCTTTTTAGAATAAATCCATTCCACCACAGTTTTGCATGTTCTACGGTTTGAAACGAACGAAGAGCTTGCAGACGAGCTTCTAAATGACTATTCATTCCTTCAATGAGATTGGTGGTAAGGGGAGCTTGATGAATATTCCGATAGCTTAAAAGCTCACTTTTGTATTTTTCAATAGTAGTGAGGATACTTAAACAGAGAGGATCTTTATGATAATCTCTGTACAGGGTCCATAGCCAATGATTCAGAGTTTCATCGGAGATCTTTTGAGAAGATGAGAGAACTGACTCGATACGGCGCATAAAATCTCTGTACTGATTTGTTTTATCTGATCGTATATGGAGATTGCGCCGTATGTTTTCTTTGAAGTGATTGTAACAAGTCTGTATTTTGACTTGAGGAAAGTGCTTCCTGGCGGCCATCTTAAGATTGACATTATCATCACAAACTAATAGCTGAGGATGATGGTTCAGAAGACGAAAGTGAAAGAAAAATTTACTCCATGATTGATAATTTTCACTGGGTGCAATGATAAATATGGGAATATCGTGTCGAAAGTAATCTATTCCCCACAAAAGTACCCAGTCATATTTACTACTGGCAACGTTGAAGTATTTTCCATCAAACAAGAATATATGCGAGAAACGATTACAGTACCGAAACGTAAACTGGTTATTGTTTGGTAGTTTCTGTAACTCCTCCTGACAGATATCCCACGCATGAGATTTAGAAATACCATATTTTCTTGCCAGTTTGCGAAACGATAGACCATCAAGATGGTCATTCAGAATAGATTTTTTATCAACAAAACAGGTATTGACTGAGAATGACTTACTGCATTGCTTACAAAACAACCGTAAAATCTTTTTCCGATATCCGTAACGAATCACTGATGAAGTACTAAGGCAAACAGGGCATTTATATTTTTTCATATGCCCCATCTTGAACTACTTTATGTTATCATTACAAGTAGAAATTACTATTTTACCAACCGTCTGGTGGACGGTACCTTCCGCCAGAGTTCATTAGGGTTTATATATCAATCATATGGAAAAAGAATTCTTAGAAAGGAAAAGTCTTTGTGAGATGTGGTTTTATCAACAATCTGGATATTGGGAAAATATTAAGAAAAATCTTAAGTATTTTTGTGTCTATATTCCAATGGGATATATAAATTTCATCTTCCATGTATTTTTAACGATATTAGCATTGCCAATATTTATAGGGAATGCTCTTGAATATTGGGTAAATACTGCACAAATAAGAAAACAAAAGCTTGAAGACATTATCAAGATGGAAGATAAAACTGCAAAGAACTTGATGATAAAAGCTCAAATTAAGGCAATTAATGACTATGAATCATTTCTTAAAATTTTTACAACTTTTCTTTTAGGATTATTAGCTGGATTAGTACCTCTGATAATTTCGTTCTTGAAAAAATAAAAACTATAATGATTAAAAAGTTGCAGACCTTGATGCTCCGAAGAAGCGACCACAGAACGGTACCTAGATAATTGATATCCGTGGATCTCTGGCAACTCTAAGAACATTTTCAGCGTCTTTCTTAAAACCTTGTAATAAAAACCAGATTGCCATTACGGCACAATTATGTTTTACGGCAAGCGGAAAGTTCACCTTCTCCGCTTCTGTCAATCGCCGTACACTTTCATACCCCCTCACAAATGCATCAACGAGTTGTCTGTTATAGATGTTCACTCTATAGAAAAAATCCATAATGGAAATAGCAACATCGAGAATTAACAGATGTCTGCATTTTTAGTATTCTTACGATGTAGCGTTTATAAGTATTTGTGGTGATTGAATAACTAATATTTTCTACGCCATGTTCCAGCGGCTGACCGCTTTATCCATTAAGCATAAAAACAGAAAAAGATCTCATATCAACCTTGGGGTTAGTTCCATTAGTTGTTAAACCAGAATTCCAATAGTTCGACTAAGTATACGTTAGAGAGGCTGTCAAGAGTAAGTTGCATTTTCCTGACAGTCCGAAATGGATTTCCTAGAACTTGTGTGGTAAAATTGTACCTACAAAGACCCTGTTTCCGAATTGTCGCCGGACGGCGCGCGTTCCAAGCTTACGTTTGGATAGGAGGCAGGGTCGCTCTATTTAAACTCCCACAGGTCTTCTATCCGTTTTTTAACAAGCTGAAGCAACTCCTTATTTTGCCCTTTATAATAAGATGCAATAGTTCCAGCAATCATGTCAGCTAGTTGTATGAGAATGTTTTCCTTTGAGTCGGCAAATTTTAAATCCGTAAAGACATTGTTCTTCTTGTTATTTAGTTCACGACTTAAATAGGTTCTTAATTCATTTCTGATTCTCCGTTCACCTCTTCTATCAAATCGAAGTTTGGCGCGTTTGATCGTTCTACCGCTATTCTTGAGAAGCTCCATAACTGTATAGTTGAAAAACGAATCAATGCTGGTTCTCAGAAAGTTACTATGAATCTTTTCCTTCCGGATAATGATTGCTCGCACTCGATACTGAAATTTAGAAGCGACTTCTAGAAAACGTTCCTTAATTCTCAATCTACTTTTATGGAATTTAAATTCAGCATCATCTGGAAATTTTAAATCTCTGCGTAATTTCTTTAACGCTAAAGCGGTTTCCTCAGCAATAAGGTTATCGTCAAAGATAATAAGAGCGATAACAAAGACAGCAGAGGAACCTTTTGCAAGCTTAAATCCGGGGTCTCCTGAATCATCGATAAAAATTAACATATCATGAGCTTATTCTCATTATATCAATGATGTTCTGTGGCACTTTTCATTGTTGCAATTAGACCTGAATAAAAATATAATGCTCCTATGCAGATTGCGATACTCGGTTTGGGGAAAATGGGTAGCAATATGGCGAGAAAATTATTGAAGGACGATCATAATGTAACTATCTGGAATAGATCTGCAGATAGAACACAAGAGATTCAAAAAGAATTTTCTTCCGTTACCATAGCATCTTCTATTAGGGATCTAAAACATTTATTGCAGACACCAAGAATGATCTGGCTTATGGTACCAGCAGGTGACGCAACGCAAACCATTTTGGATGAGATTGCTGAAATCGTTGACCAGAATGATGTCGTTGTTGATGGCGGAAATGCTTATTACAAGGATACTCAGCTGCGTTATGAGTCGTTTAAGGATAAAAGAGTAAGGTTTTTGGGCATCGGTGTTTCTGGTGGTGTTGTTGCGGCAGAGACAGGATATCCACTGATGGTTGGCGGAGACAAAAGCGCCTATGAGGAAATAAAGCCAATTCTCGATACGCTGGCAAAACCGCAAGGTGGATATGACTACTTTGGTGAGGGTGGTGCCGGCCATTTTGTAAAAATGATTCATAATGGGATTGAATACGGCATAATGCAGTCACTTGGCGAGGGATTTGACGTTTTAAGCAGTGCGCCATATTCGTTCGATTTGCTTAAGGTAGCGAAACTCTGGCAAAAAGGAACGTTAGTGTCAGGTTTCATGTTAGATCGAGTCATAGATGCATTAGCGAAGGATCCGCGACTTGAACAGGTTGTGGGAGAGATCGGTATGGCGTCAGGAGAAACAACATGGTTTGTTGAGCAAGCGAAAGAAGAGAATGTGCCGGTGGAGATTATTGAGCGATCACTCGAGTATCGTAAACGTTCGCAGACTGATAAAAAGATTCAAGAATCTTTTACAGCAAAAATGATTTCTGCTCTTCGTAATGCATTTGGAGGCCATGAAGTTAAACGGAAATAAAATTACTGTCATCCTGAACTTGGTTCAGGATGACAGATTAAAGACTTGATTTGTAGTGACAATGTCGTTTAATATAGAGTAATGGGTATGAAGGATGCAGTTCTCCGTTTTTTGGAATATTGCGAGCTTGATAAAAATCTTTCACCGCGCACCGTACGGATGTATGGATACTACCTCAACTTTTTCCAGGCGTGGCTTCTCTCGAGTAGCCATCTCGATGATTTCGCGGTCGAGAAAATTGATGAGAATATCATCCGCAATTTTCGTCTTTATCTCTCTCATCAATACAAAAATCCTCATAAGGGTGATTTAAAACGGCAGACGCAGAACTATTTTCTTGTTGCGCTTCGTTCATTTTTTCGTTTTCTGATAAAAAAGAAGTTCACGGTTATTCCTCCCGAAGTTATCGAATTGGGAAAACAGCATGACCGGACTATAAAATTCTTAGCGCCAGAAGAACTGGAGCGTCTCTTTGCCGCAGTTGACATCTCAGATTTGCCCGGCACCAGAGATCGCGCTATTCTCGAAATCCTCTTTTCTACCGGACTTCGCGTTTCCGAATTAGTATCTTTGAATAAAGATCAGATTAATCTTGATGCGGGAGAGTTTGGCGTAATCGGAAAGGGGGGAAAAGCACGCGTGGTATTCCTCTCGAAACGCGCTGTTGAATGGTTACAGCTCTATTTACGAAAACGAGATGACGCTGACCGAGCGCTATTTATCCGCTATGCAGGACCGAAACCTGCGGGAGAGTTGGCCGATGAGAAACTTCGTTTATCCGTACGTTCGGTAGAACGGATGATTGATAAGTATCGAAAGAAAGCGGGGATCCTCTTTCGTATCGGGCCTCATATTCTTCGCCATTCCTATGCAACCGATTTGCTCACCCATGGAGCTGATTTACGGTCAGTACAGGAGATGCTCGGTCATAAAAATATCGCCACTACACAAATTTATACTCATGTTACTAACCTGCGACTCAAAGAGATACACGATAA
>CAZAJT010000023.1:5366-15207 GCA_964485585.1 uncultured Gammaproteobacteria bacterium
TACTTCACCATCCTCCGCTATCAGACATTGTATGCTTCCTATTTTGATCTCGGCATTATGCATCAGACAGTTTACAACACATATCAATCACTTCTCAATCTGGATTTCTCACGAATTCTTGAGCTGACGGACCCATTTGGCCCTGATCAAATTAAGCGAATGGCGATACATAATGATATCTTGCTTGCTCTCCTTGCTCCACTTTACTTTATCTATTCCGGCCCTGAAACATTACTCATTGTGCAGACGGTTGTGATAGCGCTTGGAGCACTGGCAGTGTATGGCATAGCACAGTTCGTATTTAACAAAAACGGTTTTAAGAATCTAGTATCGTTGGTCTTTGCAGCCGCATATTTACTCTACCCCCCCCTTCAGCGTATGAATATTTATGATTTTCATGCGGTGGCTCTTGCGACAACATTTCTTCTTTTCATGTTTTACTTTTGGTTAAAAAAAAGATACATCCCCAGCTTTCTGTTTTTCCTATTAAGTATTATTTCAAAAGAACAGGTAGCATTGACTACTCTATTCTTTGGATTGTATGCGCTCTATACTTCGAGACGGAATTTTTTATTTTCCCTAGCAATAATCTCATTGAGCATTATTTGGTTTCTTGCTTCAGTTCTTTTCGTCATTCCTTATTTTCGAGGGGAGGCTCATTTCGCACTTGAATATTATGAAGGATTTAATCCAGCAAACCTTATGAAAAATGTCTTTCATATTGATACTCTTAGGTACTTTTTCTTTCTTTTTGGACCGTTAGGATTTCTATCGTTTTTTTCTCCGCTTCAGTTTTTGATTGCTCTTCCTGAATTTGCCATAAACCTTCTTTCGAACAGTTGGAATATGCGAAATATTATTTTTCACTACACCGCAGTCATTCAACCGTTTGTATTTATATCAGCAATTTATGGAACAAAAAAATCTATTGAGATGCTTGAAAGATCTGGGAAGCGAAGGCGAATCAGACTCGACAAAGGCGCAGCTATAGCATTATTCATCTTGTTCTTCACGTTAATTTTCGCCCTTAGCAAGGGTCCTCTTCCCTTTTCTCGTGAACAGGACATTCACCCGCTTCAGTATCCGCAGGTTGAACGAAATGAGATTGTACAATGGAAACAATTGTTACAAAATGATGCTATTAAGGTTTCGACAACAGGCCAACTCGCTCCTCATTTTACTTCGCGAAGATATTTCTATACGTTCTCAGAATATTATTATTTAGCTGATTATATTGTGTTACGGCTCGGAGAGATATATAATTATCCGGAAAAGGATACGCTTATTCCTTTGTATGCTCAGCTTGTCTTTGATCCCCGATTTGAGAAAGTGTATAAAAAGGGGGATTTTGAAGTATATAAAAAAACAAGAAATTGATTAGTTCAACTATTTTAACTTATCTATGATTTCAGTAATAATTCCTTTCCATAACGAAAAAGAGAATCTGCCGATCCTCTTTGACCAGCTTGCCAAGGAACTAAAAAAAAATGCAATCAAGCATGAAATTATTTTTGTAGACGATGGTTCTACTGATAATGGTAGTAAAGAGATCAAAAGTGATGAGTATCCCGTGTTGCAGCTTGTGCAACATCGAAAACGATTTGGTAAAGGTAGAGCTTTGACGACAGGGTTTTCTCACACCAAAGGGGACATTATTGTCTTCATGGATGCAGATCTGCAAAATGATCCCGCTGATATTTCTCGCTTGCTCTCAAAGTTAGATGAAGGTTACGATCTAATTAATGGTTACCGGAAAATACGAAATGATGGCGTTGATAAAACATTGCCATCAAAGATCTACAACAGACTCATTGCTGCTTTATTTTCTTTTCGCCTTCATGATATTAACTGCGGATTTAAGGCAATGCGTCGTGAGGTGCTGGAAAACGTAACGTTATATGGCGACAACTACAGAATTCTCCCAATTCTTGCAAAACATGAAGGTTTTCGCATTGGCGAAATTGAAGTTACCCATCATCCCCGAAAATTTGGTACTTCTAAATATGGTCCATTTCGTTATCTATTCGGATTATTTGATGTTGTCTCACATTTTTTTCTGTTACAGTATTTTGAGAAGCCGCTGCATTTCTTTGGAGGTGTTGGTAGCATCTTATTAAGTGTTGGGATGTTTATTCTCCTTTATCTTGGTATCGAGCGAATTTTTTTCCAGCAAATGCTTTATCGTCGACCCATTCTGTTTCTTGGGTTGTTACTCGTTATCGTCGGCGTTCAAATTATTGCCACTGGATTTATTGGCGAATTAATTGTATATCTTAATAAAAGGGGCAAACGGTAATGATATATGAATGGAGTACTTGCTTTAATTATTGCTAACATTATATGGGGTGGCGCCGGTCCAATCTTCAAATTTGCTCTTTCTAATATTCCGCCATTCACCCTTGCATTTATCCGGTTCTTCGGCGCATTTATTATATTCTCGCCGATTTTATTCAAGTATAATATTTTTTCGATAAGACCTCGTCAGTGGTTATTGATACTAACCGGAGCTTTTTTTGCGATTACGGTAAACATCTCGTTTTTCTTTCTCGGTTTGCAGCGGACAGACAGCATAAATATTTCAATCATTGCTTCGGGTAGCCCCCTTTTTCTTTTCTTGCTCTCTGTGCTGATTCTGCATGAAAAACCAGTGTCGAAGGTGTTTAGTGGTATGCTCATATCGTTTCTCGGAGTACTGGTAATTATTTTTTCACCACTTCTTCTGAAAGGGCAAGGATCAGCTCAACAAACTGCTTTGATAGGAAACCTTATGTTTGTGGTTTCGGTACTGGGAGTAACGATTGCTCCACTATTCTGGAAAGGAGTCATGGAAAAAATAAGTCCATATGTTGTAACAGTTATTAGCTTCTTTTTTTCTTCACTCACATTTCTGCCATTTATGATAGAGGAGCTCAGGACATGGAATTTTTCAAATCTCAACGGAGCAGGTATTACCGGTATAATCTACGGTATATTCTTTTCGTCAGCAGCCGCATACTTTTTTTATATCTATGGTATCTCAAAGATCAAGGCACAAGAAGTTGGTTTGTTTCAATATATTGATCCGGTGGTCGCAGTGCTTATAGCAGGGCCGTTGTTACAAGAATTTCCCACAACATATTTCTTTGTTGGCAGCATTCTCGTTTTTGCGGGAGTATATGTCAGTGAACGACGGATTCCCTATCACCCATTCCATAAGCTTCGTCCCTCTCGCTCGGAATGACAGTCTAGCAAATTATCATATGTTTTTGTTAAAATATCATAATGGCAAAACGCGTTCTCATCACGGGTGCAGGTGGATATATTGGTTCTGTTGCAACCTATCTTCTGCTGCAGAATAGTTACGAGGTTGTTGCGCTCGATAATTTTTCAACCGGATACCGACAGCCTCTCGAGATTCTTCAGGAGAAATTTGGTCAGGAAAAGTTGCGCTTTTACGAAGCGGATTTGAAAGACGACCTCTCCTCTATTCTCGATAAAGAACAAAATATTGATGCGGTAATTCATTATGCCGCTTCATGCTTAGTCGATGAATCAATGAAAGATCCCGAGAAGTATTTTTCAAATAATGTCTGCGGGACACAAAAGCTTCTCAAGACGTTGATGCATCATAATATCAGAAAAATTGTTTTTTCCTCCACCTGCGCAGTTTATGGTGAAGCCGATTATGTTCCGATTGATGAAACACATCCCACGAGACCAACCAATCCGTATGGTGAATCGAAGCGGATAATTGAGAAAATGATGGAATGGTATGGCGAGCTGAAAGGTTTGCGTTACGTGGCGCTTCGATACTTCAATGTCTGCGGAGCTTCTGACGATGGGTTTATTGGCGATTCCAAAAGACCATCTTCCCTTTTGGTGCAGAATGCGGTGCGGGGCGCGCTTAGCATCGAGCCATTTTTCCTCACCTGTCCGGAAGTTGACACGCCAGATAAAACGCCGATTCGAGATTATGTAAACGTCGTTGATTTAAACGAGGCACATATAGCAGCGTTACACCATCTTGATCAAGGAGGTAAGAGTGACATTATTAATCTTGGAACCGGAACAGGAAACTCGGTGCTTGAGATTGTTAGTAATGTTGAGGAACTAACCGGTAGAAAGATTGAGCTTCAGAAAACCATCCATCGTCAGGGTGAGTACGCAAAGATGATCGCGTCAATCGAAAAAGCAAACAAAGTCCTCGGATGGTCACCGAAGCGTACGATAGCCGACAGCGTGCAGTCATTAATGAAATGGTACACGAATCATCCTAGAGGTTGGGAGAGGTGATCGTATAACGTATAACGTGTAACTTGTAACGAAAATAAATGTCATCCTGAATTTATTTCAGGATCCTCCCATAGAAGATTCCGAAACAAGTTCGGAATGACAAAAAACTCTACACGCTATACGTTACATGCTACACAATAGTACCGCGTCTATAATCCTCGCCGCAGGTAGGGGGACAAGATTAAACTCTACCCATAAGAATAAAGTGGTGCTTCCTTTTATGGGAAAACCGATGATTATGTATGGAGTTGAATTGTTACAGAAGATTTCTTCCCCGGTTGTGGTGGTCGTTGGCGCATATGGTGAAAGTGTCAAACAGGCATTGGAAAGTTTTGATGTCGTTTATGCGAATCAGCCTGAGCAACTTGGTACCGGTCATGCAGTAACCGTTGGTATAGCGGCACTGCTCTCCTACTCTCCTGAAAAAGTTCTCGTAGGATATGGTGACCATATGATGTTTTATTCAAAAAAAACCATTAAACAATTGCTAAAAAAACATGAAGAAGAAAAAGCAACGGTATCGTTGATAACGACCTTATATGATAGACCGGATGAGCTTGCATGGGGAAGAATTATACGAGATGAAAACAGAAATATTATTAATGTTGTCGAACAGAAAGATGCAGCAGAGGATCAGAGAGGGATCAAAGAATTAAATGCTGGTTTTTACTGTTTTAATTATGAGTTTCTCAAGGATGCCAGCCCTCGATTAGCAGAATCACCCGTTACCAACGAATACTACATAAATGACTATATTACGATTGCTGCGATAGAAGGAAGAAAGGTAATTGGATTTCAGGTTCCTTTTAATGAAGTCGGCATCGGAATTAATAAACCAGAAGAGCTTGAGTCGAGTCAAAACATCTTCCGTAAGACGCATAATAACGGCTAAAATTTGTTATAATAGATAAGCGTGGATTGTTGCATGAGCCTCCATACAACCGCCCCGGTTGTACACGGACTTACAAGACAATCCGCACTAACTAAAAACTAACAACTAACAACTAATAACTAGTATGCGGGATTAGTTGAGTGGCCCAATATCTCCCTTCCAAGGAGAAGACACGGGTTCAATTCCCGTATCCCGCTCCAGACCGGACATAAGTCCGGTTTTTTATTTTTAGCCAAGGAAACAACCTTTTCTCTGGTTCGAGCCTCAATTTTTGCAGAAATTCACTTAGCCTGGAAGATTACAACACCGGTGATGAGAATCGAACCTGTTAAGTATCTAAGGATTCCAGTAGAGGCAACACATCAGTCCATTTTAGTAGTTTGGCCGGATAATCTTTCATCAACTGAGTTCTCCCTTCAAGTCTATTTCTAACTCTTTTGTCTGCAACAACATAACTAGCGTAAGGCAAGATAGTAGACATATGGTGAATATCCATGACGTCTCCCGGAGACACAGCTTCATTACCAGAAACAAGTTCAGCAAGAAGCCTTGTCCCAACATTAACAAAAGGAATTTGTTCGTACTCAGTTGAGGAGTAAAAAGCAAGAACATCTGTCAGAGCATCTTGTTTGCCTGAATAATGTTCCCACCATGAAAGCGGTGTTCCAGCGATATCTACACTTTGCATGTATTCTTCTTCAGAAATTGGAAGTTTATGAATAGTTTTAGCAGCAATATTTGCCATAACATGAGCTATTGCTTCTGCGGAACCCTTAAATTCTCTAGCCAATGTTGTCTGGTAATTTATTTTCTTTGCGCGCGCATTTTGCCTTAATGCTTCCCAATCCTTGGCAATTGACTTATGAATAGCAATTTGATTGTCAATTTGTTTTTGCGTCTGTGGAATATGAACAGAAACAATATATTTATCGTTTCTATCAATTGTTTTTATAGGATCATCGGCAAAAATATCCTTCCAAGGAAATCCAACTTCTGATTGCTTCTCTATGAAAGCCTTCATCATGCGCTGAATTTGGAGATGTTCGACGGCTACATAAATATTTAGAGATATCCCCAGAGACATTTGTGCTTGAATTTCTCGTGACTTTTCAACAATCTTTTTGTTGTTACTGACTCCGATTTCAATATCTTGATCGCCTTCAGGACAAATTAGTTTCTTCTTTTTTGTTAGGGAAATAATTTTATCCAAAATCTTCTCCGCGTTCTTTCTTCTAGAAATGTCAATACTATCTAGGGCAGCAGCCATTTCGAGTATGCACCAAGTATCAAGCCATAAAATAGGAATGGGTGGTTTGGTTAAAATTATTTTCATTCAAAAAGTCGATCTCCGTGGCTAAGATGGATCACTCATCTGCCATCAGTTCTCTAAAAGTAAGATACCCTCACCACAGAGATCATTCGGTAAGACAATTATACTACTAGAGGTCTAGATTATTTGAGTATCGTTCAATACCTCATATTGAACATGAAGATAGGAATTTTCTAGAATGTCACACTTTGTAAGCTTCAAAGCTTTAACCTTCTTTAAATCTTCTTGGGTGTGGAGTGATTCACCGCCAATTAAACTTTGAGTATCCTGCCCACCAATAAGACAAGGAGCAACAACAATCGAAACTTTATCAATCAAGCCAAGCCGTAAAAACTCAGCATTGAGTGTGCCGCCTGTTTGAATGGTAACTTTCTCAACTTCGAATTCATCTTTGAATCTTCGGAATACATCAGGCAAGTCAATCCTGTTTTCATAAAAAAGAATGTGCATTGTTGGGTATTGGCTTTGGAGTTCAAAAGCTGGATGATTTTTGTTTGTAGTTATTAAATAAAAATGGGCCGATCGTTTTGCAAAATATTCTGTTCCTTGTTTATTTAAATGCGGCTTGTTGTCGACTACCGCAAAACAAATATCGTCTGGTTCTTTATTCCAAGTTCGTTCGTTTGCACCAACTTTTGCTTGCACTTTTCCTGAATTAAAAGACACCCAATCAGTTTTCTTCTGAAGTTCGTAGTATTGTTGCAATCCTTCTTTGACACCGGTAATTCGTTTATAGTCTTTATCTACATCTAATTCATCAAGATCACCAGTTGAAATTTTTCCGTCAAGTGACTCAATCATGAAAAGTGTTGTTATCGGCCTATCGTTATTCATATAAACATTATATCTTTTTTATTCATTCATTTTCTACTTAAATCCTTAAAACTTTTTATCTTTAGGTGGTCATTCAAAACATTAAGCTGCAAAATAAGTTTTGGAGTTACAAGACTGTATAGGTTCGAGCGAAGTACGGTCAGCAGCTCCATATCGGACTGCATTTTCATTAATAGTAGATTAGCTTAATCTGTTGTCTGTTTTTATCCTTAAAATTCCCATTTCGACTATAAAACAGTGCAGTACTGGACACGGGAATTGAAGCTGCTAATACTAATTGTGTTTATTGACAGAGTTAGCTAAACTGTAATTAGAAAACAATATGTCTAAGAAGTTACAATGGAGTACTGCCGGAGTAATTTTAATGTTGGGAATTATTTTCTTCTTCGTCTTTAAACCCGTAAAAATAAACGGTTCAGCTATGGAACCAACTTATAAAGACGGTGCAAACTATCTGGTTAATAAGTTCGTTTATCTTGGTTCTTTTCCTCAAAGAGGAGATGTTGTGACTTTCCGATACACACAAAGTCAAAATTACTCTGGAATAGCAAGGATTATTGGATTGCCAGGTGATAGATTAATGATTCAAGATGGTAAGGTATTTATAAATGGAACGATACTTCAAGAGAGATACTTGGCTACAAGTGTAATGACAAGTACTGCGCCAAGGAGTGAAATTAGAGATGTTGATGAAGAAACAGGAAAGATTGAAGATGTAGATGCACCAAGAATTTTAGATGAGGGACAGGAAATAGTAATTCCAGAAAATAGTTATTTTATGATGGGTGATAGCAGAGAAAATAGCATTGATTCAAGAAGTTTGGGATTTGTTGATAGAAACGATATTGTGGGTAAAGTCGCTTTTCCATATAAGTTACCCTTTTAAATCGCATTAACCAAACAGAAGTTTTCAATATTTAAATAGGCTTTTAAAGAATTAAGCTGTAAAATAAATCTGGAGTAATTAACTCTCGTAGGTTCGTTCGAAATACGCTCCCCAACTCACTAAAATGATCATCTTTATCAATGGTTCGATACATTCTGGAAAATCTACGCTATCAAAACTCTTAGCTGCAAGATTAGGAAAAACTGCTATTCTAGAAGTAGTCGTTGCATTCCTGAAATATCACGGCGATCTATAGCTTTTTTCTTCACAAAAGCTTGTTTCATCTTAATAACCCATTCTTTTGGAGATAGAGGAAGTTCTATCCCCTCGAAAAAAACTATTTCTGGATCTGGAATGCCATTTTTGTAAAACAACTCATATTTGCCAGAGTCTATATTTAAAAGTTTTAGATTTTGGCTGGTGCAAATACTCAAAACTTGATTATCGACAGTTACCTCCATAACATAATTGTCGTAGTTTTTATCGGTAGTGATCCAGCGTTGAAAAGTAAGTGTTGTAAATGTTTTAACATCGACAAGAAAACTTTTGAATTTTGCATAATTTTTTTATGAGATATTTTTCCTATCAATAATAAGATGGGCGAGAATCCTGCTGAATTTATCACCTTTGTGATTATTATACATACAAACTGCAAGAATGATTATGATATATTTGAGGCATAAATTATAAAGGAATTATTATTGAGGAAAGTTTAGGTAATACATCAGTGTTGAAGCGCGTGAAGATTATTGAGACGAAGGTTGAGCCGGTGATAGCAAAGCATAAGACTCCATGGTTGAAGCAATGGACGCTCCACACTGTTGAAATACCCGAAGAAGAAGCTGAGAAAATCGCGCAGGAGATCAGCAAATCATTTGATCCTGCACACCCTCACTGGTACGCAGATTACAAAAATGACAAATATCATTTCATTATTTTTGCAGGTAAAGTCTTCCGTGTAGATCTGCAAAATCCAACTCTCTATGAATCTGCAAAAGAATACGGACTTTCAATCGGCACACCCGAATATCAACTCGATTTCGCACCGAAAGACAAAATCTGGGAGAGGTAACTAATGGGGATATGAAAAATAAAATAGAGCAATGGCAGGTAGAAAATCAGAACGTTGTATATGCAGATCCGTGGATTCGGGAAAAATAGATTTCGGGGAAATAACTGATGCAACAAGTATCGCCGCAGTTGCTCTCGCTGAGAAATTACTTAGCAGTAAATCATGACGAAAAAACTTATCATTATTTTTTTTCTGGCATTTCTTGTTAGACTCATATCACTTAATCAATCGCTCTGGCTCGATGAAGGGACGACGGCACGAGTGGTCAGTCAATACAACTTCTCCGAAATCATTTCACAATTTTCCCGCTATGACTTTCATCCCCCGCTCTATTATTTTGTGATGAAGTTGTGGACGAATGTTTTCGGGTATTCTGAAATTGCTTTGCGATTTCCATCGATTCTTTTTTCCCTACTGGCCGGTTGGTTTGTTTACTTAATTGGAAAGAAAATCAAAAATCATGAGGCCGGATTTTGGGCTGCCGCTTTCTTTCTTTTTAATCCGCTCATCGTTTATTATTCTCAGGAAGCGCGGATGTATATGATGGTGACGTTC
>CAZAJT010000024.1:0-15202 GCA_964485585.1 uncultured Gammaproteobacteria bacterium
TTTTCTTCAAGATGTTTATGAAATGGCTGATTAAAGTTCTCAAGAACTTCAAGCAGATTCTCTTCTCCTCCTGCGATCTCATCAAGATCCTCCTCCATCTTGGCAGTGAAGTCTAGATTAAAAAGTTGTGGGAACGCTTCTGATAAATAATCCGATATTACCTCTCCTAACTTTGTCGGTGCAAAGTAACGGAACTGTTTTTCCACGTAATTCTTATCCTGTATCAATGAAATAATTGGAGCATAGGTTGATGGACGACCAATGCCTTTTTCCTCCAACATTTTAATTAATGTTGCCTCATTGTAACGGGGAGGCGGATTTGTTTTGAGTTCCTGCGCTTCAAGACTTTCCAATTTCAATACCTCTTTTTCCTTGAGTGTAGGCGCAATTTTATTCCGCTCGCTAAACTCAGGATTCAAAACCTTGAGGAACCCGTCAAATAATACTTGTTGTACTTCTGACTCAAATTCATATCCTTTCTTTCCCACGATAGTAACTTTTATATGCTTCACCTGCGCCTCTTTCATTTGCGTTGCGACAGCCCGATCAAAAATCAGTTTGTAGACTTTTTTATGATTCTGGGTAATTTTCTTATCAACCGCTATATCGGCAACATTTTTATCAAGCTTCGTCGGCCGAATCGCCTCATGCGCTTCCTGAGCCATTTTTGATTTTGTGCGGTATCCTCGCGGTTTCTCAAGTGCATATTCTTTACCATACGTTTCAGCAATATAATCTTTTGCGCGAAATACAAATTGAGTTGATAAATTAAATGAATCGGTACGGTGATATGTTATTAATCCCCGCTCATAGAGATCTTGCGCAATACGCATGGTCATCTTGGATGAAAAACCAAATTTATGAAAACCCTCTTGTTGGAGAAGAGAAGTAGTAAGCGGAGGAGGAGGATACTTGGATTTCACTTCCTCTGTAATAGAAGATATTATGTACGTGTCTGCTTGAAGATCAGTTTTTAATCCATCAACATTTTCTTTTGATATCGTTGTTTTTGTGTATTGGTATTCCCCGGCAAATAGTTTTAGAGTGAATTTTTGTTCATAAGATACTTCACCCTTACGGACAAGTTTCGCTCGTACAGACTCACCATCTTTGAAACTGCCATAGATCTGATAATAATCTTCGATAATAAACTTTCGTATTTCCTTCTCGCGTTCTACAATCAGACGGAGCGCGACAGTTTGCACCCTTCCTGCTGACAACCAGTTTTTACCGAGTTTTTTCCACAATAATGGAGACAGTTCATAGCCAACAATGCGGTCGAGAATTCGCCGAGCTTGCTGGGCTTTCACAAGGTTGAGGCGAAGTTCTTCTGGATGTTCAAGCGCTTCGTTCAAAGCATGCTGGGTGATTTCGTGAAAAACAATTCGCTTCAACGGTTTTTTTTTATCCAGTGAAAAATCCGGCCAGGCTTCTTTGATAAACCCAAGCACATAGGCAGCGTGATAGGCGATTGATTCACCTTCACGATCTGGATCTGTAGCCAAAATGATTTCACTATTCTTTTTTCCAAGATCTTTCAACTGATTTACTACCTTCTGCTTAGTTTTTATTATCTGGTAGGTAGGTTTAAACTCATGCGAATAGTCAATACTGATTGTGTTTGACGGCAGATCGCGGATATGCCCCATTGTCGCAAACACATAATAATCTTTACCGCCAAGAATACGGTTAAAAGTACGCGCCTTTGTCGGAGATTCTACTATTATTAGAATCATATGGTTGGATCTTGGATCTTAGATCTTGGATCTTAGAACATGTAACATATAGCAAACGAACAATAATTATTCTCCAAAAACGTTTTTTGTTACATGTTACATGCTACATGTTATCTAGAAGTCATTTCAATACCTAAGTGTATGTCATTGCGAGGATCAGCCATTGGCTGAGACGCGGCAATCCCATTTATTTATGAGATTGCTTCGCCATAGTATGTTTGGCTCGCAATGACAATCTAGATTCATAGGTTTTGCAATGAGTTCTAGAATCTAACATCCAACATCTAAGATCTAGGATCCATCTACATGCTCTGCGTCTCAGGCAATCTTCTCTTCGTTTTCTTCTTAAGAAGCTTTAGATCAACGAGTGAGCGGCGAACAATCGTGAGCGCCTCTTCACGAGTGACAGCATCCCTCTTCTCTCTCATATCTTTCTGTGCCTGCTCAAGAGCTTGCTTGGTATAAGCTTCATCAATCTCATCCTGTCCGTGAGCGCGGGAAACCAGCACGGTTACCGTAGTCCCGTCTGTTTCCAGAAATCCTCCACCAATTGCAAGACTATCCTCGTGAGCATTTTTCCTCAAAGTTACAATGCCGTCAGCGAGCGTTGTCGCCAGTCTGGTATGGCGGGGAAGCACGGTTATCTCGCCTTCGGCAGTGGGGACAGTCACCGAAGAAACTTCTTCTTCACGAACCAGCTTGCTTGGAGTAATTATTTTCAGGTGCAGTATTCCCATATTTCTCTATTCATTTCACTTCCTCAATCGTTCCAACCATGTAGAATGCTGATTCAGGTTTGCTATCATGTTTTCCCTCAAGAATCTCCTTAAATCCCTTTACGGTATCTTTAATTGTCACATATCGACCCTCCCGACCGGTAAATGGCTCTGCGACAAACATGGGCTGTGTAAGGAATCGCTGGATTTTCCGTGCTCGGCTCACCGCTAATTTATCCTCATCTGATAATTCCTCCATCCCTAAAATTGCAATAATATCCTGCAGATCACGATAACGCTGTAATATTTTTAATACATCGCGTGCTACTTGATAATGTTCATCCCCTACGATTGAGTGATCAAGTGCCCGAGAAGAAGAGGTGAGTGGATCAATCGCGGGAAAAAGTCCTTGCTCTGCAAGCGATCGCTCAAGGGTAATTGCTGCATCAAGATGAGCAAAGGTCGTGACCGGCGCCGGATCAGTATAATCATCCGCAGGAACGTAGACCGCCTGAATGGAGGTGATCGAACCGTTTTTCGTTGAGGTAATTCGCTCCTGAAGGGCTGCCATCTCTGAAGCAAGCGTCGGTTGGTATCCTACAGCTGACGGAATTCTTCCTAAAAGCGCCGATACCTCAGAACCCGCCTGCGCAAACCGGAAAATGTTATCGATGAACAGTAATACATCCATTCCTTTTTCTTCACGGAAATATTCCGCCATGGTTACGCCGGTAAGCGCTACCCGCAATCGGTTTCCCGGCGGCTCGTTCATCTGACCAAATACAAGCGTGGTCTTGTCAATGACTTTCGTCTCCTTCATCTCATTCCATAAATCATTCCCCTCTCTTGTCCGCTCTCCGACTCCAGTAAAAACTGATACGCCTTGATGCTGCTTTGCCACATTATGAATCATCTCTTGGATTGCTACTGTTTTTCCAACACCGGCGCCGCCGAATATCGCTACCTTTCCACCTTTAATAAACGGTGCAATGAGATCTATAACTTTTATTCCGGTCTCGAAAACCTCTGGTTTCACCGATTGTTCCTTAAGCGAAGGAGCCGGACGATGAATGGAATATTTTTTCTTCAATTTGATCCCGCCTAATTCATCTATGGGCTCGCCAAGCACATTAAAAAGTCTTCCCAAACCTCCTTCACCAACAGGTACCTCGATCGATGTGCCGGTATTGGTTACTTCTGCCCCTCTCTTTAATCCAGTAGTTTCACCCATTGCCACCGCTCGTACCATCCCGCTCGCGATAATTGCTTCTACTTCAAGAGTAAGCATCTTATCCTTTCCCAGAGTAACGGTTAAGGCGTCGTAAATTTTCGGAGTATCCTCTTGGGCAAACTGCGCATCCACCACCACCCCTCGAATTGATACTATCGTTCCTTGTGCCATATATTAAAATATAAATTAGTTAAAATGGTTAAACTAGTTTAACTGGTTCAACTAGCTCGACCAATTTAACCAATTCAACCAGTTTAACTAATTTAACCAATTCTAACCACTCTCCACAGATTCCTTCGCGGTAATCATATCTAATAACTCATAGGTAATCTTCTGCTGTCTCAGCTTATTGCGCAATAATGTAAGATTATAGATCACATCATTGGCATTGTCTGTCGCATTTTTCATAGCAATCATTCGGGATGAATGCTCTGCTGCCTCACTATTTAAGATCGCGGATCGAATCTTCTCTGCAAGATAGTTTTCGAGAAGCATCTCGAATAACTGTTTAGGTGAAGGCTCAATGAGATACTCTCGTTCACGCTGTTGCAAATCTTGCGGCGGAACATCAATCGTTACCGGCAGCAGTATCTCATTGACTGGTTCTGATCGAAGCGTTGAAATGAACTTATTATATATAAGATGCACAGTAGAATATTTCCCCTCGAGAAAGTATTGTTTTATGAGTTGAAAAAGCGCACTCACTTCGTCAATAGCCACTGCCGTTGAAAAATCGGCGATAATTTGACTTCCTCTGCTAGAAATAAAAAGCGCTCCTTTCTTTCCAACAGCAATAAAATCCGCATTCTCGAGCAAGTTCTCTTTCAGAAGGAGTCGAAAAATATTCATGTTAAAAGCTCCGCATAAACCTTTGTTTGCGGTAAAAAGCACGATCAATCGCCTCCCTGATTCTTCCGCTTGTTTTTTCAGAAGCGGCGAGAATTCTTTATCTATGTTCGGTAGAAGTTTCCCGAGCATTGCGTTGATAGATTCCTGATATGGTCTTCCTTCAACGGCAAACTGTTGAGCTCTTTTCATCTTTACCGCAGCAACAAGCTGCATCGCCTTGGTTATCTTTTTCACATTTGATATTGATCGAATTTTTTTTCTAACCTGTCTTAAATTCATAATATCGGTGAGCGCGGACGCGGAGACGCATGGATCTTGGGAGGTGCGCAGCGAAGCGAGCACGCCCAGAGAAATGCGGATCCGTGTCAAGCGAGCTAAACATATTAACTTAGATTTTCGCTAACAAATTTCTTCAGCTCTTCTTCATCTGATTTTTCGAGCGCCTTATTTTTATTAATCTTCGCCATCAATGATTTTCCTCTTGTCTGCAAATCGCTCAATAATTTCCTCTCAAATTTCTCAACTTCAGGAATTGGTAAATCGTCAATATGGCCGTTCACTGCCGACCAGATTACTGCTACTTCTGAAGCAAGATCATACGGCTTGTTTTTATCTTGTCTCAGTACCTGAGTGGTGCGGGCACCACGATTCAAAAACTTCTTCGTTTCAGGATCTAAATCTGACTCAAATTGGGAAAACGCCGCCATCTCCCGATATTGTGCAAGATCAAGTTTCAGCTTCCCTGCAACCTGCTTCATAGCTTTTGTTTGTGCAGCACTTCCCACCCGCGATACTGAAAGACCAACATTAATAGCCGGCCGCATACCTGCATTGAAAAGCTCTGTTTCCAAAAAAAGCTGACCGTCAGTGATGGAGATAACGTTAGTCGGAATATATGCGGATACATCACCCTCGAGTGTTTCAATAATAGGGAGAGCAGTAATCGAACCGCCTCCATACTTTTCATCAATTCTACAAGCGCGCTCCAGAAGTCGGGAATGGAGATAGAAGATATCACCCGGATATGCTTCCCGACCGGCAGGCCTTCGCAGGATGAGAGAAATTTGACGGTAAGCCCACGCATGCTTCGTAAGATCATCATAGATAACGAGTACATCTTTCCCTTTATCCAAAAAATACTCCGCTATCGCAGTAGCAGAATAGGGAGCAAGATATTGTAATGTAGCAGGTTGTGAAGCAGTTGCAGTAACCACTACTGTGTAATCAAGCGCTTTGTTCTGCCGGAGTAACTCGACAGTAGCTGCGACACTTGAATTTTTCTGTCCAATCGCACAATAAATACATATGACATCCTCTTTCTTCTGATTGACGATAGTGTCAAGTGCTATCGTCGTTTTTCCCGTGCCGCGATCGCCAATAATAAGTTCCCGCTGACCTCTTCCAATTGGAATTAGGCTGTCAATAGCTTTTATACCCGTTTGCAGCGGTACACTCACTGATCTTCTATAAATCACACCGGGAGCAATTTTTTCGATAAACTGATGCTTTTTAGCAGTGATCTTCTTACCTCCATCTTCGGGATCCATCATTGGACTTAAGACTCTTCCAAGCACTTCATCAGATACCGGAATCTGCAGAATCCTTCCCGTAGCCTTTGCGACACTTCCTGCCTTAATCTTCAAATAATCCCCAAGCACAATGGCACCGACCTCTTCTTTGGTTAAATCAATGACAAGCGCCTCAACACCTTCGTCAAAAAATGATATGATTTCTCCATAAGAAACATCGCTTAGACCCTTCAAAGCAACCACTCCGTCTCGTACCGCAGTTGCCCAGCCGATTTCTGCGCGCTTCATCTCCGGCTTAAATTGTATTACTTCCTCTTCCAATTCTTTTACTGTCTGATCAATTACTTTCATAGATTTGTTTTCGCAAACTTTGCAATATGCCATTGAGCGATAGATCATACATCCTAGTCCCAATCTTCACGATGATTCCGGACAATAATTCTTTATCGACAATATTGACAAGCTTGATATTTTCAAGTCCGTGAATAGTGTTTTTTACATGCGCAATCTCCGCCTCAGACAATGCATAGGGAGACATTATGGTAACGGTATCTTTTATGTGCGTTATTGTTAATGCTTCGGTAAGCTTATCTACCTCAGCTTGTATAGTATCAATTTTCATAAAGCACTTTTTCTTTTTTAATGTTTTCGAGAACCTGCTCTGTCAATTTCTTCTGCATATCCATTGTCAGAAAATTCTTAAGTGCTTTTTCGATGACAAATATGCTGATATCACCGACACTTTTCTTTAATCCCTGATAGAATAATTCTCTTTCTTCGGCAACCTGTTTTCTGGCTTTTTCCACAATAACCGCTGCTTCTTTATTGGCGCCCGCAAGAATCTCCGTTTTTATTTCCTCGGCAGATTTCTTTGCATCACCGAGTATTTTTTCCTCTTCTTTTCGTACCTTTTTTCGCCACGTATCTTCTTCCTGTCTCATTCGTTCTTGCTTCGTTTGCAGATCTACGGTAATTCTTTCCCGTTCATTATCTTTGCTTTGCTCCTCATGGAGATACTTGAAGAACGGCTTCGCGACAAACCGTTTAAAAACGAGAAATAATAGTCCAAAGTTGATGATTTGGGCTATCAGCAATTTATAATTTATTCCAAGATTCTCCATTTGTTAGGTAAATTTTAATATCAATGCGACAACAAGCGCATAAATTGCAATCGCTTCTGCAAATGCCATCGCAAGAATTGCTAAGGTGCGAACCTGAGCTTCTGCCTCAGGATTTCTTCCGAGGGCCTCAACTGCTTTACTCCCAATAAGGCCAATACCGATCGCGGGGCCCACGGCGCCAAATCCTATCGCTAATGCGGTTGCGAAAAATTGTGCTGATTCCGGGCTCATCTTTATTTCACCACCTTTCTATTTACAAATTATTATAACTGGTTAAAATAGTTAAATTAGTCGAGCCAGTTGAACTAGTTAAACTAGAACTCATTGTAAAACCTACGACTCTAGATTGTCATTGCGAGCCAAACATACTATGGCGAAGCAATCTCATAAATAAATGGGATTGCCGCGTCTCAGCCAATGGCTGATCCTCGCAATGACATACACTTAGGTATTGAAATGACTCCTAGTTTAACCATTTTAACTAATTTAACTGATTTAACGAGTTTAACTGGTTAATGATATGATACTGCCATGCGTAGGAACACCGCGGTCAGCATCGAGAATACAAGCGCTTGAACAAATCCTACGAAAATCTCCATGATAAGAAAAGGAAATGATATCAGAACTGGCACCAGAAATGCAATTATAGTTAATAATACCTCACCGGCGAAGATATTGCCAAAGAGACGAAACGAAAATGATATGACTCGCGAAAACTCAGAAATAATTTCGAGTATTCCCATGAAGAAGGCGATTGGATTGCGAAAGTCGATAAATTTTTTCACATAATTGCCCAGTCCTAGAAAACGAATGCCATAATATTGGACCATAATAACCGCGATGAGAGCAAGAGCTAGTGTTGTATTCAGATCGGCTGATCCACCACGAAGGAGTGGCGCCGTAACCTTGCTTCCCTGCTCTTCAACCGCGATGAGCAGACTCCCAGCACCAGGGAGTAATCCAAACCAGTTCTGAAGCAGTATGTATATGAATAGCCCGCCAAGGAGCGGAAAAAATACATTCTTTTTATCTTCTACCACCGATCCAAACAAGGTGTAGAGCGCGCGAAGGAGCGATGTCACCATATAAAAAAAAAGTCCTTTCCTATAACGCAATGACTCACGGTAATACCAAAAAGCGAGGAAAGAAAAAATAAATAGCACAGTGATAGAAGCAAGTAGCGAGTTAGTGACTGGAAATCCTCCTATTTCAAACAGCGGCTCTGCCTTAATGCTAATGTGTGGCATTGGTTTCTTGTGTCAGCTTGTACAAATTGTAAAGGCTTGCGATAGTGCCGAATGCAATAAAAACGAGAATAAATATCGGTTTTGTTTGCAACCATTTATCAAGCATAATACCGACAAAAACTCCAACAAGAAGTGGAGTAGCCAGATAAAAGCCGACATTGAGCGATTCTAGATAGAGTGATCGTTTCGGTTTTTTTTCTTTTTCCAGATCTGTATTTCTCATAATTGTATCAATTCACGTTTAATTCGTCAATAAATCATTGTGACTATCTCATTCCGTTAAGATTCGCAGCGTTTTCAAGAATTAGGCTTATCCTACCTTCTCTATCAGTTATTCTTCCCTTCATTAATACCACATTGTTAATAGCAATAATATTTTTTAGTTTTACGTACGTTTTTGGGAACAGCACTACCTCGATAGAACCGGTCTCGTCAAAGATATTGACAAACGCCATCTCGGAGTTGTCTTTCTTAGTTTTAAATGTTTTCTTCGCGCTCACAACTCCACCAAGAATATAGACTTTATTGGTATCTTCGGATGTTAACTCTCCGATCTTCTTGTTTACTTTTTGATCCATTATTGCTTTGTATTGTGCGAGTGGATTTTTTGTTATTAAAAATCCTATGACCTCTTTTTCCATGGTGCACAATTCATCCTCACTAAATTCTGCAACCCGCTCTAATTTCTCTGTTACCGCTCCATCAGGATTCTGATGGGTAAAAAGCGCAAACTGCCCCTTTTCGTCATCTGCCTTTTTATCCGCTACTTCTTTTGCAATTCGCGGATAATTAGCAAGAAGAGTAGCGCGGCTTCCAAACTGATCCAAACCGCCAGCCTTTACTAAACTCTCAATAGTTTTTTTATTTACTTTTCTCATATCCACGCGAACTAGAAAATCAGTCAAATTTTTAAACAATCCTTTTTTTCGAGCATCCATTGCTGACTCTATTGCTGCTTGACCTACGTTCTTAATAGCAGATAAACCAAAACGAATACTTCGTCCTTCAATTGAAAAGTTATAAATGGATTTGTTAATATCCGGAGGATGCACGGTTATCTCCATCCTTCGGCATTCCTCGATAACCTGTGCCATTTTCTGCTCGCGCATTGGCCCGGCAACACCCTGAAGTTCTGCGGTCAATAACGCCGTCATAAACTCAACCGGATAGTTTGCTTTCATATACGCAGTCCAGTAAGCAATTAATCCATAACAGGCAGAATGCGGCTTGTTAAATCCGTAGGATGCAAATTTTTCAATAAAGTTGAAAACGCTTTCTGCAAGACTTTTCGAATACTTTTTGGCAATTGCACCTTTGATAAACTTTTCTTTTTCCTTTCGCATCAGTTCTTTCTTTTTCTTACCCATTGCTCTGCGTAAATTATCCGCCTCACCCATCGTATATCCGGCAAAGTCATGGGCAATCGCCATTACTTGTTCCTGATAAACCGGCACCCCGTACGTCTCCTCAAGTATTGGCTTTAAGTCTTTATGGATATATCGTACTTTCTTCGGACTTTGTTTAGATTCAATAAACGTAGGAATCAGATCCATGGGTCCGGGACGATATAATGCAACCATAGCTACAACGTCGCTGATTTTTGTTGGTTTAATATCTTTTGCAAGCCGCCGCATTCCTGCAGACTCAAGCTGAAATACTCCAATGGTCTCTCCTCGGGCGATCAATTCGTAGGCAGCTTTATTATCGATAGGAATCTCATGGATGTTAATTTTCTCCCTTGTCGTCTCTTCAACGTAGCGCACTGCCTCCTCTAATATAGTCAAATTGCGCAACCCCAAAAAGTCCATCTTCATTAAACCAAGAGCTTTAACGTCGGTCGTATTAAGATCAAGCGAATACATATCATATTGTGTAATGATTCTTCCTTCTTTTGTCTCTCGTTGGAGCGGTACATACTCAGTGAGCGGTTTATCGCTTATGACCACACCGGCGGCGTGCACAGATGAATGACGCGGTAATCCCTCAAGCTTCATCGCGATATCAAGCACTTTCCGCGTTTCATCCTCGCTGTTATACACCATTTTTAGTTGGGGCGTTTCTTCGATTGCTCTCGAAAGAGAAATATGAAATCCCTGCTTCGGTGGCGGGATCATCTTCGCAATCCTATCTCCCTGCGCGTATGATTGACCGAGTGCCCGCGCGACGTCTCTTACTGCCATACGTGATTCCATGGTACCGAAAGTAATAATCTGCGCCACTTTGTCTTCGCCAAATTTTTGACGAACATACTGCAGCACTTCATCACGGCGTGTATCGGCAAAATCTATATCAATATCAGGGGGAGATGGTCGCTCAGGATTGAGGAACCGTTCAAACGGCAGTCGGTACTCAATTGGATTAATATCAGTTATCCCAAGAACATAGGAGACGAGCGATCCGGCAGCCGAACCTCTCCCAGGCCCCACCGCAATACCCTGAGCCTTTGCCCAATTTACAAAATCTTGAACGATTAAAAAATAGTTCGCATACCCTTTTTTAGAAATAATCTCGAGTTCGTAATCTATTCTTTTCTTTACCTCCTCTGCAGGGAAATTGCGCACTTTGACCATCTTTTCATATGTCATATCGTTGAGATATTGCTCTGGAGTCTGACCTTTTTTAAGGGGAAATTGAGGAAGGATCAACGAACCGTAAGGAATCTCAAGATTGCATTGCTCCGCAATTTTCAAGGTATTCTCTATTGCTTCCGGTAGGTCGAGAAACTGACCTCTCATTTCCTCACTGGATTTCATATAAAAATCAGGTATATCGATCATGGAGAGTGGCCTATTTTTTTCAAAAATCACTCGTTGTGTTTGAATACATAAGAGGATTTCCTGCGCATATGAATCTTCTTTATGGAGATAATGCACATCGTTGGTGGCAACCAGTGGAACACCAAATGTTCTTGATAACCGAATGAGTTCTTTGTTCAGTAAATCAAGTTTCTCCATACCAGGATGACGCTGAATCTCAAAATAGAAGTCTGAGCCGAAAATATCCAGATATTTTTGTAAGATTTTTTCCGCCTGCGTTGTCTGATTTTCAAGAAGCAATGAAGGAATTTCACCATTCATACAGGCGGAAAGTGCAATAATTCCTTCGTGATATCTTTCAAGTAATTCGAAATCTGCCCGCGGCTTGTAATAATAACCTTCTAAGTGCGCAGTACTCACCAGCTTAAGAAGATTTTTATAGCCTTGTAAATTTTTTGCTAGAAGAACAATGTGATGTTGATCTCTATCGACATTGGACTGCTTATCTAATCGAGAGTTTTTAGCTTTATACATTTCTACTCCGATGATTGGTTTTATACCCTGGTCTTTTGCCGCAATGAAAAATTTAAATGCGCCGTACAGAGCGCCATGGTCGGTGATCGCGACTGCCGGCATCCCCATCTCATGCGCCGTCTTCACCACATCGTGAATCCTGGCCATACCATCGAGAAGCGAATATTCTGTATGTAAGTGTAAATGGACAAATGACATATTATCTTTGTGTCATTCCGAGCCCCGCCAGAGGCGGGGTCGAGGAATCTCTCGCGCATGCGAGAATCCCGCATACGCGGGAGATCCTTCGCTTACGCTCAGGATGACAGTTTTCTAATTAACACTTCTCTCACTTCTGCCGCATTGACTTTCCCTTTCATTTCCTTTATAACGCTTCCAATCAATACATTTATTGCGTTCCCTTTACCCGACTTATATTCCTCAACAACTTTTGCATTTTGCATCATTACTCTTTCCGTAGCTTCTTCTATTACTTTCCTACTCGCCATAAATGGCACTGTGACTGGAATTGCTCGGAGAGCAAATTCCTTTGGCTCTATATCTGTGGGGATTTTTTTATTTACGATTAAATTTGCGATTATCTGACCCTGAGAAATAGCTTCTTTTCCATCTCTAATTGTCTTCACCTTTACATCTGCTTCATGCTTCAGCTTAACAAATTCTTCAACTACCTTTTCAAAATATTCTGCTGTCTTAATATCCCTAGTCAGAATGTACGCATCTTGCTCTTTTATTTGATAATTTCGTATAAAATGAGTCATCTTTTGCGTCGGTAGCTCAGGAAGCTGTGACTCTATAGTTTTTCTATATTCTTCACTAAACTCAAACGCCGGAATATCTGGTTCTGGAAAGTAGCGATAATCATGCGCTTCTTCTTTTGTACGCTGACTTACTGTAATTCCTTTATCCTCATCATATCCGCGTGTTTCCTGTATCGGGGTCTCTGCGGACTTAAGAATCTCAATCTGCCTTTTGACTTCATACTCAATCGCCCGCTTCACAAAATTAAACGAATTAATATTCTTTACTTCAACTTTATATGGCGGCAATTTCCTTTCGAATTTCGAATTTCGAATTTCGAATTTTTGAACAGATATATTTGGTTCGAGCCTCATGCTCCCTTTTTCCATATCGGCATCTGACACTCCAAGGTAACGAATGATCACTTGCAGTTCTTCCAGAAATCGTTTTACATCAGTAACATTATCAAAATCTGGCTCTGTAACGATTTCTACTAACGGAACACCGGAACGATTAAAGTCAACCAATGTATCATTCCCCCTATGAATGAGCTTTCCCGTATCCTCCTCCAAATGCACTCTATGAATTCTGAATGTTTGTCTACTGTCATCCCGTACTCCGATCCCAGATCCAGGAATTCTGGATTCCCGCTTGCGCGGGAATGACAACCCGTTCGCAATGACAACGTGACCGTTTATGCAAAACGGCTCATCGTACTGGCTGATCTGATAGCCTTTTGGCAAATCAGGATAAAAATAATGCTTTCGGTCAAATTTAGAAATTGTATTGATGGTACAGTTTAACGCCTTACCAATAAGCATTGTCCACTCAATGGCTTTTTTGTTCGGTACCGGCATGGCGCCCGGCAAGCCGAAACAAACGGGGCAAACGTGGGTGTTTGGCTCTTTCCCAAAATAATCTGCACTGCAACGACAAAACATCTTTGACGCTGTCGATAACTCAACATGTATCTCAAGTCCTATTACCGGTACATATTCATTTTTCATATGAGTTATTCTTTGTCATATAATCTCTACTCATAATGGTGGTGATGGCAACTGGCCACGAACTTTTTCAAATTGGTAACCGACATTCAGTAACTCTGCTTCTGAAAAATGTTTTCCTATAAGTTGAATTCCTACTGGCAGATTGTCTGAAGTGAATCCACAGGGAACAGCAAGCGATGGAATCCCCGCAAGATTAACAGGTACTGCAAAAATGTCGGATAAATACATTTGCAGTGGATTTTCTACCTTTTCTCCGATCTTAAACGGTGGAGTTGGTGAAGTTGGCGCTAAAATTACATCAACGTGTTCAAACGCAGTTTCAAAATCCTGTTTAATCAGGGTGCGCACTTTTGTTGCTCTTTTATAGTAAGCATCATAATATCCTGCTGAAAGGGTAAATGTACCCAGTATGATCCTTCGCTTTGCCTCTGCGCCGAAAGCACTGCGATCATTCCCATACCGAATGCCATCGTATCGGCCGAGATTTGAGCTCGTTTCACTGGGAGCAATCAAATAATAGGTGGCAATTGCATATTTTGTCATGGGGAGGGAAATAGAAACAATCTCACATCCCAGTTCTTTAAACATATCGACTGCCTTATCGAGCTGCAAAGCTACTTCTTGAGAAGTACCCTCTGAAGAATATTCCTTTGGTATGCCGATTTTCTTTCCTTTTATACTATCTTGCAATGTTTTTGAGTAATGCTCTGTTTTTCTTTGATTCGTTGTTGCATCGAGCCCATCATATCCGGCTACTACTTGCAAAACAAAAGCGCAGTCTTCAACAGAACGGGTGATCGGACCAACGGTATCAAGAGAAGACGCATAGGCGATACATCCGTAGCGCGATATGAGTCCATATGTTGGCTTCAACCCAACGACTGAGCAGAATGATGAAGGCATTCGTATTGATCCGCCGGTATCTTCACCTATGTCAAACATACTGAAACCCGCTGCGACTGCTGCGGCAGATCCGCCGCTTGATCCGCCGGCCACATAGTCCTGATTCCAGGGATTTTTTGTCACGCCGAAGTCAGAATTCTCTGTTGAGGATCCATGACCCCATGCATCACAGTTTGATTTCCCCATTAACATTGCTCCACTAGTAAGTAACCGTTCATAGACTGTAGCATTAAAAGAAGGAGTGTGTTTGTTTAACACTTTTGAACCTGCGGTGGTACGAATTCCTTTCGTCGAATAGGTATCCTTCATTGAAAACGGGATTCCATAGAACAACTGATCTTTTTTGTCATCGTTTAACAACATTTCTTCCTGCACGGTAAGATAGACATTTAATTTTTTATTGAGATCGACGATTCTTTTCTGGAAAAAAGACCAGATTTCCCTCGGAGAAATTTCATTCTCTTTTACTTTGTCTGCCAGTTGAGCAAGAGAGATTTTGAGTAGATCCATCTAAAGAACTTTCGCAACTTTAAAATATTTTTTTCCGTCAATTGTTTCGCTTTTCAAGTTATCAAGATTGTCTAATGTTCTCGTTGTGTCAACGATATCTTCTGCGGAGATATTTTTAGTCCCGGAAGAATGAGAAGTTGCGGTAATTTTTTCGGTATCAACCTGATTGAGCTGCTCAATGTAACCAAGAATCTCACTAAGCTGTTTTCCATATACTGAAACTTCTTCGTCAGTCAGAGTGATGTTTGCCAATTTTGCCAAATGAAGTATTTCTTCTCTGGTAAGCTCCTTTTTCACCATGCAGTTATTATAGCTTATTTTT
>CAZAJT010000025.1:0-15199 GCA_964485585.1 uncultured Gammaproteobacteria bacterium
TAACAAGGTATCCGTTCTGGAAGGAGCGGATGGATCACCTCCTTTCTAATTTTTTTGTCAGTAAAAAAATTAGTCTACTAAGCTCGCATTGCGAGATACAGTAGACTTTAAACTTTCGCTCCTAACCCGAGTATTAGGCTAAAATTATTTTATAAGGGTGACCTCGGTCCCTGGAAGAGGATTTTGAAATGCATAGCTACCTGTTGTTCTATCTTCTTCAGTGAAATGTCTCCAGACGGAAATCTCTAAATACGGATTTCCCGTCTTACCAGATGATCCTGGATAAATCACCAATTCACCGGGAACACCACCAAATAAATTACTTACGTATTTCACCGATTTCGTTATTCGTTTTATGCATATCGACAAGACATCACCGTAATTATATTTTCCTTTAAGTTCCTCGTGAGTTATTGTCGTTTTGATATTCCCGTAATTATCTATATGGCCAACATAATAGCCCTGAAATATAGATATGAGGTTTGTGTGAGTTTCTTCCAAATCGAGATCATCTTCCATCGCATCCATAAGATGTGCTGCAACACGGGAATATAGATCTCTTGAGCGAAACTGGCTCCCTTTATCCAAACCTGGGTATAAAAAAATGTTGGTAATCTTTTCCCGAAGGAGTGAAAAACAGTAACCAGCATTGGGACCACATATATATGTTCCTGAAGATAATCGTATCACTACAAACTCAGCTCCTTTTGCATGTTCAACTGATTTTTTCGACTGTATTCTCGGATCAGTGTTCACAAAAAATACCGTCTCCAATGGTTGTCCATACCGTTCTTCAATTTCGACCGCCTGTTGGAGAAGAAATGCAGTATGTAACGTTGACGGGGTTGATGCGATAAATGAAACTCTGGCCTGATTTGGATCCTTTGCAAAACCTTCAACGGCGCTTTTTACTTCCTGGCAGGTAAGTGAATCAGATACCCAGTCAGCAATAACAATTAGTTTTTTCATAATCCAATTACTTTCCCAATTCCTCCAATCATTGCTGCAAAAGATATTATAATACCAGATCCTGACAGGAGAATGTTTTGTATTTTTGTATTCTTATATTTTCCCATTAATTCCTCACTATTTGCAAGCTTATAGAGAAAGAAAAAAATTACCGGTAAGGTGATACCATTCAAGAAATCTGCATAAAGAGTAATCTTAAATAATGAAATCTGAGGAAGGAGAATGATTACAAGCCCCAATAATATCTGAAATAAAAAGAAACCGTAAAAAAGCCTGCTTCTTTTGAAGTCAACATCCAGACTCCCTTCGTATCCGAAAAACTCCGAAAAAGCATAGGCTGTCGCCAAGGGTACAATTGCGCATCCAATGAAACCGGCAATCAGCAGCCCTAATCCAAATAACAGACCGGCAAGCTCTCCTGCAAATGGTTTAACGGCAAGCGCTGCATCTGCGGCTCCTTCAATCGCCAGCCCATTCTGGAAAATCGTAGCCGTAACGGCAACCATGATGAAAAATGAGACGATGTCTGTCAATATTGCGCCAATATACACCTCAAGACGTTCATACTTCAGTTTCTCTGGTGTGATTTTTTTATCTTTGACATAGCTGTTTATAAAAAATTGGCCCCAGAGAGTAATGGTTGTACCCAATACCGCAACAGCGGTGTACAAGTAATCGAAATTGACTGAGCCACGAGGGATAACAAGAGATTGCAATGCGATTGTCCAGTCCGGACGGGCAAGGATCGCTGAAGCAAGATATGCAATATAAAATAAAATGAGAAAAAGAAAAAATCGCTCGATTCTTACGTATGACGATGTCGTTATAAACAAGAACAAAAACAATATAAGAAGAGGAAGAAATATGCGGTAATCAAATCCAAATAATAGGAGTGCAGATTTTAATCCTCCAATATTCTGTAATACAACGCCAAAATTCACAATAAATAAAAGAAAGAAAACAAGTATGGAGATACGAATACCAAATCTCTCACGAATAAGGTCAGCGAGACCTTTCCCGGTCACAATCGCAATACGCGCGCCGATCTCTTGAGTAATCATCAATACCACTGTTATCGGTATCAGCGCAGTAAGCATCTGATAACCGAATTTTGCCGCTGCGACCGAGTATGTGGCAACGCCTCCGGCATCATTGTCAGCAAATGCCGTAATCATACCAGGCCCAAGCACCGCCAGTAGAATAAGCGCTCTTCGTTTGAAATTGTATATGAATTCCATGATAATGATTATTTCATTTTCTCTAAAATCACATCTGATAAATCATCGATCGCAACAATACCAAGAATATGTTGTTCTCCATCAATAACCGGTAGCGCGTGCAGTTTGTACTTCATCATTTTTGCAATCGCTATTTCTTCTGGAGTGGTGAGATGAATAACTACTACGTTCGGAATCATAAATTTATACACAACGGCGTCAAGATTCTGCATCAATAGTTCATGAAGACCAAATACTCCGATCAATTTTTCTTCTTTGTTCAGTACATAAATGTAATTAAGGAGAGAGAATGCGGCGCTTTCTTTCCGAATCTTATCGATTACTTCCCGCACGGTATTATCGGGTGATACAGTAAGATACTCTGTAGTGAGTTTTTCACCAATTGCTGTCCGAGCAAGTTTCAGAAGATGATGTATCTCCCGTTGTTTCTGAGGACGTAAAAGTTCAATAATTTCTTCTCGCTTTTTTTCCGTGAGAGTAAGCAAAATATCTACGGCTTCATCTGGATCGACAAGTCCGATGATATGAGCAGCTTTTTCAGGAACAAACCGCCGAAAGAGCACTGTCTGATAATTAATATTCAAGTTATTGATAATCTCAGCCGCAAATTCATCGTCTAACGCTTTTAATATCCGATCAACATTTACAATGTTAATTTTTTCAAGATAGTCGGCAAGATCTTCTGGTCGTATTTTTTTTAGTTTATCTTCTTCCGTTTTCAGGATAACCATACCGCGAGCAAGTTCCAAGGGTTGTATATCGCCCCAAGAAAGAAATTTTGAAGATATTTTTATCCCGAAAGGAGTGAGAAATTTCAACATTACATCCTCAATTTTTAACCAGCGAAGTATTCCAAGAATCCCAATATCTACACCTCCGATATAATATCCTGCTTTATCATTAATAGCTATATCATTAACACGCACTACTTTATTACCTCCTATATCGATAATCTGTTTATCCAAAAGGTTTTTTTCCAAATACAGTTCCTGTTCGTTCAATTCCTGATTTTCAAATTGTTTGGTGATAACTATTGTGTGATTGATGTTACGTATTACAGAAGTAGACACCTTCAGAAGTGTATTGTTTTTATCCTTAATGATCAGTTTTGTAATCTTAGGACTATCAGAAACTAAGAATGCAAGATCAGTAAGCTGACCTACTCGGACTTGATCTTCAGTAACTACCGGCTTTCCCTTCAGTTCTGAGAAATAAATCATATATTATGATAGTACTAAATTTTTACAAAAGTCTAGTCGTTATCAGGAAGAAGCTAATGACTGAAGAATTCCCGCCGAATATTCTTAAGCATTGGGCAGGCATTCCTCCTTCACCATTTCTCATTACAACTATCCTATTATAATTCATATTTGATATAAGTCCATCTAAAAACACTAATATACCTATCGTAAATCGTTTATCGCTACTCGTCAAATCGATATAAACATTTATGCTATAATTTGATACTGTCTGGCAAGCGTAGTTTAATGGCACATGGGTTAGTGGCTCAATGGTAGAGCGTCGTCCTGATAAGACGAAGGTCGATGGTTCGATTCCATCCTAACCCACAGTTAAGGCGGGGGAGACCGATAGATGGCCGCTTAGCTCAGTTGGTTAGAGCGCTCGGCTTACATCCGAAAGGTCGGGGGTTCAAATCCCTCAGCGGCCACATTAAGAGACTGAGTACGTTTAAATACCTCGTTTAGCTCGATATAAGACTCCAATTGCGGGGTTCCGAAGAGTAAGAGGATCAGAGCTTCCTAGCAACAAATCCTCGATGAGTTCCAAGAAGTATTCAATGTTATCCATGATTACCTCCATATTTATGTATTCTGAGTCCTTTTTATCCTTCTCCGTCTCAAGAAGTTTAATTTCTTCTTCTAACCTTACTACATCTGACTCTATAGATTTAATAACACTTTCAACTGATACAACTTTAATCTTCTCCGTTAATCCCTTCATAGTAAATTGAAGAGCTTCAATTTTGTTGTCTATTTCTGAAGAATTACTTTGAGTTTCTTCCATTCTTCTCTTCCACTCAGCAATGGCATCTTTTTTCAAAGCTTCAATATACTGCTTGGATATCTTTATATTCTTTACAAAGTTTTCTATTGTACCTTCAAAATCCCTTTTCTTGATACGAAAATACTTATGTCCTCCTCGACTGCAATGATAAGCAGGGAATTTATCACCCAACCTACCCCTTGAAGCACTGCCATAGAATGGCTTTCCGCACTCAGGACACATCACATAGCGTCTGTATGGATAGTCTGGGTTGTTTGCTGATTTCTTTAGTTGCCAATCTGCGGGTCGTCTTCTCTCAAGTTTCACCTCACCGTTTACCTCAGAGATAACCAATTTGCCTCTATTTGCCTGATTAAAGGTCTCATAGCTCACTAAGCCTTCAAATTGTCCTTTAACTGGTTTTTTGTCTGCCCACTTGTGAATATTGACTCATGCTGAGATATTTCTTAAAAAATATCTTTACATCATTAGATGAAGAATATTGGGAGAATGATGATATTCAAAATCTCCAAATATATGTGATCTGTCCGAACAACATGGTTATTATTTACCTGAGAAGAGCTTTAAAACCTTATCTAGAAAGATATTATGGTAAAACCCTTTCTTTCATTTTGCCACCAGAAACCAGATCTGCAAGAAACTAACAACTAAATCTGATAAGACTGGGTGGATTACTGTGTCGTCTGAAGATGAAATAGAATAATCTAAATCAACGAATTTGCGAAGCAAATTAATTACTTTTCAATATTAAATACTGCAAAAGGGTCAAATTGACGTTTAGCTTCCTCACCAAGTGTCCCGTTTAATGCTACTATGTGTATAAGTCCGCGTACTAATTCTAACTCTCTTTGTGTATCCCCACGGGCTCTAAGCTCTTCTATTTCAGCAGCCATTGGTACTCCAATGCCACTTAAGTAACGATCAGTAGCTGTAAATCTAGCTTGAATTCGCTCAGCCAGTGCACGGTGGTGCTGAAGTGACAGCGCAAAAGTTCTACCGCCTAGGGCGTCTTTCAAATCTGTATCTCCATAAGCATATAAATGGTTTGCTCCCATTAATGCAGTTTCCCAGTCATCTTGATCCAAAGCGAGAGCAGCAAATTGCTCGGTCACTGTAATTACAAGATCCTCCTGAGCTACTACTTGTTGCAGTCGTGTTCTTGTAGGGGCAGGGGGCAGAGTTCTATCATGTTGCTCTCTTAATAAAGCCATTGCCGCAGCAAAACCTAAACGGTTGTTAGGAAATTCATGCCCTACAAACATTCTTGCCATGCCTATAATTGCAAACTCTGGTTGTCCTGACGAAAATGGTCTTTCTGGATTCATCATAATTAACGAACCTCCTCCTGCTTATTCCATCTTGCATGTTCATCTTGTAAATACTTAGCAAAAGCAGGATGTGTAGGAGTATATTTATCAATCATTTGCTTTAAGACTGACTCAGGCATATATGAGACAGCTTGAGTCATCCATGGAAGTCCTTTTTGCCATACTGTATTATTATATTTGATGTCATGAGGAACAATCATTCCTTCATATCCAACCAACAGTAATTCATCTAAATGACCTTCTTCAACAACATCAAAGCCCTCTTGATACTGATCAGGATTTTTATGCAGTACCAGTCTATTTCGAATTATACTTTGAATTCTTCCAAAAAGACCTCTCGCTTCTCCTTCTCTGGCTTCATGTTGCATATGTCCCCAGAATTCTCCCATTTGGTCTAACACCCATGGATAATATTCATGGGGGTATACCTTGACTCTCTCAATATGTAAATATTCTTCATAGTATTCTTCAATTCTTATTAATTCTCTGGCAGTGTCCTTTAGGAAGTCAATGATTCCTCTTTTTCGCTCAACTGCTAGATCTTTCCTCTGTACTGCAACTTGAGGGGTACCATCAGTAACCTGCCTGGATAAAACACGTTGGGCGTGCTCGCGTATAGCCGCGCCATACTGTCCCAGTACTGCTAATTGTTGCTGCGAAGCTGATTTGAACATACTTCGTCCATGTTTATAGACTAAACTGGAAACTGCAGATAACCCATGACTGGTTTCCTGTGTAGGTAAACGTACGGCATCTGGAGTTCCTAAAGCAATTTGAAACATATCCAATACGACTGGTACTAACAAGTGAGTTGAATCAGTATGTATGTATTCCAACTGATTTTGGAAACGCCACAAGATTCTGTTTCTTTGAGTTTCTCCAAGTGCAGGATCGTTAGCTATTTTTAAAAGTTCATAATACTCAGAAGGAAGAGCCTTCATTTCGTACTCTCTAGTAAAATCTATTCTTTCTACTAATCCTGAAAAAATAAATCCTGCCTCTGGGTTACTTGCAGCCAATCCTGATTGTGCAAGCTCAGTTAATAATCGAAGAATTAGTTGATTCTTTGCCTGATGTTGTTCACGATTTAAACTATTAGAAGGCTCTAATTGGCTATCATATTCACCGCGTGCCCTTATTTCTTCTGGGCTCTTTTCATCTCCATAAGAGGGTCCCAACTTTCTCCAAGCTAGGAAAGATATATTTACTTCTGGGGTGTTACGTAGTTCCATTGATTGAATTGCTGTTTCAGCAATCCTTCGAATTTCAGCACCAACAGTAGCATTACCAAAGACTCTTTCAGAAACTCTCTCAAGTACCTCAGAAGAACTATCTACCCTAATACTTTTAAAGGCATCAATAATTATTAACATTAACTGGCCTCTATTTAAAACAAGGGCGTCTGGATGTGCCAAAGCTTGATTATTTTCAGGAGTATATTGATTAATTAAATCTTCAACTCTTGCAACTATCTCAGGATCTGGAGATATAAGTCCAATTTGAATAATATCTTCTACAATCTCTCTAACCCGAGGCAATTCCATACTGCCATATTTGGAACCTCTCGCTCGATATTCAGCATCTTCTTTAATCATAGACTCAACTATTGCACCACCATTTGTATAACCATCTAAAATAGTAAGAATATCTTGTCTTAAAAGAGCACGATGTTGAGGATCTTCTGAAGTTCTATATGCATGGAGGACAGAACTAACCATTCTGTGTTTATGTTGAAACTCAGAAGGACCATCCCAAACTCTTCGATATGCTTCAGGAACTCGGGTATTGATAGTCGCAACAAATCTTGAATGAGCATGGACACTGTCAGAATCTAGGATAATATCAGTTAGATTCCAAGGACCAAAATCGTATTTAGGTGTTGGGTGATCTAATGTAACTTCATCTGCTATTAGTGCTTCAACAATAGGAGCTCGAGAAAGTGGGATCATAGGACGTGCAGGAATCGTTCCTTCTTCTGTAACCTGTCTTTCAACTCGTTTGTTTCTTTCTACCATCACTGAGCCACAGAGCTCTTTATATTGCTTATAAAGTCTTTGACCTTGTTCTGTACTTCTATATTCCTTATCAGCAAGTCTGCGATAATCTAATTCGGGGTATTTAGCTAATATGTCTTCTACTGGCATCTTGCGCCACGTATCAATTTCTCTATAACTAATATCCATACCGAGATGAAAACTCAAATTACTTAAATGACCACCTGTAAGGTTTTGAGCTAGGAAGTCAGGGTCAAAATAAGCTGTATGCACAAATAAGGCTCTTTTTATCCTATCTTGGTCCGTACCCCATCTGAGACCGCCATAATACTCTTTAAATGGCTCATAGATTCCTGAATCCATGAAATCTCCGACTAGTCTTGCAGCCTCAGCACGCGCTACCTGACTATAATCAGCCACGGAAGCATCATGGGCTTCACCTGTAAATACTGCGATTCTGGTAGCCTCTTTTGTGCCTATAAACATAGCTGATTGAGCGCGTTGCTCCTGTCGATTATCGGTAGCTGTTCTGATTACTATTTGCATTTGCCCCTGAGTACCGTTTGGCTCAATATCTATAGCAATAGGGAAATCAGAAACTCTAGCTGCTAATACATCACATGTAGCTTGAGCTAGAGCAATGTCGATAGGAGAATTACTTTCTTCTTTATAGATAACGTAAGGAAAAGCCCGTTTTTGATCTGGATTTAAGGGAACTAAACCACTTACACCCTCAGAAGTAAGAAGCCCAGGTCTGCTGGTAATTTTTCTGAGGGCACCACGAATTGGATTTTCTTGTCCCATGTGGCGTGCATTATACGCTTTCCTAGGTTCAAAGTCAAACTATAGGACAAATATCAATTATGGTATACTATCCGTATGGGTGATGCAAAACTCGGCAAAATATTAAAAGAAGCAAGAGAGAAGCTTGGGTTAACACAGGAGCAAGTTGCTATGAAAGCTGGAAGAAGTACAAATTGGTACGCCAGGTTCGAAAGAGGAGAAGAAAATGCTCTTCAAGAAACTCGCGATGTTATCTTCAAAGTCCTCAAAAAAAAACTTCATACAGGATTCGCTGACGATTAATTAGGATAGCAATTTTATTTTTAGATGACTACTTCTCATACTTTTGATGTTTTTGTCCCATTTTCCATCATATTTAGCAGATAATCTAAAATTCTTAGGGTAAACGTTGTCTGCATATACTCCCAAGTTAAACATATAGTTATTTATTGGAAAGATATCGGAGAGTGAGTTCGGCTTTATAGAGCAGCATCTAAAACCTTTACCGTATGCAGAATACCTTTCGGCATCAGTATCTTTTAATTTTTTAAGATAATCTGCAATCTCTGAGGTTGGTTTAGGCTCCATAACCTCTATTATGTCTACTACCCTTGATTGTCCCGGAGGAATTCGGGCTGTTCGAGTAATATCATTAGGTGGCGCAATAAAGCCAGCCCAGGATAGATTGAGTGACATAAACCTCTCTTGTTGAGGAGCAACCTTTTCAAGTATTACTTCTGCGTTTTCAAGAGTCGTTTTTCCTAAATTAGTAATTTTCAGACGAATATAATAAGTTGGAATCAAGGCTATAATTGCACCATTCTGGATTATATGCATATCAGTGAGATGATAGAATTCGGAATTTTCTTCATCGAAGTTGATGCCTATTTGTGGTTTAT
This sequence comes from uncultured Gammaproteobacteria bacterium, assembly GCA_964485585.1. Taxonomy (GTDB): domain Bacteria; phylum Patescibacteriota; class Microgenomatia; order UBA1406; family GWC2-37-13; genus CAZAJT01. Next base: position 9,237 of record CAZAJT010000025.1, read on the forward strand.
CTTTCCATTTCCAGAACCTCTGTCCAAATAGAGCTACTAAAACAGCAAATAATGTAATTGTGGCAATGACGATTTGGATAAAGTCGGATGTAGGCATACCAACCAGATTATTCACCACCATTTTTGTTAGAAGTTAACTTTTCTACGAATTGCCCAACGTCTTTGTCTTTTAATAAATCGGGGTTATCCGCAAAGAGGTCGAACCAAAAATCCCCAGATTCTCCTTTGTGAAAGTTGATAATTCTTGATCTTGAATCTCCTTTTAATCCAAACTTATCATGCCCTATTGACCATGAACTAGATTTGCTTATTAATGCAAGAGTAAAAATCACAAATGACAAGAACAACACAGTATCAGAGTATAAGGTTAAGGAAGGAATGTTTTTGGCAATCAAAAATAAGAATATACCCCAGATCGATAGATAAATAATTGGTGTAAAAAATCTACCCAGTGATATTAAAGTGGTATTCCAATTAACTTTTTCACGATTAGCTCGCTCTGGATGCTTTTTCTTAAGTTCCTCTATAGCCAAATTTATTTCGTCTTCGGTGTATTTTGCGTCGATCATAGCCGTATTTTAGCAAATATTATAAAACCTTGCTCAACTTTAGAAAATTAAACTTTGCATGGCTAACTCTTGAGACTTGATCCTTCTCATAATTTCCCGACTTCTGGTTTGACTTAAAATATTTAGTGACCCTTCCCAAAGCACTTTTCTATCTAAAATAGCCAGCTTTCGATGGTGATTGCCGGAGCACATCAAAACTTGTACTCCCATAATTTCAAATTCAGATATTTCACCCTCCGCTTGAACCATTAGATTTTCTTCATGCTCTTCGGGATGTCGGGTAATTACATAAATCTTAACCCCACGATCTACGAGGCTCTGGAAGATCGGACGAAGCTGCTGTGCTCATGAGAGGAAACGAGCTCATTTTGATAAGATGGAGACTGGAAAAGGAAGTTAAGCATCGGAGTCCTCCTCTTCGGTGTCTGTGACAACAACCTTGCCGTCAACGTAGGTAAATCCGAGGTTCTTTAATTTTTGATATAATCTGGTGAGACTTTCAAATACGGGGTTCCAAACCGCGGCTGAATTGTCCACTATAAGTTTCTTATTTTTCGAGAGTATATACTCTTTTCTGATCGAAGAAGCGGTGTTTCCACCCGTTATCCATCTGCAGACAATCGACCGTCCGAAAAGCTCCCCGAAGCGCATCCTCAAACTCTATATATACCATATAGTTCCCAATGCCGCTAAAGCGATCGATATCATTTCCTCCCTTCATAGTATAGTAGACACTCTGATAGGTAGCAATAAAATCAATAGCAGCAAGATGGTTTTGAATGTATACTTCTATAAATCGAACATCATAAGAATCCGCATTCCGCACCATTCGTTCATACGTCTTCCGGCGCTGCGGATCGACAAGATCGCTTTCATCATCCGGATCTTTGCTGAATCGTTCAATATTCAACGTAATCATTCTATTCAATTTATTCAAATCTTTTCCTTTTGTAATAATTACACGGGGATTCATAGACTGAATTTTCAGGTAATCGGACCTAAGATGATAACGGCTCTTTTTATCGAAGGTCTGCAATAGTTGATCCATTGTGATTATCCCTTCAAGGTTTTTCAAATTTTTTGGATCATCTGGTTTCAACAAAGGAAAGAACTTTTTCTTAACCCACTGGTCACGCATCTCTATTGCGTTAAGTAAAAGAGAGTTTGGCGCAATCTGAAATAGAACGTCAATAAGTTTTTCGTTAGCAACGAAGAAATTATTATCCTCCATCCAATCGCTTCCAAACCAGAGGTATTTTTTCCGGTAATCACTCCACCATAACGGCAACACTGCTAAAGGAATACCGCGTTCATAGAGAGTATAAAAATACGGTGTAAACTGATAGCCTTCATACCATGAATACCGAAAATCCCAGAGATCAAACATTGATTGTTTAGGACTAAAACGCTCCCATAAATCATAACATTCATCAATTCGCGAGTGAACTTTTACTGCCAAACGAGGAATCAACTTAGAGAGTCCATTTCTGTAAAAAAAATGATTTTCTCGAGTTGGCGGAATATAATGAAGCAAGGGATGAAAATCAGCAGAATACCCTCCGTGTACCGGTGTTAATTGCTTTACTTTTCCGAGAGGTTCTGAATCAGAATTTATCATGAATTTTAATGATAAACTTATACTAAGAATTGAACAAATATTTGTCAAGCGCAAATAAGATTATAGCATTGTATTATTTTATTGTAAGGCTCTAAATTAATCTCGTCCTCAGGAAAAAAATTTGATACAATTACACCATAATGAAAGTTTATTTTACTGCAGCTACTTCATTTAACGGTGAATTCCAGAATCAGTACAATAAAATTCTCTCTTATCTTAGGGAAGATGATATTAAATTATTGTCGGGAACACAAATAGTAAGTAAGAAATTACTTCATAAAGATAAACTTTTATCAAAGGCCGAGATCTTTGAACGTGAACACAAACTGATTGATGATGCCGATTGTATTGTCGCTGAAGTCTCCAAACCTTCATTGGGGGTGGGATCAGAGATTGCCTATGCATTGCAAAAAGGGAAACCGGTTCTTGCGCTTGCTTTTGACCCTGAGTCACAAGGCACTGAGGATAAGATATCGCCGATGATCGCCGGCAATCCATCGGAAAATCTGTTTTTGGAATATTACAATGATGAAAGTCTCCCATTTACCATCAATAATTTTCTCGCGTATATCAAAAACATTCAAAAAAAACGAGGTAAACTCATTGTGATTGAGGGAGGAGATGGTTCGGGAAAAACAACGCAGGCGAAACTTCTCGTTGAGCAGCTCAGGAAAAATAAAGTGCAGGTAAAGTACATGGATTTTCCACAATATTACCCATCATTTCATGGTAAGACGGTCGCTAAGTTTCTTCGAGGTGAGTTTGGCGGTATTGATCAGGTATCACCATACCTCGCGTCGCTCGCATTTGCGCTCGACCGCGTCTCGGTAAAAGAACAAATGGAAAAATTCCTGTCCCAGGGGGGTCTCATTATTGCCAATCGGTATGCCACCTCAAACATGGCTCATCAGGCAGCAAAATTCTCTAATGATTCGGACAAAGAAAAGTTTCTCAAATGGATTTATGATCTTGAATACAAGGTTCATAAGATTCCCAAAGAGGATATTGTTATATACTTATATGTACCTTGGCCAATCGGCGCTCGATTATCAAGAGAGCGGGGAGCACAAAAATATTTGGAAGGAAAGGAGGATATTCATGAAGCAAATATCGTCTACCGGAAGAACGTTGAAGAAATGTATCTGCAATTAACCGAACATCAGAATAACTGGTTCAAGGTTGACTGCGTAGAAGATGAAGCATTGCTTCCAAAAGAAGAAATTCATCGGCGGATTTTAAACACGCTCCAACTCAATGGTCTTTTGACAAATTTGACAATTAGTTAGAATTGGTTAAAATTAGTTAGAATAATCATATGGACAAAAAACTTTTGAGCCTAATATCTATTTTTTTCTTGCGTTTGTATTTTTACCGCTGCAATTGTTTTTGAAAAACCGCTCACTCAACTTACGAGAGCGAAGGAAGAAGCGCGTGCTTCCGAAACAGCCTCACTCTTATTTGCTTTTCCTCTCAATGCGAAAGCTGATGGTATATCGACAGCAACAATCACTGTTTTCGCACGAGCAAACACCAATAGACCAATCATCAGTAGAACGGTGAAACTCACTACTACCGTGGGAAAAATTAAGCAGAACTCACAGCTGACCGATAACGACGGAAAGGCCACTTTCCTCCTTACCTCGGATACTCCCGGGTTGGCCAGAATCGAAGCCGTCGTGGATAACCAGGTGAAGTTATCTCAGAAAATAACCGTTAATTTTGAGTAATATGAAAATCTCAAAGGCCGTCATACCCGCCGCTGGATTTGGCACTCGTTTTCTTCCGCAAACGAAAGCCATGCCAAAAGAAATGCTTCCTGTTGTGGATAAGCCGGTTATACAGTATGTTGTTGAAGAAGTCGTTGAGTCGGGAATACAAGATATTATAATCGTAACCGGAGCAAATAAACGGGCTATCGAAGATCATTTTGACGCTCCTGACGAAGATCTCATCAAAAACCTTATACAAGGAAATAAGATGAATCTTTTAGAACAGATAAGGAAAATATCAGAGATGGCGAATTTCATATATGTTCGCCAGAAAGGTCCGTACGGAAATGGTACCCCGGTGCTTGCAGCCGAACCGATTATCGATAATGAACCGTTCGCGGTGTTATGGGGAGATGAATTTATCTATTCTCAACCTCCTCGACTTGCCCAAATGATTCAAGTGTATAATACCTACGGTGGCATAGTGATATCGGGAGTCAGAATAGAGAAAAAGGAGGATCTCGGAAGATATGGAATCGCAGATCTTCAACCTGTTTCGGGCAACGTGTATAAAATAAAAGAAATTGTTGAAAAACCCGAACCAGATAAGGCACCTTCTCAAATTGCTACACACGGAGCATATATTCTTCCGCCTGAGATTTTCCCCGCGCTTAAAAAATTAAAGCCAAGTAAAGGTGGAGAAATCTGGCTCGTAGACGCTATTAACGTATTAAAACAAGACGGCGTGCCAGTCTACGCGGTTGAAATACAAAATGGCAAATACTACGATACCGGAAACAAAATGGAGTACATGAAAACAGTAGTAGAGCTTGCTCTGAAGCATCCCGATATTAACGGACCGTTTAAAGAGTTTCTCAAGGAGCTCACTTTAGATTAATTGTCTCATTGCTCCATCGTTCAATTGTCCATTGCAAAAAGACTACCTCACTGCTACAATCTGTTTATGAAAGCGATACCAAAAAAGCAACCTGAAAGAGAGATCAAGGAATTATTTGTACTTGGTGCACACCTCGGCCATAAAAAAAATAGACTCCATCCAAAAGCACGAAAATACATATATAAAATTATAAATGGTGTTTCTATAATTGATCTCGCTATCACCGTCGATCGGTTGACCCTCGCAAAGACATTTCTCTACGAAGAGGCAGCGCAGGATAAAAAGTTGCTTGTTGTGGTAACAAAGAAAATAGTCAATCAATATGTAGCCGAATTATGTAAGCAGCATGATATTCCCTCTATAACCACCAAGTGGCTACCAGGTCTTCTCACCAACTTTACAACTATCATCAAAAATGTGAAAAAACTGCAATCTTTGAAAGAGCAAAAAGAACAAGGAGAGTGGGAAAAATTCACAAAACATGAAAGGGTGAAACTTGATAAACAATTGAAGAGATTGCAACGATTTTATGGAGGATTGGTCGATCTTGCAAAAAAACCAGACATCTTGATTCTCGTTGACAGCAAAAAAGAAAAAAACGCTCTCATCGAAGCGAGAAGACATGCTATTCCTGTTGTTGGAGTAATTGACACGAATTCAAATCCTGAGCAAATACAGTATCCAATCGTTATAAATGACGATTCATCCGTGGTGCTTCAAAGAGTAATTACGGAGTTAATTCAGTCTTACGTTAAGGGAAAAGTCAAAAGTGAATAAAAGATGATTGACTACAAGAAACTGAAACAATTACGGGAAGAAACCAGCATATCGTTTTCACTCTGTAAAAAAGCGCTGGAAGAAACAAACAACGACATTGAAGCTGCAAAAAAAAAGCTCAGGGAGTGGGGCGCAGAAAAAGTTGGTGAAAAAGCCGCCAGATCAACAAATGCCGGAGCATTATTTAGTTACATTCATCATAATAAAAAAATAGCTTCAGTGGTAGAGCTGCAGTGTGAAACAGATTTTGTTTCAGGAAATCGCGAATTTCAAACACTAGGCCAAGAACTGGCAATGCAGGCGGCATCAATTCCGGCAACAGGAGTAGAATCATTTCTCCTCCAAGAATATATTCGTGAACCGAGTAAAAAAGTAGGAGATTTGATAAAGGA
>CAZAJT010000026.1:0-15115 GCA_964485585.1 uncultured Gammaproteobacteria bacterium
GCGTATTGGTCGCCGATGGTCGCGGTGTCGCCGTAGCCGGTTGGACAAAAGGCGTGGGCAACGGGGTGTTGGTTGCAAGAGGCGGCGCTGCGGTGGGGAGATTTGTCGGTGGTAACGTTGTTCCTTGCGGTGATGGATAGAGCACCACCGATCCACCCATCGCGACCAACCACCCACGATCAATACCCGGATGTATTCCCCATACCCGCGACCAAGTATGATCCTGTATCACAATATAATCTGAAGAATCGATAGATATCTCACCGGTGCCACCGATAGGAAGCGGAATATACGCGTCCGGCGTCTGCTTGGTGAGCGGATCATTGTAAAACCATAGTTGCCGCAGGTGACGAACTGCCGCATCCCCATAATAACCGTCATTGCCGATAAGCATCTGATTTCTACTATTGAACGCGATAGAAATAGGTGATCCCGGCTTATCAGTAATATTATACGCGCAATGTCCCGGTGCTGATCGGGGCTCAGTAAGGCTCCCTGCATTCATTACTTTTTTTGCGGTGAGTCGGGGAAACAAACTGTTTGCAGTAGTTAAATCTTCTTTCAGGAATATCGAAATACGATTGTTTCCATGACATTCATAATTGTTTTCAACGACAAAGAGATTGCCGGGTTTATCAAACTTGATCTGATACGGTACGCACAATGAATCTGCTTTCGGTTGGAGACCGGGATCACCGTTTTCAACATTGTTACATTTTGTAGTATTTTTGTCCGGCTGACCGATTACCATATCAACGGTCAATGTTCCTGTGGCAAACTGAGCATAATTTCTAATACGCAGTATTCGGTGATTTGGTTCATCTACTAGGTACAGCGCTCTGTTGACCTTGTCAAAGGCAACACCGCCGTAACTGCGGTAATTGAATTCCTGATTGTCATCAGACCACCGGAGCCGGATGTTGTCGGCAAGCGGCGGATTGTCGCCGGTAATCGGCAATTGATACACCCGCAGCTGTCCATGCTCGTTAAAAACCCACAATCGGTTCGCATCATCAATCGCATCGCTTAACAGTCTTCTTCCAAATAACCGCGAAGTCAATTTGTAATCAGGCGGGGCGCCGATAGTTTTGTCCCGCCAGTTATTCCAGACCTTGAGTGACTTTTCATCCTGAATAAGCAGCTGATTGCCGGCTATGACGGTTCCCAGCGCTTCTCCTAATTTACTATCGTCATCATAGGTGTTAAAAGTCGCTCCGGGAAATAATCCGCCGTTAGGAACAGGCATACAGTTCTGACTATTTACCGTACGAAGATCGTAAGGAAGCGCGTATCGAGAAATTCTATGAGTTCTGCCATCGGCAAAATAGATATTATTTGCGTTATCAAATCCTATAGAGCCTCCCGGCCAGAATAAATTAAATCCATCGTATACTGATCCGCATGATCCACCATAGTGACGATCGCCCCCCATCGTACTACTGTTTGGAGCGCCGACAACTTTAATAATAGCGCCATTATCGTCAATGAGTACCGACCGGAAGGTTTGAATCTCATTTACCCACAGTTTACCTGCTGCGTACTCCCCTTGTTTGTAGGGATTTAATGTGATACCGCTTGCTTGGAAAAAATATGTCATGCCGTCGAAATCAGGACCGGGTGATGAAATAATGTATTTTGCCGCCGCCATACCATTGGAAAATGGAGCGCGAAACAATAGAATGCGCGCCCGAAAAGGTTCTGCATATTCATCAACTATATAGACTGAACCGGTATCAGGATCAACGAGCACGGTAGTCGGATTGCATAAACGATCCAATGGCTGCCGTGATGGATCGAGATATTCGCCGTTATAACAGGTTGATGAAGGAGTACTCGAAGTAAAATTTGATTGCCCAAGCACCAGATCGGCAGTATTAGAATTGGGTGGAAATCTCAAAACCCGATGATTATGGGTATCGGCAACCCAGAGATTACCCTGAGTATCTATAGACATTCCGCCGTAATTTGCATTGTAAAAAGGACCCATGTTCAACCAAAGTGTCTTATTGGTTGGGCTCCCCGGACTATTGTAATAGGCAGATCCATTTCTTCCGTTGGTGGTAAAACTTTCCTGACCCCACACAAAATCTGCAATAGTGTCCCCTTTCCCTCCGGTTCTATCACTACTAAATGGTTGATTGTATTTCAGTATTCTATTGTTCCACCGGTCGGGAACATACAGATTTCCTTGCCGATCGGTAACCAGTGTTGCGCGCGTCCATTGCTCGGCAATATTAGTCGGATACGGAAGTCCGGAAAGACAGAGTGTATCGGGACCGGGTGCTATAGTAATCCCTTCATTATCATCCTTATTACAGGCAGCTTCAGTAAGGTTAGATTGGCCGAAAACGATATCAGGATCTTTACTTCCGTCAACGCGGCATGAGTTGCCGCTTCCGCAATCACTATCAATCGTACATGATTGTGAAGTGTTGTTGGAACAAGTTCCGGCACCATTAAATCCAAGCACCCTGTTGTTACCGGAATCAATGACATATACTTTGTTCGGAGTGCTGGTTGTGTCAACAATAACACCTGACGCATGATACACTTTTTTACCTGAAACGGTATTTCGTGAAGCATTCGTTACACTTTTCTGACCAAACAGTTTTAGGAACTGCGGATTCTGATAGATGAGAGAGTCCCGCGAACTGGATGATGCTTTCGGTTTATAAAGATAGGAATTGATATAGAGCCAGAAACCCACTCCGGAAGCTAAAATAACAAAGATTATCGTAAATAATTTTATCTTAATCATATCTACCACTATCCCCGTTAATTTTCAATTTTCAATAGCCAATTTTCAATTAATGATTCAATGTTTCAATTTTCAAGCATTAAACATTGAGTAATTGGAATTTGATTGTAAATTGAAAATTGAGAATTGAAAATTATTCAAAGTTTTTCCTCCATATCTCAAAATCTACCATATCTGTCTTGCCGCTTCCATTGAAATCTCCTTTAGCAGTAGTTCCCCCAAGATAATCCAACCGCCAGTATTCAAAATCAATTATATTGATTTTTCCATCGCAGTTGGCATCACCCTGATTTTTTTTCACACAGGATGGTGTTAACGTATTGGTAGGAGGAACAGGAGTATTGGTTGACGTAAGAGGAGGACTTGGCGTAGAGGTTATTGGATAACCAACAGTAACAAAGTCTAATAATTTATTATTATATACTCCTTCTTTAAATATGCGAACATACAGCTCAAATACAGTTTCTGGCGGAAACACGATAATGCTGTCGCGCGTACCTTCCAGTGAATCACTTATTATTATTTCTCCACCTTCTCCTTCGCCTCTCCGCTGTATTACTGTAACAGTGTTCATTGATGGAACGTTGGATATAGTCCATGTTAATCTTGTAAAGCAATTCGTTCCTGAGAAGGTACAAACTGAAGAATCGGCAGTGATGCTGCCTGTTGGTACCGAAGTAGGTGTCGGTAATGTGGTCGTTGAAGCGGCGCAGTTGGGAATCCGAGGAGCTTGTTTTGAACACACCGGACTTTTCTGGAGTCCGATCGGCTGTTGATCCATCTCGGTGGCCTCCAGACTTTTTTTAACATTACTGCACGTATTCGAGGATGCCTGATATAAATCAGTACATGACTGCATAATTGCATCATACATCGCCTTAAAGTTGGACGACATGGTGAGATACGATGTTAACGCGCGATATATAATGGGAATACTTTTCTCTTTTCCTACTCCGGTTACTCCACATCCATTAAAATTCCCTCCTGCGGTCATAAGATAAAATGCCTTGTTAAATATACCGCTGTTGGAATGTACCCCGCCATTATCCCATGATTCGCACGCGTAGTTGGGAGAAAATAATCGATCAGGATCGGATCCGGTACTCGGCGGGTCTGCCATTGACCGGAAAATTCCCATAACCGTGTCTTCACCGATTGTCCAATTATTATCCATTGCATAGCCGAAAACATCGGAAACGCTCTCATTGAGAGCGCCGGACTGATCCCCATAAATGAGACTTGCTGATTCCTGAGTAACTCCGTGACCAAATTCATGTCCCACAATATCTTTACTCGCCATTCCCTTACAGAATTCTACCGTAAATCCCATCCAATAAGCATTGGGACACATATAGGTTCCATTTACACGCGATAATAAAGTACCCCCTTTATTGTCATAACTATCTCTACTCAATTTACTGGATAAAAAATCGTAAAATTCACCAGAATATTCATACGCTTGATCACTATCTCGATCACCGGTGTCGGCGTCACCTTCAGTGCGCACAACCGGACATGTTGAAGTATCAGTTCCTTTGGAACAATCTTCAATTTCTCTTCGTTTCACTTCATAGATCAATGATTCTGAAAATACTATTCTCCCTTCGGTAAGCTCCACAAAATATTTCTTCGCAAATGTCGGGTGATTTTCACCATCAGAAACGGTAATGGCATAGGTATCATAATTTTTTGTATCGTCATTCAACCCCAACACTGATCGGTTGAAAATATATTGTTTGACTTCTTTCACCACGAGCGCAGCGCTTTTCGTAGCCTCTTTTTCTGCGACGACCAGCGCAATCTCTTTTGCCCGATCTTCTGATAATCGCTCTGGTTCAACCGTCTGTTGGAGTACCAGATTGCCGTCTACCGCATAGACTTGATTGTTATTTTTGATGTGTACCACCAATTCAGCTCCATATACGGGAACATTGTTAATCTTTTGATTAAATATATAATGCTCACTATTCAAGTTAACTCCCAATTTTTTATAATAACGATCATCGACATCTTTCACTTTGCGCGACAAAAACGAGTTCTGTGCAAAATTCTGAGGAATTATCCGTTGAGGATTCGAAAGATCACTTACTCCTTTGACATCTTCGTCAGGTAATTCTTCTGGGCGATATTTCGGATCCCGCTGGAGAAACTCGAGCGCAGCTGCCTCTCCTTGATTTCTTGTTTGCAACAAATATCCTCCATCGCTATACAAAGCGACATCGATGGTAGCTTTCTCTTTTTGTATCTCAGAAGATTCAGTCACATTGCTGGTGTCAATAATATTTGCCGTGCTTGCGCCGCTATCCTGCAGAAGATCGGTGAGAAAACGCCAACCGAATACGACGAAGATAGTGATAAGAATTGCCGTGACAATAACAAACTGATTCGATCGCCACATCAGCGTTGGAAGTAGTTAATTTTTACCGAGTTTTTGGAGACGTCTTGCAGATTAAATGTGTAACCAAAAGCATCCTGGGTAGTATTGAGAAGCCCCGCAACGCCACCGATCTGGAAATCAAGCTCTTTTGTCTGGTTTTTCTGAACAACCTTGAGCGTCGCCGTCGTCATACAATCATAACAGCGATCATCAGGCACCTGCGCATTGGTAAGAGTGACAGTAAGATCACTACCTTTTAATGTCACCGGTTGATTCAGATATAGCGTCACCTCGCTTGCAACCGTGACCTCAACACCTTTTACCGTTCCCAGAATATCTTTCGCGCCCTGTTCATCAGTCATCAGATTGGAATCTTTTGTGGAACCAGGACTAAACTGTATCTCAAATCGTGCGACGCCCGGCTTTTTCGGTTTGAACGTGAGAGTTGCCAGTTTGGTATCCTGTAATATCCGTTCCCCGGTTTCGGAAAGTTTTTTGAACGCAACAATACTAATGGTATTTCCCTGCTCGCGTACCGTTGACTGAAACTCGGGAAGGGATACATTATATGTTTCATAACCAACCAGTTCGGGATTAAAGCTTACCACAATGTCAAATCCCGCAATCGATTTACCCGCTGAATTTGCCGCAATATAAACCGGAATTGATTCTCCCAGAGTGTATGAAGGGGTATTTGCATCAAGCTGAAGCTGCATGCGTCCTGCTTCAACAGACACTGTCGGCGTCGCTTCTGTTTTTACCGGCTGATTACCCGGTGCGGGACGTTTGACATTGAGATAATAAATTGGGATAAGAAAAATCAATAGAAGGATGATGAAGAAAAAGAGCGAAAAATTGTTTGAACGCGGTTGTGTCTCCATGCCATTTTAGTTTTAATTGGTCTAATTGGTTAAATTAGTTAAATTGGTTGAACCGGTTAAACTAGTTAAACCAGTTAAACTAATTCAACTAGTTCAACCTCTTATTCCAATACATCATCCGGTCGTACCTCAAGCGCTTCTATAAGCAATGAAAAGTCCTGCGTATTGACTACTCCATCATAGTTTACATCGGCAAGAGACAATGAGGTTTCGTCTGATTTTCCGAGGCTGGTGCGAATGAGAGTAATGTCACCGGAGTTCACCACACCATTCTGTTCCGGCAAGTCGCCAATCGGCATAGTAATACCGGTAAAGTCAAGATTGTTGTCTCCCCCTTGCAGACGAATTTCGCCTTTCTGGCACCGATAGGTACCGGGATTCAGTTCTGTCGGATTGACTACGCATATTTTCTTCTGAATGTGTTTCGGACCTTTTATATATACTATATAGTTCGATCCTGAAAATACATACGGATTCTCAAACGTACCTGTCCATACCCCGGCCTCACCGAGCGTAAACTTCACCGACTGCGATACGCCCTCTCGGGGAAGGTTGGCACCGGCAATAGTAACCTTAACCGGTATCGTAACTTCGGCAGCTCGCTTCTGTGCAACGCCCTGCAATTTTATTTTCATGGTGATCTTTGATACCGTACCGGTAATTTGGGGAGTTGCAGTAATTACTGGGGTTATTTGTTCAGTAAACGGTAGGATGCTAATATCTTCGAAGTGTAAAATTGCAGCAGGTTGGTTACCACCGCCTCCTGATAATGGCAGTCGAGTCGCTTCAAAAATCTCAGATTGATATGGTTTCCCAATAGTGCCACTCGGTTCATTTCCAGACTGACCAACGCCGTTGTAAATGATCCAGTTGCCAGGATTAGTGCCGTCAAATGACTGAATCTCATCAGTCTGCCATTTGCCGGCCTGAGCTGAAAAATACAGATAGAGTCGCATGGGCACATTGCTCTGTTTATCTTGCCAGTCCATCTCCAATGTGGTGTAGTTTGGATTTCCCAGCACTGAGTTTGTCGTTACCTTTGCATCGTTCACTTCAAATTTTTTATTGCCAACCTTAATATAAAAATCGTTATATGAAAGTTCAACGCTGCGTGTTTTGATGGTCGTTTTGTATTTTTTTGGTGTAGGAGTTGGAATCGTGGGAGGCGTAGTCGGAGTAATCGTACGGGTAACGGTCGGTGAAGTGGAAGGAGATATCGGAAGCGTTACGCTTATAGGCGGCATTATAGTAAGAGTTGGACCGGGAGTACCGGTTGGATCTCCAACAACGAAGGTATAATTTCCTTGATCTACCGTGCCGAGGGCAAACTGAAAATCCGGCACCAGTGATCCTGCCATTTCGAAATTATCGACATCAATTTTAAGTGTACCCGCTCCAACAGCAGTGCCTTTTATGGTTACTTCCATCGTAAGTGCACGCACATTGCCGGCACCCGAGCTGGGCAGCACTACATAGGCTACCCGTGCTCTTGACGGCGCAATCTCTTTTTTAATCTCGGTGAAGGTAGGTTGTGTTCCTCCATTAACAATCATGCCTTTGATAGGATTTACATCTACAATCTGCGCGCTGCCTGAGGCGAGATACACGACGCTAAAAGAAGTAATATTGTGAGCAATATTTACCGGCGTATATACAACATCAATTGATTTATTGATATTGATAGGATGGGGTCCGGTCTTTTCGGAAAATGACACATTTATCGCTGGTTCTCCTCCTGCTTTTGATTTGTATACATAATTACTAATGTATATCCAGAAACCATAGGCACTCGCAACAAGTACAAGGAATATCAAAAGAAACTTCGGAGGGTGAGCTTTTTTCATGATCTAAAAATTAGTGCTTCATGATTATGGTAAGGAAAAATTACCCCTATGTCAAGGACAGATTTATGTGGATTGCTAACGGATTTCCGCGGATCCTAAAAGAGAAATTATCCGTGGGTATTCACACGAGTTTCGAACTTCCTGTCATCCTGAGGAGTGAAGCGACGAAGGATCTCTGAACTTGTTTCAGCCTCGCATTCGCGAGAGATTCTTCTCGGCCATTGGCCGATCAGAATGACAACTGCGAAACTCGTGATCTGTGCAAATCAATTATGTATAATGTCTTTATGACAAACAATACCGCGCTGGAATCGGCTCCCCCGCATGCGCTTGCAACACAGGACGATACTCCTCAACACATTGCGGTGCCAACTGAACCGGGCAACGATTTTGCAAACTTTCAAAAACTCATACGGCTTGGGAATGCAAAAATCGACGATATGCCGCCACAATTCAAGATACGCTATCAAGCGCTCGCAACCCGCATCAAGCCCAATGGTGATCCGATGACCGAGGAGGAGTTTGCGCAGGAATCGCATCAATTTATCGAAAATCTGAAACGCGCAGATAACTCGCCGCTTGATGATAAGCAGCGACAATCAATACAGCAGGTTGAAGAAACTATACAATCGGGACAGATGCAACCAAAAGAAGTCGTAAACGCACTGAGAGAATTCACCAATAATAACGCTGAGTCAGTCGGCGATCTTGGCGAAGCAAACGAAGCGTTGAACGCATTAGAACAGGAAATTGATCTGCCGCCCGAATCCCGCTCTCCCAAGTTTTTTGAGGGATTGAAGAAATTGCTAAAGGTCCTTAAATATGTCGGTCTTGCGCTCGTCGCACTTCTCGGCTTCGGAATCTTTAAAGGAGCAATGTCCGGTCGTGGATCTTAGAAATAAAATTCGAAGCACGAAATACGAAATACGAAATAATAGCTAAACTAAAAGCACCAAATAACAAATTGCAATTTCCAAATAAATTCCAAATCTCAATGACCAAAACTGTTTGGAATTTGATCATCGGTGCTTATTTGGACTTGCCTGCCGACAGGCAGGACTTGGTGTTTGGTAATTGGAATTTATAGTATTTGAGTTTGTTTCGTGCTTCGGATTTCGGATTTATTTAACATCTATCATCTACCATCACTCTTCTTCAGTCACTCCCAGCAGTCGCAACACCACCTCTTTCTTGTAACGCCGATCACCGCGAGAATTAATGCGTATCGCAGGTAGTTTTCCTTTCTTTCCCCATCGCTTAATAGTAAGCGGTGATACTCGCAGGAGCTGCGCAACTTCTCTGATGGTCAGAAGATCGGGTAAGTCATGGAGAGCAATCTTTGGTGATGGTCGTAAGCTGTCTGACATAGTTTGATTGTTATCATTCTAGTAAATGAAATTCTATTTGTCAAGACGATCTATTCGGGATTTCGCAGATTTCTAGCGGATTCTCACGGGCGACTATTAGATCTTATATCTTGGATCTTAGATCCTAGATTGAAAATTTCCAATTACCAAGCACCAATTTCCAAATAAGCACCAATACTCAAATTCAAAACAGTTTGAATATTGGAACTTGAGATTTGGAATTTATTTGGAAATTGGAATTTGTGATTTGGTACTTTTTAGAATCTAACATCTAAGATCTAATTTTGTTTGAGATACGTCTGCAGCTTCGAGCGGATCGCAGAAAGATCAGATTCGGTAGTATGCTGCAACATTCCCTCCCGCATCTCTTTCTCAGCCTCCTGCCGAATATCTTTATAGAAGTTTTCGTTCAACACAAATTGTCCATTCCTCACTTTTTCAAAAGCGAGCTGCAGCTTCTCCTGCACTTTTAGTTGATACAATGTCTCATATGTATCAGTCAAAAGCACATCAATCGCAAATCTCCGCGACGGAGGCAGTGTATCATACTGCGAAAGCAACGTGCGTTTAAACACGTCTTCAAACGGCAGCGCTCTCACGATGTCTTTTGCGGTTAGTTTCATAGATGTATATTATAATGTCCGCGCCTGTTCGGCGTAATACTGAATCGTTTCTCTAAACACCATACGGATGTTCTCAGGCGCAATATCTCGATTATCAATATAAACTCTCATATCGGTGAGAATCGTTGCAAGCGGGGTGCCCGGCGGCCACAAACCCATGGTCTGCTGGAAAATCGCTGCCAAATGATTGGGAGGTATAAAATCATGTATTCTGCGGAAATATGCTCCCCGATCCGGACGGTTGCGATAATCAAATAAAAGATTCATATATTCATAATACCCGAGCGGTTCATTTGCATCGCGCTCTTCACGGCTCATGACGTCATCCCCTGTTGGTACCCGTGATTCAGTAAATGCGATACGATTATCAATCACATCTTCTGCTTGGCCGATAATATTGACCCACCGATTGAACATCGATTCAGTAAGCTCTACTCTACTGAGTTCATCCCGAAAAGCCACTCCCTCAGTCTGCGCATCAATATTGGTAATCGCAGTAGTAAGCTCATTGGTGCGATTTTGTAAGGCGGCCATGCGAGCCTGAAACATTCCGTGCGCTTTCTGGATAACTACATCCATATTTGCAGCCATTGCTGGAGGATAAACAGCTAAACCCGCGAGTACTCTGCGAGTATTTAGTTCCGTAAGAAGTTCATCTCTGGTATAAGTCATTATCTGAATCTCGCTGATGCCTCGGTTGACTACTTCGGTAAAATCTACATTGGCAGCCCATGACGGTACAGTAATCACATGTGCCCTCGCTTCTATAATCGCCCGTTCCAAACGAATACGCTCCGCATTATTACGCTCCGTTGGCCAACCCTGTGCAGGATTTGCAGCATGAATCTTATTTATTTGTTGCATGAGAACATCGATTGTTTGCGTCTGCAGATCCGTCTCAGTAATTCCCCATCCGGTTACCGGATCGGTCATTGTGTTGAAAGGAGCCGTAAGATTTTCAACGGTCTGTTGAACATTTCTTACCACCTCTTCGGTTGGCACGAGCGCTGCCTGTTCGG
The DNA here is from genome assembly GCA_964485585.1 of uncultured Gammaproteobacteria bacterium. GTDB lineage: Bacteria > Patescibacteriota > Microgenomatia > UBA1406 > GWC2-37-13 > CAZAJT01. The sequence continues at coordinate 10,870 of CAZAJT010000026.1, forward strand.
TTCTGATAGCAATGAGTTTATTGTTGATCGCGCTGATTACTTCTTGTACCTTAGCTGCACTTTCGTCAATCCCAGCTTTTTTCGCTTCATACACTTTATCTATTCTCTCATGTTCAGCTTCCAGTGCTCTGCCGGTATACCCTCCGGCAGCAACTGGTCTTTGCGCATCCTGCTTCTGAGTGGCGCGCGTATTTAAAGCGTTCTGGTACAGATCGTATAGAGAGTTAATAACATTACCATTGATAGTAACACTGGTACCGGCACTATCCAAAACTCTATTCAATGCATGTAATGCTAGTTCTGGTGTAGCATACAGATTACCCAAGGTAATTTGTAGCTCTTTTCGTAATTCGTCTCTGGAAGTCTGAATAGTTCTTAACTTTGTATTCACTTCATTGAAGTGACCATAATTCGTTTGCAGGTGGGTATTAACATTTCCCAACGGTCTTTTCTGCTCAGTGAGTTCCTCCTTACGCTGAGTAGCTCGGGTGCCGCCTTCTTTGAACGCTTCTCGCTTCGCGATAACCGCCTCATAGAGTTCTTCCATCGGCCGCAATGCTTTTGGATTCACATCAACATACTCCTGCATGAGCTCCATTGCGGCTCTGCTCTGTGCCCCAAACATCTTGCGAATCTGACCTTCTGTATCTGCTGGAATTCCACCCTCTTCATAATATCTGCGAATGCGAGCAGATGTTCCTGTGTTTATCTGTTCGAGCGACGATCTACCCTGAGTGATAGAATCAAACGGACTTGCATCAATCTGTTCTTCGGGAATACCGATGGTTTTATAATACTCGATCCGTGCTTTGAGATTGCGAATTAGTTTTTCTTTTCGCCTTTCAGGGTTTTGTGTATGTTCGGGCTGAGTCGTGCTCCTTCCCCGTGCGCGCATTTCACGGAGCATCGGCCCACCCAACAATCCACGAGTATGCTCATACTCATCCATATCAATACCGGTCATCTCTCGCATGTACTCGACTTCGCGCCGATCCTGGCTGATCGCATCAAAAGTGATGCCGCATCGTCTCGCATCAAGCCGCACTCCCGGATGGAGCATTCTTCCCACGAGCATAGTAGCTGCTTCTGCACCCACAGTACCCACAATAGCTGATGCCAACCCTTCAGCAGCTCCTGCAATAGCTCCAATTCCCCCGCCTGTTGCAATTGCAGCAAGAGTAGCGGCAGTCGAAAGCGGCGCCATGCTTAACGCAGCGACGCCAACCCCTGCATAAAATAGATGATAGCGCCGAATACTTCGCAAAAAAGGAATATTAGTTCGTCTTCCTTCTACGGCAAACATCGGTTCATACAAATGCTTTACGACTTTTTCACCAAGCACTCTGTGGAGAACACCCCGTCCAAACTCAAGTTCAATGCGGTCTGTATCCGGCATCCGTTGACGGTCACCCGGCTGGTGCGCGATCGCATCCATACCCATCGCAAAGAGTTCACGCATGGTTTGGTGTTCCAACACAATGGTTGTCGTATCAAGACCCTGTTGTGTTTTTAAAAATTCGGTGATTGCCGCTTCGTTTACCCTTCCATCGTGAGCGAGTAATTGGACTAAAATACGGTCATGCGTATGGTTGGGATTATCCCGCAGAATATCGGGCCGACGCCGATTCATATCAATGAGCTGTTTAAGATGTTCTCTGAGAAAGTGCGAGTAATCCTGACGCAGCGATTCAGGAATGCGCACTGCTTTTTCTCCGCCGCGCTGTCCTACCGAAGTCTCCAGAAGAAATGGGTTTGTCTCAAACCGATGAAACTCAGGCTCGTCCTTCTTTGGTTGCTTGCCGGTGACCCAATCTGAAACTCGGGTAATAATGTCTCTTTTTTGCGGATTGGCAACCTGCACTTCGGATTGTAAAACCGTCATATCAATCATACTAGTTGATAATTATTTTCATTTCAAGTATGATCAACAATATGCCTGAGTCAGCCTTATTAGATCGCTCTGCAACCGCTCCACCCGCTCCACCTACGCCCAGACGCGAGGCGATAAAACCACCCGAATCATCAGGAGGAAGGCCCGAAGCAGAAGTGAATCGATTGGCAGCCGCAGTGCTCAATCGAAAGATAAATCAGTTTCAGGAATTGCGAGGAGCGGAGCGGAGCGCCGCATTGCAGAGTCGTGAAAATCAGGTGTTAGATTCGCTTTCCGGCCTTGCCAATCCGAAGACAGGGTTGTATCGAAATACAGAAGGTCGTGGAGCGGACGGTAGCTCACTCATCGGAACAAAATCAAATCCCGAACCGGAAAGCCGATGGCTCAAGATAAAACGAAATGGAAAAGTGTATAGCGCACTCGGCATCGAAGAAGTTACCGGCGATCGGGTACTCTGCACCATACGGGATGAAAGTGATAGTGGCAAATCAGTACGGCACCACGATGCGCAAAATCCGCAGCTCACCACTTTTACCCGGCAGGAATTGGTGAATATGGAATTGATTGCCGAAGCCGATACTATTTTAAGTACTCTTTCAGGCGCAGAAAAGACTATTGTAGAAATCCATATTGCAAACCTACGCAACAGCGTGCTTGGCGAATCAAACCCGGTGCCAGCCGCAGCGCAACACGCAGCGCTCGTACGGGAAGCAGTCGACAGTATCGGAGTACCGCCAACCATTGATGATCTGGTTGCCTACAGCGACAGAAATTTGCAGGATGAACCAATCCCTACCACCGCAACACCGGAGCAAAAAGCAGAGATCGAAGCGCGCAATCAACTCCGACAGGCGCAGAGAAATAAAGTAAAAGAACTGAAAGATAGTGGTGTAATACTTCCTGATTATCGTGATGTTGCCGAAATCATCGGAGGAGAAAAATCTTTCAGAAAGCTCGCAGATCAGGTGGATAAAGATGTGCAATACCTGGAATCACGAGTAATATTGCAGGTGGGGGCTGTCGTGCCGGCAAGTCCGGACGGGAGCACGCCGGCATTTCAAGTAACCCAACAGATGCATGACGAATGGCGCAGGAAACTTACCTATTTCAAAACCCAGCAGGCAGTCTACCGAGAAACGCGCAGCAATCAAGCCGGCGGACTTCTGGAAACTTTTTTCAGAAAAGCCGAGCTTGGACAAATTCTCCCTGAAGAAGGACAGAAAATCCGTAAGTTACTTATTGAAAACAACATTGCAGAGATTGCGGAGATTGCAACCGCAATCTTTGATCGCGAAGCGCGCGCAGCCAGTCAGGCAGAGCTTACCGCCGAACAAAAAGAATCGAGAAGAAAACATCTGCTGGAAGCCTCGATGAATGTCGCGAAGTACGGTGGTGGCTTAATGGCATTCTTATTACTTTTCGGCATCATGCAAGGCATGAAAGAAGGAAAGTAAAAAATTTGTGAAATCTTGAAATGTCTTGTCCCAATTGTCACGAAGAGCTGGAAAAACGGGTATTTGGCAATCAGGAGGTACTCCACTGCAAAAACTGTGGCGGAAGTTTTTTTAATGAAAATGGAATCAATCGTATCAGCATATCTCAGGCACGCGATCTCGCTTTTGATAAACGCGGCAATTTCATATTTGAAAGTGATAAAACCTGTCCCCGCGACCAGCTCCTTCTGGAAATTCTCAAGAATGATGAGGCGATACCGCCGATAGTCAAACTTTACCGTTGTCCAGAATGTAAAGGAGTTTTTGTCTATCCTGACCATCTGGTTATTTTTAAGCAGGCACAGCAGGTTAAACTCGACTACTTCAAAATCTGGGGCATCACGATGCCTTCGATTCGATCAGTCGTCGTCATTTCATTCGTCGCAGTGTTCAGCTTTTCAGCACTCGCTGGATATATTTTGCTACAACAGGGTTCACTCGCACCCACGCAGGCGGAAAATGTGGTAAAAAATATCCACGCAACTCAATCAGGTCGCTACGTGTTTGTCTCATTTCGAACACAAGCACCGTATGCTTCCCGGATCATTTTTGTTGACAAAACAGCAAATAAACAATTGGAGAAGATGGTAAATATTGCTCCTACCACAATCCACTATCTTACGACAACCGACCTCGATACTACGCACGAAATTACCTACCAAATCATAGTGACGGATAAGAATGGAAAGGACGTGAAGACGAAGGAAACAAAGCTGGAAGTTAAATAGATCACCAGATCATCAAATCCGAATTTCGAATTTCGAAATCCGAAGCTCAAAACAAATTCAAATACTATAAATTCCAATTACCAAGCACCAAGTTCCAAATAAATTCCAAATCTCAAGTTCCAATATTCAAACTG
>CAZAJT010000027.1:0-14238 GCA_964485585.1 uncultured Gammaproteobacteria bacterium
AAACCAGCTTAACTAATTCACACTAATTCAACCATTATCACGGTAAAAATTGTTTTACGAAATCTTTTATCTTCGTAAACGATTTATTAATCGAAAAATCTTTTAGGATTTTATTGAAGTCTTTCATCTTTGCAGTACTTTCCGGAGTGTATCTCCTTCCGTAGAATATCAATCCGATCGTAGTAGCGTATTGCGGATCAAGTATTTCATCAACAAGTCCGGATACCCGCTCCGGTATCCCCATGCGTATTGGCAAACCCACGGTTTTTCTCCCTACCTCAACCATACCGATGGTAAGCGATCCCCCACCGGTTATCACGATACCTGATGGAATAGCGTCAAAAAACCCAGTCTTTTTAATTTCCTCTCTGATAAAAGTATAGATTTCCTCGACTCGCGGCATCATGATGCCTTCAATGACGCTTTTAAGAGATACGCTAGAAATATCTTCCGGGATAGCAAGATCCCGCATATCGAGGGCGTCAATATTCTTTCGTTTAGTTTTATCCTGATAAATAGATGCTTGTTTGCTAAGGAAGAGCTTAATTTTTTCGGCAGAACCGAGCGACACCCGTAGTCCCACCGCAATATCATTCGTGATGTGTTTTGCGCCGATCGGTATTGAAGCAGAGTATGAAAGTGAACCATCAACATACACGCAGATATCGCTTTTCCCTCCACCGATGTCTACCACCGCAACACCCAGGTCTTTTTCGGTATCCGTAAGTACTGCTTCGGCGGCAGCCAGACCCGCAAATATAAAGCCTGCATTTTCTATGCCAAGATCAGACAAGCAGCGATAAATATTTTTGAGGTTCGTCGAAGATGCAGTGATAAGATGGGTATCCACCTCCAGTCTCACTCCACTCATACCAACCGGGTTTTTGATTCCCGATTGCCCATCTACGCTATAGTCACGCGGAGATATTTCAATAATTTGACGAGTTGTTGACAACGAAATTGCTCGAGCCGCCTCAACAACACGCGCTACATCTTCCGGCACAATCTCGGATTGCGGATTTGATACTGCCACTACCCCATGTGAATTTAAGGAAGAAATGTGAGGTCCACCCACCGAAGTGTAAGCGCGGGTAATCTTGTGCCCTGCCATACGCTCTGCTTTTTCAACGCCTTCCTCAATCGCGCTTGTCACTTGCTCGATATCAACAATGAGTCCTTTTTTGATACCGCGCGAAGGAGTGCTGTTAAAACCTATGATGCGAAGCTCGTCATCTTGAGTTGATTCTATGCCTACGACCGATGCGATTTTTGAGCTTCCAATATCGATCCCACAAATCAATTTATCAGCCATCTGATTATTGTGATCTAACTTGTATTACCGGCTTATCAAATCGTAAATCAAGCACATCGAAACGTTTCCCCTCTATACTAAATTGTTTGATTATCGTACTGAATTGATACTCCTGAATAGCGCGATCCTTTTCGGTGGTAAAAAGTATTTTCTGATCTTTTAATTGTAATGCTATCATACTCAAACCGCTAATATCAATAGTATCAATGGCTAAACCGAGATCCAACGCTTTCTTAAGAAAAAACAGCGCAGAAAGAACATCGCCATACTGGATCGTGTCCCCGCTTTGCCATGATGAAAAACTGAATCTCTGGTAATAATGGATGAGCGGATAACGTCTGGTTACTTCTCTGGTTTTCGCAAGCACCTTTCCTTCTTCGCTCACCAGCAGATAACCACCGTCTATCGAAAAATACGCAATCGGATCGGCAAGTGTCACTATCACTATAATCGCATTAGGGAATTTTCTTGCAATCTGAACAGTTTTCACTATCGGATTATTGGATGCGAGATACTTCTCTTGGGCATCTTCATCGAAAAAAAAAAGATTATTGCTATAGAGATTTTCTAATCCTCGGAGAGTTGTTTTTGCTGGAACGCCATGAATCGTGATTGTCTGTACATGAAAGAACCGATCAAGAAATATGAGAATCAGCACAGTGGATATAATAAGCAACAAAAAAAACGGGTATTTTCTACTGCGAAGCAAGTATTGTTTGAGAGATAATTTCTGCCGCATTCTTTTTATAGAGTGAATTTAACTTATCAAAATGAGCTGTATGTGCCTCTTTATTGTCGATCATTTTCGCAATGATTGCAAGAAGCTTCGCGCTCTCTTCTGATTGATGAAAAATCTCCGCTACACCTGCAGATTGTAATAACTGCGCCTGTTTTTCCTGTTCGCCATAGGCAGACCATGGCAAAGGAACAATGACTGACGGTTTTTTTAGCGCAATAAGTTCGAAGAATGTATTAGCGCCACAGCGACCAACAACAATATCAGCAATCGAGTAGACATAGCCAATTTCACTGCTTGAAAAATGCTCGCGGAGAAAATAACGTTGCTTAAGATCTTCCGGCAACTGACTTCTGAGCGCCAATAACTGTTGATGGTCATTATATTCGGCAACATTCCCGGTCTGATGAATTACCGTATATTTTTCAAGTAATTGGGGAAGGATGTTTTTTATGTGGACGTTAATGCTATGAGCGCCGAGCGACCCGCCGGTAATATAGATTGTTTGTTTTATTTGGGACACAGGGAATGGAATATCGAGTGTTTTGAAAATCTCACCTCGTATCGGATTTCCTGAGTAAACTATTTTATGAGAGGGAAAATATCGTTTTGAATCCTCAAACGAAATAAAAACTTTCCGGGCAAACATACCGACAACTCTATTTGTCATGCCTGGATGAATTGTTTGTTCATGCGTATACAGGGGAATTTTCATGAACCAACCGATGATCGCAACGGGAAACGCAATATATCCGCCAAATGTTAAAATAGCGTCTGGTTTTTCTTTGCGAAGGATATAAAATGATTGCAGGAATCCTACCGGAATGAAGAGAAGGTTACTGAGATTTCTGAAAGATAGAATACGAGTAAATCTTCCGGTTTTTATGTGCTGAAACGGAATCTTGCGTTTTTGTACCTCACGATATTCGAAAGTAATCGATCTATCTCGTTCATTACTATACTTACGACCAACGAACACAATACGATTGTTGCGCTCAACAAATTCGTCAATAAACGCCAACGCGGGACTAATATGTCCCCCGGTCACCAGAAGCTTCATACCGCTTATTCTAACAGATTCATTCTGATCCAACATCTAATGAATGCTTGGAGGCAAAAAGAGGTTGTTTCTACCTCCAAGCAGTGAGTAAGACACGATTAGGGAGATTTCGGCTCGTCTCGGAGCATCTCTCCTTCCTTCCTCCGGAACCGATCTCGCAGACTCTCCCGAATATCAGGAGGAAGCTCACGATAAATCTCAGCGACCACATATGCGCGTGACAAAAGAGATGGCTGACCGAGCGCAGCCCGGATCATCCGCCCGAATTGTGGTATCTCTGCCATCACGCAGTACCAGAAGGTATTAAATACCCGCAGGTACTCATCGGGATCGAACTCGGCCGGCTTATCTACGCCAAAAGCCGCAATGAGTTTGTCGACACGCAACATTCTCTTTTGCAGACTCTCGCATTCTAGAACCAGCCGCACATCGGCCGTCACATCGGCACCAGCCAAAAATCTCATAATGGCTGTCGTGAGCGAATGATATTCCGCGAAGAGTTCACTGATCTTCTTGGCGTCTCTCGGTCGAACTTCCAGATGGGCTAGAAAGCAAAGCCACCTGAGTTCTGTCTGAATAACAACGTCCATTAAAGCCTCCCTTTCAACGTGCGTTTTGTGTTTTTCCTCCGCATAATACCACCTACGGCTAGCAAGAGTCCTGCAGTGATCTTATGCAGAAGATTCAAGATATTATACGAATAACTATAGGATTAATCAAATCCTGCTTTGTCTGGCAATGTTAATTGCGATGCCGAGAAGAATGAATGAGGTCAATAAGTTTGAGCCGCCATAAGAGAAGAAAGGGAGCGGTACACCGGTAAGTGGAATCAGTTTCACCATCGCACCGAGATTAATCAGTATCTGAAAACTAAAAAAAGCAAATATGCCACCGCCCAGAAGCCTTCCGAATCGATCCGGCGCCGTAGTACACATCCGATAAAAACAATAAATGCGCCGATCAAAAGGAATGATCCGACAAATCCGGTCTCTTCACCGATAATTGCAAATATCGAATCCGTGTGTGCCTCAGGAAGAAATAAATATTTCTGGCGGGAAGCACCGAATCCCTGACCAAATATACCGCCGTTGGCGAGAGAAATAAGGATTTGATTGATATGATAAGTGATCCCGAGTGGATCACGACTGGGATCAAAAAAAGCAAGAAGCCTGCGGAAACGATATGGTGAGATCTGCACGAGGAAAAAAAATGCCGCAGCGGAAACCGGAAGGAGAAACAACAGTAAATGGAGCTGATATCCGGCAAGAAAATATATCGTAACGCTGAGCAAAAAAATGATAATCGCAGTACCCATATCCGGCTGCGCTATGATAAGCACTATCAAAACACTCAGAAGTATGAGAAATGAGAAAAAACGTTTTCGCTCCCGTTGGATAAACCATGAAGACAAATACAGGATAGTGGCAAGCTTTGCAAACTCAGTTGGTTGAAAATTGATTACCCCAAGATCAATCCATCGTCGTGCTCCCCCGGCACTGTATCCAACTCCCGGAATAAGTACCAATAGAAGCAAGAGAATCGTCCCCACCATAAACAAGAATGAGAGATAATAGAGTTTGTGATAATCGAATGTAGCAAAAAAGAGCGTGGCGCCAATCCCTGCAATGATCCAAATTGATTGGAGCTTTAGATAGCGGAAGCTGTCGCCGAATTCAGTAAAACTCCTGACCGAAGATGACTCAAACACAAAAAAAAGCCCAATTACCGCCAGTATGACTGGTAACAGAAATACCCAGGCAATTAAGCTCCTTTTCCTGCTCTTCTTCTCAGAACTTTTAATGATTTTTTTTCTTCCCACTATATTGTGTAGCGTATAACTTGTAACGTGTAACATGAAAATTCGAAGCACGAAACAAATTCAAATACTATAAATCCAATTATCAAGCACCAAGCACCAAGTTCCAAATAAGCACCAATGATCAAATTCAAAACAGTTTGAATATTGGAACTTGAGATTTGGAATTTATTTGGAAATTAGAATTTGTTATTTGGTGCTTTTCATTCAGCTATTGTTTCGAGTTTCGGATTTTAATCGTTATACGTTTCACGTTAAGCGTTTCACAATTTCGTTGAACTCTTCTCCCCTCTGAAACTCATTCTGAAACATCGCAAATGAAGTAGCTCCGGGCGAGAGAATGACATACGCGTTACCCAATAATTTTGCTTTTTCATATGCCTCATGTACTGCGACCTCTAAATTGTCATATATCGGAGAAGTTTTATCAGAGTATTTTTCCCGTAGTGTCGGTAATAACTCATCGGTCATCGTGCCTTTGAGTAATATGATAAAATCTGCTTTTCCCAATGCTTGTATCAGATCATCAGTCGGTAATCGTTTGGAATTACCACCAAAAAGCAGCACGACTGGTTTGTCGACAAATGTTTCAAGTGATTTAACCGTTGCAACTGGTGTCGTAGAAGTCGTATCGTTTATAAACGAAATACCATGAAGCTCGCCAACTACCTGCTGACGGTGGGGTAATCCTTCGTATTGATCGATACATCTTTTAGCACCGTCACTATCACACCCCATAAGTTCCACCACTGCAAGCGCTGCGGCCGCATTTTCCTGATTGTGAGCTCCACGAAGATACCGCAGTTGAGTAGGAAAATCATCAGCGGTAAAATACCGTACGTGTGAACGAGGCGTATCAACAACAAGCATCGACTGTAGCGATTTATGAGCAATTAAGTAATCGTTATCGCCTTGGTATAGATAGATTGCTTTTTTGTCATAGAGATAATCATTCATTGATTGGTAATAATTAAGGTGGTCAGGATAAAAGTTTGTGAACACTGCGATCTGAGGTGAAATCCTTCTTCTATGAAAACCGGCAAGCTGCCAAGATGATAGCTCCAGCACAATAATATCTTGAGAAGTAACAGTATCCAAAAGAGTAATGGCGGGAGCTTGGGGAATGTTGCCGCCGAGGAATACGGTATAACCACAACGTTTTAAGCAATGGTAAATCATAAATGTCGTGGTTGATTTACCTCTCGTTCCGGTTACCCCAACGATTTTTGCCGGACTATGGGCAACAAAAAACGAAGTCTCCATCTCAATTGGTATTCCCCGCTCATGAGCAGCAACTAATTCCGGCAGATCCCACCGTACCGAGGGACCTTTAAAAATGATATCTGCCTTGAGAAAATCATGATATTCATGTTTCCCCAATACATAACGAATAGGAAGATCAGCAAGTTGCCGCAACGAAGATTGCAACTCCTGTTCAGTTTTCACGTCGGTCACCGTAACATTGGCGCCATACTTGTGGAGAAACTTGACAAGTGCAACACCACCACCCTGTAATCCCAAACCTACAACTAAAACATTTTTACCGGATAATTCTTTCTGAACTGGTGATAGCATACTTTTTATTGTAGCACGCTGTTGTTGTCATTCCGACCGAATGTTGATACACTATAGTTTCTGGATGATTTCTGTTCCTTATTTGGAGCATAATAAGAGTACGGATCGCACATTTACAATCGGTTCAGATACTCTGCCATCTCTTCGAGCCTGAGCGGCCTCAGAGCCGAAGGTCCGGAACACCACACGTCATCCCGAGCGCCACCTGTCATCCCGAACGCAGTGAGGGATCCCCGTATAACCTAACTGATGGTTGTAATGGGATTCCTCGCTTACGCTCGGAATGACAAAAGGAGGAAAAAGAATAATGACCACGCAACAAACACTCGACGAAGAAACAAAACGAATGGTGTACTCGTGGGCAGAGTATTGGTGTAAGCGATTGCATGTGCCTGGAAAAGCAGGTCTGGTCGCAAAACCATCGTACTTCATAGCAGACAATGTGGAGAGGATCCTCTGGATAGAGGTCGATTCCAGTCTCTGGAATCTACTTTCCGGCATCGACCGCGGCGACTTCTACGAACTTCTGAAAAGGGAGGTAGGAGATCCAAACAACATCATAATCGACATCGTTCCTGCAAACGCACCACTCAGACCGTGAACATCGAAAAGGAGCGTTGGAATGAGATCCAAGTCTGGATCCGCGCCCACAACCACTCACCCCGCTTTTGAGGCGGCTGAAACCTTTTGCCGCGAATGCAGTCTCGGGTACGCCGACGTCGCAAAACCACTGCGCGTCGAAGTGATCACTACCGGTAACCATACCGAAACCATTGTGGTCATAGAACTCCACGTTGCTGGATACCTGACCTGCAAAGCCGCCGCCCGACGCTTGTGGATGAAAATCCTGAAGCAGGTCATCGCTGCGAATGGCGCGCGGATGAGGGTCGAGGAGTTCAAACCGACCGCACCCTGAACCGAAATCCGTGAGGAGCTCTGGTGGTGAGACCACAATTTCATAATGTCTCACAATCACTCATCGCCACCACCTCCTCACGCACTTCTACCCAATTTCAACAGTGCTTTAGACGTCCGCATTATTTCATAAACGCAATCATGAGACCTATGAAGGCGAACATTATGGAAAACATCCAAAAACGCATGACAATCTTTGGCTCCTCCCATCCATGGACTTGAAAGTAAAGATGAATAGGTGCAACCGGCAAAATCTTTCGATGCAGAAATCTTTTCCCCAATAGCTGTATCAACGAGCTCAATATTTCAATCACAAAAATTCCTCCAATAATCGGCAATGCGAATGCCTTACCAAGAATAAGACCTATCACGGCAAAGGTAGCTCCAAACGATAAAGCTCCGGCATCGCCGAGAAATAATCGTGCCGGATAAATATTGAAGTATAGAAAGGAAACTAGTCCACCAATCCAGATAGAGATGAATATTGAAGTGGGAACATCAATGATGGCTCCTGCTATAACCCAGAAACTGGCAAGACTTATCATGAGCACACCACTCGCCAGTCCATCTAATCCATCGGTAACATTTACCGCATTCGCAAAAGCTACTATTACAAATGCTGCAAAAAAAATATAGAAATAGGAAAGTTCATATACGCCAAAAAACGGTACATGGATAATGTCGATCTTAAAATCAGTAAACAACCAGTAGGCAATAATAAAGGCAAGCACAAGCTCGATAATCAGTTTATGCCGGATTCGCAGTCCGAAGAAATTATGTTTTTTCCAGAAGAAAATCTTACTCAAATCATCATACACACCCAATACTGCGAAACTGACAAAGGTGAATACCAGTATTTTGATCTCGTTTATGACTGAGGGAAAATTAGTTTGAATGTTTCTGTCGAATAATACAAACAATAATAGGAAAAAGAAGAAGAGAAATACGGTCATTCCTACAATCAGTATGCCACCTCCTACCGGCGTACCAGACTTATGTCGGTGAAATTTATCAAAAATTGGCGTCGGTCGATTAAATGCGTCTTTTGTCTGCTGATGAGCTCTCTGGAATTTGACTTTGTAAAGGAAATTTATGAATGGGACGATGAAAATAAAATGGAGTACAAAAGAAATCAGCGTGGCAAAAAAATAAACAGCCATAGTGTATTATCGGTATACCAGTGTTGATAATTTTGGAATAAAAATAACACAAGCGATAATGAATGCGCCAATCGCAAACGTAAGCATCGCAGCTGCCGATACATCTTTTGCAATCCGTATGTCCTCACGTTGCTCCAGATCAATCGCATCGGTGACTTGTTCAAGAGCAGTATTGATGGTTTCAATAACCAGACCGACCGTAATAAGCACAAGAATTGTCAAAAATTCAGCATAGCTTATTTCCAGATACCAACCACCATAAAGCGCTAAAACAGATAACAAAAAATGCGCTCGGTAGTTTGGTTGAGTTTTAATAGCCCATATTACACCATTCAACGCGTTTTTAAATGAGATAGTATGACGTTTAATAGCGTTCATATTAGAGTAAGTTAAACAAGGCGAGATTCAATTTTTCACTATCATGTCGCAATATGCTTCGAGACAATTCGTCTCCTTTTGATTGCGGAAATGTTGCGCGATTCACAATGTCCGCTTCAACAATATGTCCCTGATAGCTACTCTCCTCAAGATCATTAACCACTAATTCTTCTCCATGAGACCTATACCATTCTAGTATATTTGATGGAATTTCACCATTGTTCACAATGACAGCATCCGGCGTTCTCCCCAGATAATTGCTTAAGTCCTTCAGATGATCGCTTGCCCGATAATGGTTTGTCTGCCCTGATTTGGTCACGAGATTGAGTATGTAGAGAATCTGTGCTTTACTCTGTTGAAGCGACTCGGTAATACCGGTAACTAATAATGTTGGAATAATGCTCGTGTATAAATCTCCGGGAGCAATAATAATAGTGTCAGAATCGAGGATTCGTTCAATCGCTTTTTCGTTTGGTTCGACATCCGGCTCAAGAAATGCGCGTTTAATGCGACTACTCATGTGATAATTTACATCGATCTTCCCTTCTTCTTTTAAGATAGTGCCATCTTCATATTCAACACAAAGATGCGTTTTTTTGAATGTGACTGGAATCACCTGTCCTTTCGTTTGGAGCACGTAGCTGACGGTATCAATAACTTCATTGTAATTGGAGGTGACTTTTTCCAGAGCGGACAAAAAAATATTGCCGAAATTGTGTCCGGCAAGATCACCATTGGCAAAACGGTAGAGAAACAGTTTTCGCCAGAGTTCTGATGCTTCTGAAAGCGCCACCAGACATTGGCGAAGATCACCGGGAGGAAGCACGCCGAGCTGATCCCGCAGTCGTCCGGTTGATCCCCCCGAATCCATCATCGTGACAATCGCGGCAATATCGAATGGATATTTTTTCAGTCCGGAGAGTACGACAAACGTACCGGTTCCCCCCCCGATTACAGTAATTTTTTTTAAAGGAATATTCTCCATACTTTAAATTCCAATTACCAAGCACCAATTTCCAAACAAATCTCAATACTCAAATTCAAAACAGTTTGATAATTGGAATTTGTAATTTTTTGCTTCGAATTTATTTCTAAGATCCAAGATCTAACATCTAAGATCTATTTTTGTTTTCCTTCATTTCCTCTTTATAATAAAACATCCCGTCCGAAATATCTTCCGAAACGAGGGTATGGGGACCAACATAAGTATGAGATCCTATCTTTACCCCCGGCGCCAGAGTTGAATGTACGCCGATCTTTGCGCCCTCACCGATGATCGCTCCCAGTTTATTTCTTCCAGTATCTATCTTTTTTTCATTCACCATTGACGAAACAGTGCCTTCATCAAATCTGAAATTCGCAGTGATTGCTCCCGCGCCAAAAAGTACATTTTTTCCTATAACCGAATCTCCAACATAATTTCTGTGGAGCATGACTCCGCTACCGATATAGGATCTGGCGACTTCACACGCGCCACCAACTATAGCGTTTTCTCCAACATGGCTTGATCGAATCATCGCATAATCTCCTATCTTTGTATCACGACCAATATAGCATGGCCCAACAATTTTAACATAATCTCCAATGCGAACATTGTCCTCTACATAAACGTCTCCCTCTATCTTTGACTTATTTGAAACGGAAACATCGCTGCCTCTGTATTGACCGGATATTTTTGAAAGAAAATGTTCCATTACGTTTAATACCTGCCAGGGATATTTTATGGTGTACCAATAACTATCGTAGTCAATATACTTCGTTGAGGCGTTATTCGTTATGAGTTGATCGAGCGCTTTTTCATACCAGTCGTCAGAATCAGCACGCACTGATTGAATCGCGTCTACCAGTCGCTTCCCATCGGAAAAATAATCTACTACCAGCTTTACAAGGTCGGAAGGTTTCTCATCTGGCGATGGTTTTTCGACAATGCCAGTAACAGATTTTCCTTCAACTTTCAGATATCCGCCGGGAAAATAATCGTTCATCCTTTTTGCAACAAGTATTATTTTGGCTCCATGATTCCTTATGTCGCCTATTTTTTCAAGAATTGAAAAATTAAGCAAATCATTAGCGTTTACAATAACAACTTCCCCATCCAAGTATTCTTTCGCAGCTGTCACTGCACCCGCCATACCATCCTCAGTTTTGTGTTGAATAGCGACAGAGATCTTACAATCATGAGTACTGTTTCTTACGCTGATCTTCTGAAAGTCCTGCGCAGAACACGGATGGGAGACAATGATAATATGATGAACTCGCGGTATGATTTCCTTGATGATATGTTGGGCAAACGGCTTTCCAAAGAAAGGCATCATGTTTTTATTCACGAGCGGCCAGAAACGGGTACTATCCCCTCCGGCTAATATCAATGCTGTTTTCACTTTTTCCATTCTAAACTTTACTAATATCCGCTCCAATATTTTTTAACTTTTCAACGAGATTTTCATATCCTCTTTCAACAATCGAAGCTCCTTCCACCACTGATTCTCCACTTGCGACCAATGATGCAATAATCAAACTTGCGCCAGCACGAAGATCATGAATTTCAATTACTCCATTGTGGAGAGTCGTTGGCCCAGTAATACGAATCGCTTGTTGATGCGGTGAGTTTTCAGAATAGGTAAAGTAATAATATAATTGCGGATTGGCAATGGAAGGACTGATAAAATCTATCTTTGCTCCCAGTTTTCGAAGTTCTGAAACATACGCAAAACGATTCTCAAATACCCGTTCGTGGATCGTTGACTCTCCCTCAGCCTGCGTCATAAGTACTGCCCAATTGGGCTGCCAATCAGTCATAAAACCGGGATGCGGTGATGTTTGAATATGGGTAGCCCGTAAATTCCCATTATGATAGAAACGAATCGCGTTGTGCCGGGTAAGTTCAACGACACCCCCTGCTTCTCGAAGCTCTCGAAGAAATGCATCGATCGACTCTGGAATCACATTCTCAATAAGAATATCGCCTTTTGTCGCGGTTCCCAACACCGCAAACGTAACCGCTTCATTACGATCAGAAGATATGGTAAAAGGATTTTTCTGTAATAATTGCGATACGCCCTCAACAATAATAGTGTCATGCTCTCTTACGATATGCGCTCCTGCATCATTGAGAAAATGAATCAGCTCATCAATCTCTGGTTCAAGTGCACAGCGGGAAAGAATAGTTTTTTTGCTGCTCAATACCGCAAGCATAATCAGTAATTCTGTTCCAGTGTGCGTAGGTTTTGAAAAGGTATATTCACCGTGTATCTCATTTTGTAAAGAAGCATGATAGTAACCGGTCGAAGAATCATACTCCACATCCACTCCAACATATTTCATACCCTCAATAATTCTGTCTATGGGACGTGCCCCGATCCTGCATCCTCCGGGATTTGGTACGAAACATGTCTCAAAATGATGGAGGAGCGGTGCGAATAGTAGAAATGACGCACGTATTTTTGAAGCATGCAGCATATCCACCTTATTTTGACGCATACTTTGAGCATTTATTTTTACCGTATTACTATCAATAAAAGCCGCCTCAGCACCAATGTCATTTAAAATATGCAATAATTCAACAACATCATTTATGCGAGGAATATTATGAAGAATGACATTATCTTTAAATAATAGCGCGGCAATAATAGTTTTTAACGCTACATTTTTTGCTCCCGACAATGTAACATTACCACGAAGTGGTTTTCCACCAATTATTTTGTATGCATCTTCCATATGATAACTTCCTCCTTCAACTCCACCCCAAACTTTTCCTTCACTCTATCTTTAATTAGTTTCACTAACTCGAGCAAATCTGACGCTTTCCCGTTTCCCCGATTGATAATAAAGTTTGCGTGTTTTTCTGAAATGTAAAAATCTCCGACACTCGTATTCTTTAATCCGGCCTGATCGATGAGATAGCCGGCCGATGTCGTAGGAACATTGAGTTTTTGGCGCTGCTCTTCTGAAATATTTCTGAAAAAACAACCGCTCGTTGCAACCCCATGCGGCTGCGTTGCTTTTCGATAGGCGAGCGCTTCCTGCGCTCGTTTCTGTACTGATTCCGGCGATTCTTTTTTCAATCGAAACACTGCGTCGATAACTATTTCCTTCGTTTTTTGCAAAATGCTGCTGTCATAAGCAAATTGAAAATAATCATGATCTACTTCCTTAATTACCCCGCCATCTGTTAAGAGAGAGGCAGAAATCAACGAATCTCCGCAGTACGAAACGGGATGTGTCCATTTGGAATTCATATAGATCGCTCCTCCCACAGTGCCGGGCAAACCCATCTGATACTCAAGACTGCTATGTCCTTCTTGAGCCGTCTCCATTGCAAGCCGCGCCATCGGATAGCCCGAAGAAACCTTCAAATCAACGTATGAATCAGTTTCATTTGTTATTTCTTTCTTCATATAGGTATTTCTGACGACTAAACCGTTAATCCTTTCTTGAGTGACAGCAAGATTCGATCCACCACCGAGGATAAAAAGAGGAATTGCCTGTTGCGCTTTTACTTTTCCAACGTTCTCCCAATCTTCCCGCGAGTTTGCTTCAAAATAATACTCAGCGATCACCTTTGTTCTGAAGGTAAAATAAGCTGTAATATCCTTCTCAGCCTGCACTCTGCCTTTTCCAAAGATAAGTTCTAATCTCTCTAATTGCATAGTCTTGTTCATATCACAAATCCCAATGTTAACTGAAGCACCAAATCACAAATACCAAGCTCCAAATAAATTCTAAATTCCAATGATTAAACTGTTGTTTTGAATTTGGATATTGGTGCTTATTTGGAAATTGGAATTTGGTAATTGGAATTTACTATTTGGCCTTTCTGACAACCTCAATTATATCATTTTTCAGCTTATAGATATCCCCCGCTCCCATGGTAAAAATGATGTCTCCGGGGTGCAAGTTTTGTTGTAATTTTCCAAAAAGTTCTTCCTGCGTTTCAAATGAATGAATGTTTTCGATTCCTTGTTCATGCGCATATTGCTCAAGATCTCGTGAAGTAATCGTTTGCCCATTTTCCTTTTCCCGCGCCGATGCAAAAATAGGGGCGACGAACGAAACATCAGCTTTTGCAAGCGAATGAACAAAATCTTGCCTTAACGCAGCAGTTCGTGTGTAGGTGTGCGGTTGGAAGATGACGATAATTCTTCTATCATTGAATCGGGAGCGCGCCGCCTCAATAGTCGCTCTTATCTCGTTGGGGTGATGCGCATAATCATCAAATAAATAAATATCATTTTCATATGCTACTTGTTCAAACCTTCGTTTTGCTCCGGTGAAGTTTTTGAATGG
>CAZAJT010000028.1:0-13981 GCA_964485585.1 uncultured Gammaproteobacteria bacterium
CATTGCGAGCCAAACATACTATGGCGAAGCAATCTCATAAATAAATGGGATTGCCACGTCGCTACGCTCCTCGCAATGACATATACTTAGGTATTGAGATGACTTCTAGGATCACGTCACTGCTGTCCCTCTCCGCTCACCGGCTCATTGGGATCTTTGGTAAGACCAATGTATTCAACCGCAATTCCCAGTGCGGCGCTGTTGGTGGCTTCAAACTCACTGAAAAACCTTCGCATAACATCCTCTGCCGCAACTCTATCTTTTGGATACATCGCGATCATGATTCTTTTTTTCGGAATATAATCAATAATATGATCTTCTACTTTTAGTGGATAGTTGAGGGTAAAGATTTTGTTTATTGTTTCAACTTTTTGCGTTGGTAAGAGAGTCGGCGATAATCCCGGGGTTATGGTAATACTGCTCGTGAATGCTACCGGCGGTGCTCCAGAAGGCAATATCTCCACCCGAGTCGGCGTCACATACCCTTCCTGCGCTTGCTCTGATTTACGCACTCGCGATCCCAACGTATTCATTATTCCTAATAACACTATTAGGACTAAAAGCAGAACGAAAACGATAATATAGATTTTATTTTTTCCCATACTCACAGATTTGCGTTGTAAAACATCCATAAAAATTCACAATAGGTTCTATTTCCAAGTCTTACATACCGGTATTTTTCTCCGCATGAACCATAATATCTTGTTGCCGCACGATATATTTGATCCTGTGTCCATTGGAGTCCTGTGGCGCCACTATCGTTTTTAAGCTTAGATGCTGCAGCATAAATATTGTCTCGAAGATTACAGGCTTCTGGTTGATGGCTTAATCCTCCAAATGTATTGACTGCCGATCGATAGGTTGACCATGCATTGGGACAAAATCCTGCACCACATTTCGGACAAGTAGTATCGCCACTACCATCAGCGCCTGTTGTCATCTGCATGGGGCCAGCCGCAGAACATTCGTTTGGCCTGCAGTTGGGAAGTCTTTGGCCCGGCTGAGCATATCGCGCAATATCTTCTCCCGAGAACGCCTTATATTGACCCGGCGACTCAATGATGAAGACTGCCTCAATGACCTTGCTCGGTACTCCCACTTTTGACTCAATCTCTGTAAACAACTCCCTCATGTTTTTTACCCCCGGCGCCTCTGTTACGTCGAGTGCTCCCTTTATTTTGTCCGCGATCCCGCCGAAATTCAGCGAAAACATTCTTAAAATAAGAGAAAATGGATCTATGCCGGGTTTTGGTGTGACAACTGCTGTTGGTGAAGGAGAGGATTCTTGTGCTTTGATCTTGCCATTCGTCACCACAATGCTCAAGAGTAAAACTAAAGTTAAGACGACAACTGTACGAATTCGCAGCATACTTTACTTATATATGAGATCGATATTGTTTGCAACTGACTTCAGTTGACAGTGCTTAGCGGGGTGCACTAGAATGATTTATATGTTTCTCCTTTGGAAGAAAGCGTATTCTTTGCTGAAAAAAGTGATCATCGTTTTTCTGGTATATGCTTTCATAATCACTCTTTTCACCATATTTTTCTCCGGTGATAAGAAAAATCAACAAGTTGCCCAATATGACCCCATACAAGCGCAACGGAAAGAAATTTACAGCATCATAAATGATGCGAATCTCAACAAAACAACTGATGGCAAGTTGAGTATCTACGTATATAGATCGGTGCTCTGTAGTCTTGTCGGTGAAGGCTGTACAGAGAAGCCGGAAGATGGAGATAAAAACTTTTCAAAAAGTCTTTTCGGATTCGCGGCCAATCTCATTGTGGCACCGGTAGTCAATCCGCCGGCATCCGGCGTATATTGGGCATATTCAGGCCTTTCCAATGCCGGATTTATCCCGAAATCCTATGCTGCCGAAGGCATCGGTTTTGCCGGCCTGAAACCGCTCATGAATGTTTGGAAAGTATTCAGAGACATCGCTTATATGGTCATGGTGATAGTTATAGTAGCGTTGGGATTCATGATTATGTTTCGGATGAAACTCGATGCCCAGACAGTAATTTCAGTAGAATCTGCACTTCCTCGAATCGTTGTGTCTCTAATATTAATAACGCTTTCCTTTCCACTTGCAGGTTTTCTTATTGATCTTATGTATGTAATTATCGCAGTGATTATATCGCTTTTGGGAAATAATCAATATTTTGATATAGGCAGAGAAAAAAATCTATATCTTAATGCCTCGCCGTTTGTATTATTTGGTGGATTATTTCCTACCGGTGTTGGTAATTTATTTGAAGTTGCAAAATCTTTACTTGATATGTTGCCGGGCATATTAAATGGCGGCATTCGGTTGATATCTGCAGTTGGCGCTATTTTTCTTGCAAGAAATATTCATGAGCTGGCGACGAAACCAATTCCGGAAGGAGCATCTAATATTAGTATTCTGGGTAATACTATAGGCAAAATTCCAGTGTGGCTTAATTTACCGATAGCGGCAATAATCTTTGTAATGTCTCTCTCATTTTTACCACAGCTACTAATACTTTTCATTATGGTTTTTACTATACTTTTTTTGTTCTTCCGTATATTTTTTATGTTGTTTAGAGCTTATCTACAAATTCTGATTCTTACAATATTTGCGCCTATATTTTTGCTGTTTGTTGCAATACCGGGAAAAAACGCTTTCGGATTCTGGTTCAAAACTCTTTTAATGGAAATTATGACCTTTCCAATCGTAATCGCATTGATTATTACCGGATATATTATCATCAATCAGATTGCAGCAAAGGAAGGTCTATGGAATCCACCATTTCTGTACGGAATTAATCCTCAGGCTTTTACAATACTTGTTGGTATGGGGATGATACTTATTATCCCGGAAATAGTAAAAATGGTGAAAGAGCTCATGGGAGTAAAAGGATTACCTGCCGGACTTAGTCTTGGCGCATTCTTTGCCGGCGGCGGCGTGGGAGTGGGATCTACTATGGGAATCATGCAGCAATACAGCAGCTTGGCATACACTGCGCATTATTTACCCGGACCATTTAAGAAGATAATCGGTAAGATACCCGGTTTTGGAGATTCAGTGAAAGCTATGGATGAAGCAAAAGTTGTTGGCAAACCAATTGAAACGGGTCAACGAGGTTAACTAAATCCCGGTATCCTCAATATTGTTACTCCGATTAATCGAAGAATGAATACGGAAAATATTATTAGGAGTAATCCCATGATACATGAGGTTAAAAGCTCCTGAGCTTTCTTTATCTTTTCCGGATTCGCTCGTGAAGTTTGTAATGTAAATGCTGCATACATCACGCATAGAAGTGCGAAGATCCCTGCCAAACCAATCCCCCAGGATAGCAGTGTATTTTTTACAAATCCGCTGAAATCTGAGGATACGCATCCTAAACCTGTCCAGACTCCACCGATTTTCGGTTTACCTTCCTCATCTCTTCCGGCAATACACTTTAAACACTCTTCTCTTTCTCCTTTCTCACCTTTTCCCACCCTCGCGCAAAGATCACGGAGTGCAGCAAGATCTTCATCTTTCTTTGGTTCGCAAAAGCAGCTTGAATTAGCTAAGTCTCCTGGTGTACTTGGCGCTCCGACAACACATGGTTGAACTTTTACCTCCTTCTGAATGTTATTAAAAATTGATAACAAAGGATGTATTAGTGTATTGACCAACTTGAAAGGCTCACCAAGTAACCCTCCTGGTTCTGGTATTTTGAACTCTTGCTCTTTGTAATAACAGCATCTGGCATTTCTATTCTGATTTTCGTCACTACGTAAATTACCGCAATTATATCCTGGTACTGGTACAGTATCAGGCACTGGGTCTGCTAAAACTGCGCTTGTTGTAGTAAAAATACTAAAGATGAGGAACAGAATTACAAAATACCGCTTCATATACTTTATTAGACATCAAAAAAACCAAAAAAACAAGCCCGCATTTGGCGAGGTTTCAGCGCTCGGATTTTTTTCCTTCGGATTCCTGAAAGGCTTCTGAGATGAATTTCCAAAGTATGAATAATGCTGCCGCCGGCAAATATTTACTTATTACTTCATACGCAATGTTTGCTCCGCTCGCGCCGAACTCTCTCCGCAGCTTCCCGCTATAATATTCATAATCAGGCTTGCGCCATGCTTCACCATACTTGATCTTAAACGGTAAATCAATCCTTCCAAATGGTGTATTGATATGATCAAATACTTTATCTTCTGCCGGCGGCCCCTTTTGCAGTTCATACGCCTCTTTTGGCAACAGCCGCCGCCTCTCAAGTTCACTAATAAAGTTATCAATATCTGCCACATCCCACTCCCACACCTCTTTCCCTCCTCCTACAAACTCAGCGGCAAACGAATGTTTCAAACCCCATTTAAGAGCACTTAATCCCGGCACCCGCGACTGGGTATCTTTCTTAAAATACGATATTGCCATCGCAGCCAGATGATGTACCAGACGATGCGCATCTCCCTGTCCATGCATATCTTCCATCTGGCGTTTAATTTTCTCAATGGCCTCGATTATTTTAGTCAAATCTTTCTTTTCTACATCCAGTGAAGTCGGATGAAGTGCGCTAAAGAACTCTTTAAGTGGACCGGCCATGTTGGTTTCCACTCCGGCAGTATCACTGAGTGCTCTCGTCATCACGCGCTCTCCTGCGCCTCTAAATGCCAAAAATGTTGTTTCAACTTCTTCAGTACCTAGTGGAAACGGGAAATATTTTGCTTTATTTTCTAGCTTAGCTGCTAACTCGTTCAATTTTGCATCAGTCAGATGACGCTCTCGCATCGCGTCATAGAGCTGAAGCGCCCGCGCCACCTGTTCTCCATCAACCTGATCTCTTAAGATCCGCTCGATCTTTTCCCGAGTCACAATATAATTATTGTATTCGAAATTACTCAGCTCGCCATTATTTGCAGGGTTATTGAGATGATCCTGCATTGCGCTTGTCGTCTCAGTGCGAAGCAAGGCCTCAACTTTCATAATATTCTGCATTGCCTCGTCCATAAAACGGTATCCTTCCTCACTCTGCCAACCAAGATGGCTCACCAAATCAAACCACGCACGTGTGCCCGTCTGAGTAAACCGATCCCGTTCGATACGGATCATTTTGGTCGGCATGCGGTTGCGCATTGCGCCGGCGAGCGCTTTATACACCAACCGTTTATCGGCTGCCGCATTGATCGCTTCTTCGCTTTTTCCTTTCATCTGTTCAGTAAGTATTGCTTTGAGACGATTCAATTCTTGCTGCAATCCATCAGCGGGAGCACCGGGATTTACATATTTACTATACAAGTAACTCAGAAATGCGGTGCGCTCGGCCGAGGGCATATCCAGTTTGTTGCCATCAAATAACTTATTTTGTACATAGTGTAGCATTATGTCAAAACCAATATTCTCGATCGCCTTGAAAGACGCAAGATGGTCAAGCTTAGTCGTAATATGACCATCCGGACCGATCTTGTGGGTAAGCCACCCTTCATAGGCCGGCGGAAATCGCCATCCTGCTCGCTGAAGGAAGCCTCCCACCTTGCCGAAATTTGGGAGAATATCGATAAACAATCGCTCTCCTTTTTTCCGGTGCGTAAAATGCTGATCTCCCCGTAAAAATGCTTCGCGATATTCTTTTGCATGCTCCCATATCTGTTTGTGATCCCACTGTTTCCAGAAATCTCCTTTCACTCCTTCAACCGGAAGAAATAAGAGAAGCGGCATAGTGCCTTCTACCTGCCAACGGAAAAAGAAATGTTGCGGATTTAATGTCTCTAAAGCGGTAGCGTCATTGGTGTAATAACTTTGATAGGTCGCCTCTCCTTTTTCGTCAAGCTGCGGCTCTGCCCACGCTGCCATTTCTGGTTCATTTAAGAATACTCCTCTGGATAAACCTATTCCCATATTGAGCGCTCGCCGTACCCGCCATATATCCATACCAGTTACTCTGCCTTCAGCATCAGTGATTTCCAGATCTCTCTTAAACATAACTTTCAAGTCCTTCTCAACCATGTTCTGAATTCTGCTTCGCACATCAAGCATATTGCGGGAAAACATGGTTGATTGATGAATCCAGTTGTGTTTAGCAAACTCCTCTTCAAGGTATTTGTGATACAGCCGGAGTGCCGCCATAAACATTTTGCTGTCGGGCAGAAGCATCATGGTATCGACGTCTGTCATAAACATTTTCTGCGAGTAGCTCGCAAGCTGACTCCAGAATCCATCTTTTCCCGCTCCCCGTAAAAACACTGCCTTTACGTTGTAAAGATACTCTCTTGTTTCCCGCTCATGGGCAACCATCACGGCAACCTGTCGCAAAAAGTCAGAAAGATTGGTCTCAACCCGACCGGGATTTGCTTTTATTTCATGGTGGGTAACAAGCTGATCTCGATCTGATAATCTTTTCGGTTTATCGGAAACAACAGTAAATCTTCGGAACGCTTTGAAATTTTGTAAAAACTCTCCTCCTCTGCCTTGCTCCAGCTGCGACGCAAGAAGTGCCAATTGAGAAGTCAGCGTATGCTGTACCGTCTCAATAGATTCTTGAAAACCGGCACGGGTAATATCATCCCAGAATGCACTCTCCTGTGATAAATCTACTTTTGCGTACAGTTTACTGAAAGTAGAAACAATTTTCGTCTCAATCTCATCGGCAGTAATACCATCAATCTGCTCTTTTGTCTTGCCTGCGTTTTCCGGGCGCGCTGCAACAGCCGTCCGCATCTGCTGTACCAGCGTTGAAAACTTTTCTACCGAAAAAAGCCCGTCGATAACCAACCCATCGGTTTCTTTATCGAAATAGTCGCCAAGCGCGGTGCGCCATTTGTACTCGAGCGTTTCTTCCAAACCTCGTTCCCTACGGCCCTGCTCATCTTCTGCTCGCTCACGACGAAACGTATTAATACGCGACTCGCTGTAACCGGAGTTTTGCGCAGTTTCTATAATGGCTTCTTTGATCTTTCGATATAATGTGGGATCAATATTGTAGAGCTCATTCAACTCTTTCCTCGGAAGCCCTTGAAGGATGTCGCTCACCCGATCTTTCATTGCGGCATCAAGCAATTTATATATGTATGCCGCTCCTAATTCACTCGTGATATCGTTATCGGGATCTATTCGATCAAGTAGATTATTCAGCAGTTGGCCACCCGCAGTGGTTTCAGCAACCGGCCTCAGATTTCTGTTTTCCTTATATATTTTAATTACTTCTTTTACGGCGGTGGTGACGACGGCTGCTTTATGCTTAATAGTCTGTTCATTTCCGGCTCCCACTGCACCTTCCAAAGGCTTCACCGCATCCTGCACTGCTCCTTTCTGATAGGATTCTACCCGTGCGGCTGCTTCATGACGAACAAGACTCGCATCTCCGCCTACCTGTTCAATTCTATCCTTTAATCCACGGGAGTCATTGGCCCGGGCGAGGTTGCGTAGCTCGGTCTTTTGAGCCTCTAAATAGGCTATTTCAACCGGCGTGGTCGTACCCCTCTCAATATTCATATAGCTCATTCTAGCATCTTTTTTTCACGAAAGCGAATTCTCTATTGCGAAGACATTTAACCTATAGTATAATTATAGTTTGTACTTTTTTACCCAACTATTACTTTCTAAAGCTATTGAGAGTTTGTGTAAGAAGGAATACCGAAAGTGAAGATGTTTTGAAAAACTCTGTAAGGTTTCCACATTGTAAGCAGGATGAGCGGTTCAGGAAATAATAGACAATATCAAACACAATAATCGCAGGAAAAATCAGAACAAACAATAATGTTTTACTCTTCAGCATTGACATCTTCATTCATTTCTGCAGAACTTCCCTCTTTCATGTCAATAATCAGATGTCGTTCTCTCCCCTCACCAACCGAATATGTGGTTAAATCAGGATACTCGCTCGTTATATACTCGTGTATCATTTTGCGCTCATAGGAAGAAAGTCCTCGCAGATGGGTTGGTTTTCTGAGATCTGTTGTTTTTTGTGCCATTTCTGAGGCGAGACCTTGTAATCGCTCCTTCTGTTTTTCCCTATAATCATTCACATTCACTAGAATATGCACCGATTCGCCGAGTGATTTGTAGAGAATCACTTCAAGAATCTTCTGGAGGGCGCGAATTGTCTCGCCATGCCGACCAATAACCGTAGGTGCATCCTCCTCGGTACGAATTACCACATGATAGGCGCCTTCATCTTCCTCAACATTTACTTCAAAGTTCGCTGTCATTTTTTGGAGGAGTGCCTCTGCTTCAGATTTGATTGTTTGTACCTTGTCCATAGAATAAAATAATAAAAATTGTTAATGTGTCAAAGTGTCGAGCATCGAGAATTTCTCTTTCGAATGGGCTTTCTTATAATGAATTATACTAAACAGCGAAAAAATGTTCCAGTAGAGTGACAGTCCAACCGGTAAGGAATACGAAAACCATCCGATTAGGATAGGAAAAAAATATTTCATCTGGGTTTGCATTGCTTTTTGAAAATCATCACCGGCTCCTTCTTTCTTCTCAACTTTGTTTTCCTCTTTTTTATGCTCCTTCTTCTGTGGAGGAGGAACCGTTGCAATAGCTTGAAAATACTGTAGAACCCCCGTCACAACGGGAATAAGGTAATAATACCAGACTCCTCCCTTTGCGGGAGTTAAAGCGAGATTGAATCCGAAAAACCATGGATCAATCGTGGTAATTTTGAGAAATGAAAAATAAAGAGCATTGTTTATTGAGTTAATGATATTGCCGGTAGTTCCTTGAGTAAGAAACAGGTTGAGTGTACTATAGAGCGCTATGAAAATTGGAATCTGGATTATGAGAAACAAACACCCCGCCGCAGGATTAACACCTGCTTCTTTATAAAGCCGCATCTGTTCTATTTGCAGTTTCTTTGGGTCCTTTTTATGCTTTGCGCTCAGTTGATCAAGACGTGGTTTGATATCTTGCATTTTTTTTGACGTCTGAACCTGCTGATCAAAAAATGGATGCAGTAATAGCCGTATAAAGGCGGTAAGAAAAATAATCGCCCATCCCAAAGCTCCCGGAAGATGAATAAGAAGAAATAGTTTGTAAAAGGTGACGAGAAGATTGAGGATTGGAAAAACAAATATTGTGTTGTAGAAGTTTGGAGATAGCATTTATTTAATGTTAAAAATCTTTAGAAATTTTAAACAGTGAGTCGTTTTCTCCCTTTTGCCCTTCTTCGTCGAATCACATTCCTCCCATCGCTGGAGCGCATGCGTTTCAAAAATCCGTGCTTTCTCATTCTCCGCTTTTTTTTAGGCTGATAGGTGCGTTTCATAACATAAATCAAATATCAAAGATTAAAAATCAAAGTGATATATTAAAATGAAAAAATTTGATTTTATTTAAGTCTCTCTTCTAGAATAGAATGTTTCTCCCCGTAAAATACCTTCCATACTGCCTCGGTAACGTAAGGCATGAATGGGTGGAGCATTTTCAAATTCTCGCAGTATACTGTTTCCAGCAACTGAAGAACCTCAATAGTACCATCTTTCAACTCTTCTTTCAACTGCTCAATATAATAATCGGCGTAGCGATGCCATAAAAATTCATAGATGAGACCAAGCGCAAGAGAAAAGCGGTATGAATTCATGTACTTTATGTATTCTTTTTTCTCTTTCTCAAATTCTTTCTTTAACGTATTAAGAATGCTCGTTTTTCCCCTCTCCCCTTTCCCCTCTCCCCTTTCCCCTCGATTCATAGATATGAATCGCCCAATATTCCATACCTTATTAGCAAAATTTCTCATACCGGTGATCTTTTCCTCCGAGAGAGCAGTATCGTTACCTTCAGCAGTACCAAAGATGAGAGCTGCCCGTAATGCATCTGCGCCATACTTATCAATCATCTCAAGCGGATTAATGACGTTTCCTTTACTCTTGCTCATTTTCTGGCCTTTTTTGTCCCGCACCATACCATGGAGAAATACGGTAGTAAAGGGAGGGGTATTGGTAGCAAAATATCCCATCATAATCATACGCGCAACCCACGCCGGCAGTATGTCATACCCAGTTTCCATTACAGAAGTAGGATAGAAATAATTAAAGTGCGTTGGTTTTGAATTCTGAGTTCTGATCCCGCCTGCCCGCTCCGCCAAAGCGTCATCAGCGAGGCGAGCTGGCGAGGCCACGCCAGAGGCGGGCGAGGCAGGTTCGTTATCGATGGTTTGTAATGTTGCGAAGGGCCATTGGGAAGAAGAAAACCAAGTATCAAACGTGTCCGTGTCCTGTTCAAAACGAAAACCACCACATTCCTTACAAGATCCCACCGGCGTTTTTCCCTCGGTTACTACCCAGGTGCTTTTCCCTTTTTTTGCGCAACTGTCACATTTCCATGCAGGAATACGTATTCCCCAAACAATCTGTCGAGAGATATTCCAGTCAATAAAGTTATCCAGAATCCGTATCGCATGTTTTTTAAATCTGCGGGGGTAAAAAACAATAGCATTGTCATCAATCAACTTCTTTGCTGCCTCAGTTAACGGCTTCACTTTGACAAACCATTGTTCGAGCGGCAATGGCTCAAGCACCATGCCACAGCGATAACAGACCCCAACCACATGGGAATAATTCTTGTCGACATGATCGAGCAAGCCGCGTTTCTCAAGATCTACCGCAATCTTTTCGCGTGCTTGTTTTACTTTCAATCCTGCGTACGGTCCGGCCAATTCGGTAAGCCGACCATCAAAGTCAATGACCTGCCGCATCTCAAGATTATGCCGCTTTCCCATCTCAAAATCATTAAAATCATGTGCGGGAGTAACTTTCACAACACCTGTGCCAAACTTTGGATCTACTGCCTCATCCGCAATAACTTGTATCATAAAGGTACCAAGCAATCCCTCTGCCTCGACTTCTTTGCCAATCCATTGTTTATACCGTTTGTCTGAAGGATGTACCGCAAGGGCAGTGTCGCCAAACTTTGTTTCGGGACGAACTGTTGCGAGTATGAATGGCCCATACTTCATATAGTACAGAGGGTCAGTCTGCTCAATATGCTTTACCTCAAGGTCTGAGAATCCGGTACCACAGCGGGGGCAATAGTTCACCAGTTTTTTATCCCGGTATACCAATCCTTCCTCATACAGTTTTTTGAAGGTTTTATAGACAATTGCCACAATGTCTTTATCCATAGTGAATTTATTCTTTGACCAGTCGAGTGCAAAACCGAGTCGCCGCAATTGATTTTCCATGTTTGGTCGATTTTTAGCTACAAAATCCCAGATCATTTTAAATAACGTTTCTCGATCAAAGTCAAATCTGCTTTTTCCTTCTTTCTGTAACTGTTTTTCAAAAACAAACTGCGTTTCAATGCCTGCATGATCTGCGCCTGGCAACCACAACACCGCATCTCCGAGAAGCATATGATATCGGATCATCACATCCTCATAGGTATACATAGCGTGGCCGAGATGGAGATTGGCATTGGCATTCGGCGGCGGAAGAATGATGGAGAACGGTTTCTTTTCACTCTCAACTTTTGCAGTAAAATATCCCCGCTCTTCCCAGAAGCGATAGAGCCTCTCTTCTATAGCAGATGGAATGAACTTCGGTTCCATAAACAAAAGGTTAGTTGGTTATTTGGTTACTTAGTTACTTAGTAGAATTAATAATATTATGACTAACAAACCAAGTAACCAACTAACTAAGTAACTAACAGTAGTGATCTATTATATAATAGAATACAATGGAATGGATCTGGCAAACGCTGCAGTGGTATCTTTATCTTTTAGCCATCGGTATACTTTTTTTCCCGATTACCAAAAAACTATTCGGGTCTTTTTTCGATCAGGGATATGGACTGAGCAAAACGATCGGGATACTTACTCTTACCTACGCGGCATTTGTTTTAGGCATCATAAAGATTCTTCCGTTTAATCACCTGAACCTCATATTTCTCGTATTTATTTTTGGTCTCATTAATTATTTCTTCTCTGTACGTAATATCTCTCGTTCTTCTCACTTGTTGAAGATTTTCATCTTTGAAGAACTGCTATTTCTCGCTGCGCTTTTCTTTCTCACCTATGTACGCGGACAAGAGCCTTCAATACGAGGACTGGAAAAATTTATGGATTTTGGATTTATGAACGCGATTTTGCGCGCCGAATACTTTCCGCCGCTTGACATGTGGCTCTCGGCAGATGCGACGCGGCCATCAGGTTATCCGATAAACTATTACTACTTCGGTCATTTAAGCGGGGCATTCTTGATTAAGCTCTCCAACACACTACCTGCTGTTGGCTACAATCTTATGTTGGCAACCATTCTTGCGCAAGGGACAACAATCGTTTTTTCTCTTATAGGAAGCTCCATCGCTTTTATTCAAACACAGGTTCTCAAATTAAAAAAGCTCCACCTTGTGGCGCTGATTGTCTACGCTCTTTTAGGAAGTTTTATCGTGAATCTTGCCGGAAATCTCCATACAATTTATCTTTTCACAACAGGCTACCCAAACGAAAATCCGATTCCTTTCTGGCAAATACTTGATGGGTACAATCCGACAAAATATTGGTATCCGAATGCTACTCGATTTATCCCCTTTACGATTCATGAGTTTCCTTCCTATTCATATGTCGTGGCAGATCTCCACGGACACGTGTTTGATATTCCGTTCGTATTACTCACCCTATCTTTATTATTAGTATTCTTTCTGAGAGTCTACGGTAATCATCAAGAATCAGCGCAAAACTCAAAACTCAAAACTCAAAACTCAGTAGCGTATTGGTTGCTCACCGAAATACGAAATACGAAATACTTACTTCTTTATACTGTTTTATTCGGTTTTCTCACTGCGGTTCATTATATGACGAATGCGTTTGACGGACCTATTTATCTGCTCCTCATACTCCTGATATTTGTAGTACTTTTCAAGCTATCGTGGCAATTGATTATACATACGGTGATTCTTATAGCTGGTTTTCTGGTATTCTCATTTCCGTTTTCCTATTTTTTCTCGCCGTTTGTTACCGGTGTCGGCGTCAACTGCAGTCCTGAATTTCTGGTGAATCTGAAAAAATTCGGACCGTTTTTGTTTGAAAAAGGGAATTGTCAGTCGTCTGCTCCTTGGATGCTTTTTGTTCTCTGGGGATTTTTCTGGTCTACCGCATTCATGTTTATGACCATTCTCTACCGTCAAAGGAATCGAATACCGGAAATGAAAAAACCCGACGTTTTTATTCTTATCCTTTTTGCCTTTGGCACCTTCCTTATCATTATTCCAGAATTTTTTTATATCAAAGATATTTATCCCGCACACTTTCGCGCAAACACCATGTTTAAGATGGGCTATCAGGCCTTTATGATGATGGGGGTTGCGGCAGCTTATGTGTTATACCGCATACAAATGGTGCATCAACCGCTTCGTTTGATACTCAAAAGTTTTTACCTCCTTCTTTTCAGTCTTGTTTTTGTTTACCCATTTTTTGCATTTCCTTCCTACTATGGTGCTTTAAAAAAAACTCCCCAGCTTGATGGCACTCAATGGCTTAAAACTACCTATACCGAAGATAAGGAAATCATAGACTATTTGAATAAAAATATTGTCGGTACCCCCGTCGTCTTGGAGGCACAAGGCGATTCATATACCGACTATGAACGAATCTCAGCATATACCGGTTTGCCAACAATAGCGGGGTGGTGGGTACATGAATGGCTGTGGCGTGGTTCTTCTGATGTGGTGGGTAAACGTATTCCTGACGTAACAACAATTTATGAAACAAACGACAGCAATGTTGCTATAGACTTGTTGAGGAAATATCAGGTGCAATACGTCATTGTTTCCACACTTGAGCGAAACAAATATCCCAAACTTCAGGAAGAGAAGTTTTCACACTTTGCAAAAAAAATCTACACGTCTTCTAATAAGCTTGGGGCTCTGTATCAAATAAACACAAATTAGTTCTTGACAAGAAAAAATAATTCTGTTATCGTCTTAGGTGATTTGTTGGTATTGGAAAAATACCAATAAAAAAGAGCATTACTACACGTCGTCCCCTTTATACGAGCGGTAGTGATGCTCTT
>CAZAJT010000029.1:0-13362 GCA_964485585.1 uncultured Gammaproteobacteria bacterium
AGCATATCGTTTAACTGATCTTTTTGCACTCGGATTTTTAACAAGGGAAACTGATAGTCATAATCTCGAGGTAACGCTACTCGTTCATTAGTAAGTGGTTTTTCTAAGGTAACACTGATAAGCTTTTCGTCAGAATACTTCTCTATTAATTCGTTGAGCTTGCCATCAAATAGTATCTTCCCATTGTCAATAAGGATTACCCGCTTGGCGAGTTTCTGAACATCCTGCATATAGTGCGAGGTAAGCATGATTGTTGCGCGATATTTTTCCTGATACTCCTTAATAAAATTCCTCATGATCGTTTGCGCAAATATATCGAGTCCTATCGTGGGCTCGTCGAGGAACAGAATTTTTGGCCGGTGAAGAAGAGCAGCGATAAGCTCCATACGCATGCGCTGTCCAAGCGAAAGCGTCTTGATAGGTTGATTAATAAATTCTTCCGCATCGAGAAGCTCAATAAGATCATGGAGGGTTTGTTTGTATTGTCGATCTTCAATTTCATAGATCTCTTTAGATAGCTGAAATGAATCAGACGCCGGTAATTCCCACAGCAGTTGATTCTTCTGACCCATTACGAATGCGATTTGTTTGAGAAACGAATGCCTTTTTTCAAAAGGAGTATATCCAAGTACGTTTACCGTACCAGATGTTGGATAGAGGATACCCGAAAGTATCTTCATGGTAGTAGTTTTTCCTGCGCCATTTGGTCCGATAAAACCAACCAGCTCATTCTGTTTAATCTCAAAGGAAATGCCATCAAGCGCCTTCTTCTCTTCATACTTCCGTTGAATGATATCCTGGAAAAAATTCCCGGACTTTGTGGGAGTTTTATAGATTTTTGTTAAATTATGCACTTTAATCATAATTGTTTTATTGCAAATGGGTCCTGTCCTCGTCTCCTCCCATACAGTGCTCCCCTCCGAATCGGAGGGTGCGCCCTGTATGGGAGCCTCTCCACTCGGACACCCATTTGCTCAAATAACATCCAACATCTATCATCTAACAGGACTTACACACTCTGCTGTCATTGCGAGGCTACGAAGTAGCCGTGGCAATCTCAAATGGGATTGCTTCGCTTCGCTCGCAATGACAAGCTAAACTAAAATCAACTGCGTAACCTCTGATCTAAAATCATCCGCCCCAACTCTGATATTTTTTCAGCGCTTTATTCCACAAGTATAGCGAAAAACCAAGAAGCAATAGCCCGATTACAAAACTTAACGCAATTACGCTTCCCGAAAGAAGCCCAAACAAAGATTTCACCGGGAATGTCATCATAACACCAATGGGAAGAAAAAAGGTGAAAAGACTACGGAATGGTTCTTGATAGATGTCGATCGGCAATGTTCCCAACCGGGTGACATCACGATAAATCATAATAGCATGATCGACTTCGGTAGTGAGTATTCCCAGCGCAAGGACGATAATATGAAATGCAGTAGCGATAATGAGACCGTTTATAACAAGTAACAAAAATATGAAAATATTTAGCGGTACAATTGAACCCAATTGAATCACGTAAAAACATAAGAGTCCCAAGTAAAATACAATAGTGACAAGATCAAGAAGGTCGACTCCTCCCACGAGTATCCTCATAAAAGGATGGTATGGCTTGATAAGAATAGCATCGAGTTCCGCATTTACCACCAGAGGGCGAAACCGGTATACCTCCCGAAATAACATTTGTGCGATGGCGTCAATGATCGAGAAGGTGAGAAAGAAAATAAGTGTCTGATTCAGATTGTAACCGGCGAGAAGCATGGTATTAGTAAGAAGATAATAAACAAATACAAAATACACGCCAAACCTCATAATCTTTCCTATTAAAAAGAATAGTGATCCTACTGGTTGTTGTGTAGTGCTTTTAAACGCGTACTTACTGAATAGATAGAATAACTTGAGATTTTTCATCTGCCAAAAAAACTGAACTCCCGCATACCCTTATTCCAGATTATTCTGGTTGCAAAATATAAGATCACTGTCCATAGTGCTCCAATTAACAACAAAGGTACTGTTTGCTCCGTAATTCCTTCAAGATAAATCTTGGCGGGAAAATATACCAGATAGGCAAACGGAGTTATTAGAATTAGCTCGTAAAATTTCTGAGGAAGAATATCGAGGGGAAATGCGGTGCCGGCAAGCGTAGTGATCAGTATGAAATAAATGAAGCGAGGTGCCCATATCTCTGCAGTCCAGAATGCGATTAGGGAAAGCGAAAACGAAATAAAAAAGGTAATCGCAGCGCCGATAATTACTGCCAGAATGACCAAAGGATAGACCATCAGATTTTCTTGAATAAAAAAGGGAGGTCGCAAAAATATGATGAAAAGTACAAACTCTATTATAGAAAAAAATCCATTAAGTATTTTATCGGCAAATTCTCTGGATAGGATTGTTGAAAAGAATGAGAGGGGTTTGGTAAGGTAGTTAATAATTGCGCCACTTACGATTTCACTTGCTATATCTGTGGTTCTGCTTGCCAGAACAATTGCGCTCATGATGCTTGCGAAAAGAATATATGTAAGCATTTCTTCCTTTGAGTAAGCAAATATTATCTTTTTATACTCATATACCGAATTCCAGAGGAAGTAGATAATCAGAAGATTGAGAACATTTCTGACTCTCCAGAGAATAAAACTCAATCGGTACACAAAATAAATAGCTATCTGTACCTTAAACAGCTCCAAGTATTTTCGCACAAAACTATTGTAGCAAACTTATTGAGTTAGACTTGTTAAAACCGCACAGCAGGATTGTCCGTTTCAGACCATGAGTGGATCATCGCGTTATTGAAGGGGGTGACTGTTCCTATTGGGATTTCCCTGAATAAGTTAACTCCCTGCGAAATAATATCTCCATGAGGTGTAGCCACAGATCCTAAGGCAAGATACCCTACTGGATGTTCATGCGCTGGAAACCGCGATGTTACGAAGTCACGTTCAATGACCTGACCATCGAGGGCGTAAATACCAGCCAAGAACAGTGCGCGCTCCCAAATTTTCCTCATCCCAGCAAGATCATTTCGCTTATCTTCATACTCACCCATTTCTTGCAGTTGACGCACAACATCCAGATACCATTGATTCATGGGAGTACCGAGATGAAGAGCATCAACCTGATAACGATTCAAAGCTTCCTCATAACCTTCGGTATTAGTTGCTAACTGCAGTTGACTTTGCACTCTCAAATCAGCCCTCCGACGGTCATTAAACACCTCTTTCCCCTTTTCGCTTGATTGAAGCAGTAGTCTTATCGCTCTCTGGTTCTGTGCCAGTCGTTCTTTTGCTAATTTCATATCATGTACCCATCCTGATGAAAGAATATCTGCCAATACGACCAAAAGCTCAACTCTGATACTGTTTCGGTTCAGATAACTGATGATTTCTGGAACTTCGTCGCCGAGAAACGTAACAATTTTCTGTGATGGATCACCATATATCAATTGGCTTCCTTCAGTCCAAACTGGTATTTCTTCTATAGAGCGACCTTTTTCATCAACTTTCCAATTGGGACAAAGTACTATACGACATCGAAGTGGT
Source organism: uncultured Gammaproteobacteria bacterium (assembly GCA_964485585.1). GTDB lineage: Bacteria > Patescibacteriota > Microgenomatia > UBA1406 > GWC2-37-13 > CAZAJT01. The sequence goes on from CAZAJT010000029.1 coordinate 3,540, forward strand.
GTTTTGTGCATCAATGATGTTTCAATCGATGATTGAATATATTCTGGATACTGTGCTGGTCTGACTGATTGTCTTACTAAATTTCTCGTAACATCATGAGAAATCGTTTCCGCTTCATACGACATCATGTCGCCTCTATACATAGATTTTATTGAAAATTCTAATAAGAAAAGTATGTTACATCCGCATTGTGCGGAAGTAAATGTATTAATACCTCTTTGCTCTGATTAAATCCCATCGTCAATATTTTTAGTTGATTTTTCCGTGCCAGTCGTTCTACAAGACCATCTATGAGCTCTTTTGCCTGTGATTGTTCAAGTATATGGTTTGATAAATGAGCATAAGGAAATATAACAAGCGTTTCTCGCAAATACCTCTTTTTATTTAGTTGGATAATCCTTCGAGCCGTTTCTTTCATTTGCTTTTTTCCATCTCCTTGTTCACAGCAAATGTAAAGGAGGATGCATTTTTCTGCAAAAATCTTCTCATTTCGAGCATATTTCCATTTCACTTTCTTGCAATTCCAGATTATTCCTTTCATACCAGTGGCAAAACAGATTTCAGCAAAGATAAAGCATTTTTATAGCAGATTTTTATAAGAGTATTTTGTGGGATGCCTTTTTCTTTTAACTTCATGACCAATGTTGGAAAATCAGACGATTGGGAAAAACCCGGAATCAAATAAGAGTCTGTCATGGCGCCAAAGTCACTTCCGATACAGACATTATTTTCTCCACACATTTCCAGTGCATGAACAATATGGTGGCAAAGATCTTCGAGAGTAGGACGATCTCCTAAAAATTCCGGAACACCAGACATGCCGACGACTCCCCCTCTTTTTTTAATTTCTCTAAGTTCCTCGTCCGCAATGTTTCTTGGGTGGTTATAGAGAGATTTACAGTTGGCATGAGAAAGGATGAAGGGCTTCTCTACAAATTTGAGACTATCTCTGAGACTTTTTCTATTGAGGTGGGCTAAATCCAGTAACATACCAAGTTTTTCCATTCGACGGATAATGGTTTTACCTTTTTGCGTAAGTCCACCCTGAGTCATTGCACCAGCTGCCAATCCATTTTTGTAATTCCACGTAAGGCCAACCGATCGGACGCCAAGGTTAAACAATGTATTAAGATGATCTTCATGACGGGCTAACATATCAGCTCCTTCGACATGAAGTACAAAGCCGATCGATGACTGCTTTAACGATTCCAGATCTGTCTTTGTACGAATCACTTGTATACTTCGAATAGATTTTCTTACGAGCTCGTGATATCCGTTGATTTGACAATATGTATCAATGTCCGGTTGATTGCTCGGTAGGATTTTTCCATGATCAATAGAAAATGCACATACTGCTGCAAAGACAATATGAACTCCTCCTTTTCGTAGCCGGAAGTAGTCAGTTTGATTATTTACTGGTAGCGCTAACGTATTTGAACCATCGGTTAGTTTATTTCTTCTGAAGAAATCAGTACGGGTGGTGTATAGAGTTGACAAGATAATATCCTGATGACAATCGATGATTTTCATATTGTGGTAAAAACTAAAAAACCCCGCTTGCGCGGGGCTGATTTTTATCTAATAAATCAGTTACCCGCTTTTGCAGGGCACAAAAAAAGCAAAGAATTTGTCACTATTAGGCAACGTTTTCATGATACGAGCAAATAATACCAACAAAAAGTTATTTTTTCAAGTGATCAATAGGTTCGCTAATTATTTCTGTTTCTCGGGTGGTGGGCATTGTGGTTCTGAAAAAAAATGGCGTGTTTTCATTTTTAATGTAATAACCCTCCATATTTTTATGGCGTTTAACATCAATTTCATAGCGAATGCTTACGGTGCCCTTTGCGCCTATAACAGGTACACCATGATAGGGGTATAGCTTAGCTTCCTTCCCGATTGGATAGATACCGAGCTTACCAGGCGAGCCGGTGCAACTTAAAGGGAGGGAGTTAGGGTGAAGGATAGTGGCCAGATTACTGGTCGTTATTGATTTGTGATAGGCGATGTACGGGAAACACTGTTGAATTGTCTTTTTTTCGAGCTTATTTTGAAGCAACTGTGTTTGTTGAGACTTATTTACTTTTGTTCTATCAAATAACTCCATCAATACTTTTTTAGGATTTTTTCTAACATTAAGACTGAGGAACAATGTTTGAGTAACTGATTCTATTTGATTTACGATGTCGGGCTTTTTTTGTTTCCAACCAGTTTGCAGCTCTTTTAAGTTCTTTTGGTATTCATTCGTAAATTTCGGTACGATTTTTTCTAATTTTGTGAGATCCTCAAGAATAATTTCTTTATCCCAACCAAGTTTCTGCAACCATTTTTTGATTGTATTAAAGTAAACATGAGATTCGTTTCGACTAATTTCCACCACCTTGTAAAAAACATAACTCTCTCCGAAGATGATAATCTTCGCACTAGGCGGATACACTCTTTCAATAAGTGAAATGATGTCGTGGAATTGGCTTAAAAAAGCAAGTTCACCAGCATCAGGAGTTTTCCTCGTTACCTTGAGAGGGTTTGGGATTTTGAATGCGATTTGCGTTATTGTAAAGACTACCGGTTTTTTTTGTGAGATGAAATAATTTAACAGTTTTAGAAATTTTTTTTTGTTATCTGTAATATTGCTAAGTGGTCCAGTAATAAGCTTCTCATTGGTGAAGATTGATAGGATTTTCTCTGCTATTGTTTTCTGTTTCAATGCCTCTTTCTCAAAATCCTTCCAATTAAGATGAGCTATGTTGTTTCCAACAAATTCCTTCAAATTAAAATCCTTCACAACTTTTTTTTCAAAGTGGTAGAACGTAGTTTCGGAAAGCGGAATCTCAAAGTCGTATGGTAGCGAAATATAGGGACTCGATTTTTTCATGATTTATGGGAGAATATTATATTACGGTCTTTCTTCGAAATATAATGGTTCATCAGAATCGGTTCTCTCATACACGGGGATATATCGGTCGGCATTCGCAGCTATTAACCACCAAGGTCGTACAGTCACTGTTGTTCGTTGTTGTAGCTTAGGGTTCGCTTGTTTTATCATTACCGGCTCGCCATGCGCGGGAAAGTAAGGACCACGGCCGCTATTTGGATAGAGAACCGGTTTTTCCTGTTTTGTTACCATAGTGTAGGCAACCGTATGCTTGGGGAATGCTGTTTCAAATGTTGGTAATACGCTGCGAGCGTTCATCGTAATCCGGTAAATCAAGGCCATTTGACGACCTCTTTCTAAAAGTTGCTCCACTAATGCTTGTTGATCAGTATTTATAGGATGTAACCCATTTCCGTTTTCTGCAGTGAGCCCGACTCCCCGAATAACACTTCCCGTTCTCCGCTTTACTTCACCATATGCCTCTACGATTTTATCAATTGGTAGTCGTCCGGCAGCCTCAAATTGGTAGGGATTTGTACAGGTTGACATAGGATAGATGAAAGTATTTATCTCGCCGGATACGACCGCATGCTGAGGGTGAGTAGGATCATTGAGCGCTTTTTGTACGTCTGTCCAGGTTTTTTGATAATATGATCTCCATGCATCTCGTCTTCTTGGTGTACCCCATAATAAATCATCCAGACGAAGCACAGAAATAAATCTTCCCTCTGGATCTATGCGCTGGGCTATATCCCGCATAGCCTCATGGAATTGATCGATATAACCCGGATCAATATTGAGCATCGCCGAATGGTTGAATGCAGGAACCTCATTGATTACACTCCAGTGCAGTCCGGGCGGATACAAAGTCTCGACTGCTTTTGAAATCTCAGCAAGTCTGCGGATGAAGTCAATCTCAGCCATGGCAACTTGCTGTGTGGATCGCTTAAGTGGATTTCCAATCGCAATAAGCGGTGTGTATTCTGAAGCTTCAATTGGGATGCCTTGACGCATAGCAGTTGCAACTTTTTCAATGTGAGCTGCCCGCGTCGCTTCACTCATACCCACAACCGTTCCCTGCCTGTCACAAACAATCGAGGAAAATAATACATCATCAAAAATGACTGCGGCTCGATCTGGTATGGATAAAGTCATAAACTCCTTCGGCGGCAGAGGGGTTACTGCCGGTCGCAGTGGTAATTCGCACCAGTTGGAAGCGTTGAAGGAAGTCACAAATCCTTCGTCGAAAAAATCGCTCATTGGTCTTCTTCGCCCATCTGGAAGGACTAGTTCCGGAATGCGTTCAGGTTCTGGATTTAGTGATTGTGATAATCTTTTCTCTTGTCGTTTGTGAGTTAAGTAGTGCTCTAACTCTTGTGTTGTTGTCTGCCCTTCAGCCAATGCTATAAGTTGTGTGCGCGCAGCGTTTCGTGCCTGAATCCATGAGAGTTCTTCTCTTCGAGTTTCAAGGGGAGTATTGAGAAGTTGTTTCAACATCTGGTAATTCCGGTTCAGCAATCGGGTAAGTTCAGCGTTAACGTGTGGTTCATCCATACATGCGGTTTCCTCTCTCTTCTGATCAAGGCGAAGCTGTACGAAGACGTCAAAGGAAAGATCTCTCAATTGCGAAAGCCCGATTGAGAATAACATTTCATTGCGCATATCAGCTACTTTCGCCGCAGCGATGTATTCTGCAGCTTTTACTTGAGGGTTTGCTCCATTGGATAATTCGGTCAACGCTGCAAGAACTGATGGAGGAATAGTATTTCTAATCTTATCTCCGGCTGGGGAAACGAGTTGAGAGCTTGTTTTTGCTGTTTCCTCTTCAAACTGAGCAACGAAAAATTCTTCTACTGCAGGATTAGTACTCTGTACTGCATTCGCAACAAACTGGCCAAGATCAAACTGCGTGATTTCACTGCGTGGCCTATCGACAAGAATGGGTGATTGTCTTACTGCTTTAATCAATTGTCCAACCTGATCTGGAGTTGCGCTCCCTGAGATTCTTGTAAGAAAATTTTTGATTGGTTCTTTTTTTATCCGTCTTTCTTTTGGTGGGATCCATCCAAGCGTGCCATCTTCCATGACTTGAGCGGTATGTTCACCGCTCATGTGGGGTACGCCTAGGAGACTAGCTTCCTCATCAGTTATTGTTACCTGATGGAAGAAGCCGTTTCCGTTTGTCAATCTTGACTGGACTATAGTATCTATGATGGTATGATCGGGACCATTCCCGTTTGCAGGCTTTCCTTTTTCTGAAAAATATAAGACTGTTGGTACGACTTTAGGAGTTATCTGTAGCGAACATATTGCGACATAGCTTCCTTCTAATACTGCCAAACATACTGCTGATGATTTAGCAATTCCTAACTGTTGTTGGCAATCATCATCATCTATGATCACGAGGCGTACTTGTTGAGAGGGATTTACTAGTAGTGATCGTTCGAAACCCGCAAACCGTGTTCGTATAATAGTTCCTTCTTCTGCAGGCGAAAGTGCAAGCTCTACGTCATATGCCAGCAATTGATGTACGGCATCATTCCACCCGTTACGCTCATTAGCTACTGTTTGTGATTGCTGCTCAAGTCCTTGTGTCATACATAAAAAAACCGCCTTTCGGCGGGAAATGTGAAAAACCTTCTACACTATTATTCCCCGCCGCGTTAGCGGTCAATAAGGAGAATAAGAATAAGTGTAAAAGGCTGTATGTTCATCCTGAAATGTATTGTAATAGCAGTTTTTCAAAAAATCAAGCGAAAATTATTATGTGGTATAATGCTCGTATTATGGGAAATTCAATTATTAATTTCACTATCCTCAAAAATTCTGATAGGTAATAGGAGGAAGTAAGAGTTTTTTTACCCTCCGACTAGGAGGGTTTTTTTTAATTTCTATGACTATCGCAGAAAGACCGCCAATCAAAGAAGTAGCAATTTCAGTTCCAGACGAACTCTTAAAAGAGGCGGTAAGAGAACGGTTGCGATGGGTGTACCGGTTTGCTGGTGAGATTTTTGGTAAAGGTGGACGTCACTTAGATATTGCCACGCACGATGGATATGCTTTGCCGGAGATTGCTCAATGGGCAAGAGAGATTTTTTCTTATGACATTGATAGCGGCAAAATTGGTTTAGCTCAAAAAAATTCTGCTGTTCGCGAGTTAATAAGAAAAGGAAAACTTCATTTAGTGCAAGCGGATGCGAACAAATCACCATTTCCAAGAAACGCATTCAATTCAGCAACAGTCGTCGAAGTGGTGGGAAACGGGTTTCGTTCTGATAGACCCGATCTTGTTAATGAGCCAGTACTCAGTCTTATTCCGTTATTCCATGGAATCCATCATGCGTTACAACCAGGAGGAATGTTGCTGGGAACTGTCCGCGGCCATATGCCAGAGGCACTAACCAGTTGGCTTCACAGTTTGGCAATCAATCAGGAGCAATTGCAGTCGCAATTAAAAGATTTTCTTGGGCCACGTATTTCTAGGGATGATATTGAAAATGTTTTAGGCATGTTGAGTTTCACCAATGTGCAGTGGTACAACCAGATACGATTTAATCCGAATAGTCATACAATTTCACTTCCGAATCCTTGGCAAATCGGAAGAGTTGGGAAACAAGATTTAAGATCTTACATTAAACAATGTCAGCTGCAACCGGCTCAAGATGGAGTCGATGCGTTATTTTGGACTTTTACTGCACAAAAACCATAACGCCTTACAGAATGAGATCCTGTTATACTGTTTTCATGGAGCTCTCGAAGTTTTTTCATCCTTCCTCTATTGCTGTTGTTGGCGTATCGCGAGATCCGAAGAAAGTAGGACACCTGACAGCAAAAAATCTCCTTGAACAAGGATATCAAGGAGATGTTTATTTCATCAATAAAAACGCAAACGAAGATATTTTAGGAAAAAAAGTTTATAGAAACATTCTTGAAATACAACAACCGGTTGATCTTGCGGTACTTGCAATACCGGCAGTCCCCGCTCTTACCTATCTCGATGAATTACAACAAGTAGGTGTCAAAAATATTGTTTTGTTTGCCGCGGGGTTTCAAGAGAGTGAAAACGATGAAGGTGCGCAGAATGAGAAAACGTTACGAGATAAAATTCAGCAATACGGTTTGACAGTCCTTGGTCCCAACTGCATCGGTTTCATAAATACCAAGGATGGAATTAATACCACGTTTCTCAAACACACTGCTCCACCCGGCACTATTGGTTTCATTTCCCAGTCAGGCGCACTGGGGAGCGTGCTTGTTGATTATTTCGCTTCACATAAACATCTCGGGATTTCCTATTTTATGAGTCTTGGCAATAAAACACAGGTAGATGAATCAGACATTCTTGAATTTCTCGCCAATGATTCCGACACCAATGTTGTTGGTATGTATCTTGAGGATATCCGTAATGGTAATCGATTCAAAAAGCTTGTTCAAACAGTAGGAAAAGAAAAACCGATCGTTGTTTTGAAATCGGGTTCCACCGAAACAGGGTCAAAAGCCGCATTGTCGCATACCGGCGGCTTAATTGGTGACGATAAGGTTTATACCACGTTTTTCAAACAGCATGGCATTATCCGTGCTCAGAGCTTTACTGAGTTTTTGGATATTTTGAAACTATACAGTTTTGGCCGCATTCCGAAGTCACGCAATATTTTTATTCTTTCCAACGCCGGCGGAGTAGGAGTGCTTGCAGCAGACGAAGCAGTGAGACACAATCTTATTCTTCCTCCTCTTTCCCCTGTTGTACAAACTACCGTCGTTTCGGGAGCGAGCACAAAAAAGATGACGCTTCATAACCCGGTGGATCTTTTAGGTGACGCAAGTGCTTTTGATTATCAGCACGCACTCGAGTCATTAAAACAGGAAAAAGATATTGGAGCAGCATGTGTATTGCTGACTCCTCAGGCAAATACTGAAGTGGATCAGACAGCGTTCTATATTGCGAAAGTGCAACGAGAAGTTGATTTTCCGATCTATCCCATTTTCATGGGCGAATATTCGGTCGTGAAGGCCCATGAGTTTTTTGAAGATAATAACATCGCTAGTTTTCTTACCTATGATGATCTTGCAAACTGTTTATCACAAACCTTATGGAGGGAGCAGTTTGTATCAAGACGACATCAAGAGATTCATCTGAGCGATGTGACAATTGCAATAAAAAGCTGTGAACAGGAGATACGGAAAATTATTCAGGCAGGGAGCTACAAACCGTTCTTGAATTTGCAGGACTCAACAACGATATTGTCGATGATTGCTATTCCGGTAGTCCCCCTGCATCTCGTAAGCAATGAAAATGAACTTCAGCAGAAAGCTAATGAATTAGGATACCCACTCGTTATGAAAATAGCTTCAGACATCATAACCCATAAGACAGAGGTGCGGGGAGTAATCACTGCTATCAAAACGTATGATGAGTTAAAGACATCATATCATGAGATTGTAGATACGGGGAAGTCTCGAGGAGTATATTTGCAACCTACTGCAAAAGGCTATGAGGTTTTTGTCGGTGCGAAACGGGACAGTCACTTCGGTACTGTCATAGTCGTTGGGCTCGGGGGAATATATGCAGAACTTTTAAAAGATGTATCACAGCGTATTTATCCATTTTCTAGAGAAGAATATCAGGAAATGATTGGTGAAACGAAACTGAAGAAATTATTTCAAGGTTTTCGGGGATCACCTCCGATAGATTCGCAGCAGCTTTATTCAATTGTGTTGCATCTCGGCGTTTTTATGGAACAATTTAGTGCGATAAAGGAAATAGACATCAATCCCCTCTTTGTTTCCCCTCAGCAGTCGGTTGTCGCCGACTGCAGGATCATTTTTGTATAATTCCTTCATTATGAAGAGAGATGATTTTGTTTTTTCATTACAAGAACTGCGGGAATATTTGCAACTGAAGAATTTAGACGTTGAGGACGACAATAATTTTTCGCTTTTAATTCCAAAGTATTACATCAATTTAATTGATTGGAAAAATAAGCATGATCCTCTCAGGAAAATGGTGATGATCAGCAATCTTGAGAAACAGGTAAAAGATTATGAATTAACTGATCCAATCGGTGATAAGAAACATGCGCCTGTGTCCGGTATTGTTCACCGACACAAAGATCGTTGTCTTCTTATGCTTACCAGTAGTTGTGCAGTGCATTGCAGATTTTGTTTCAGACGCAGCATGTTAGCTTCTAATAAGGTACACCTTAAACAAAGTATGCAATACATTACAGATCATTCTGAACTCTGGGAAGTAATCTTGTCTGGTGGTGATCCGTTTATGTTAACCGATAGTTTCCTCCAGACGGTGATAAGAAGACTTAAGAAAATTAAGCATATTAAAACAATACGTTTCCATACCCGAGTACCTGCTGTGTATCCTCAGCGGATAACTGAGTCATTTCTTAGAATCATCAGAAAATCACATCCATGCACCGTGGCAATCCATATCAACCATCCTCGAGAGATTACAGAAGAGTTTAATCAAGCAGTCGCAAAATTGCAAAAGACCGGCGCAATGCTATTAAGTCAAACAGTGCTTATGAGGGACATCAACAATAATGTAGATGTATTAGAACAATTATTCAGACAACTGGTTGAAACTGGCGTAAAACCCTATTATCTGCATCATCTTGATATGACTACCGGCACTAATCATTTCCGAATTTCTGTTGAGGAAGGAAAAAATCTCATTCAGCAGTTGCGCAATAGGATGTCAGGTATTTGCATGCCTGAATATGTTATTGATATCCCAGGAGGATACGGAAAAGTACCCGTCATGTGGTTTCATCATATCGCTCCTCGGAAATATCAAGCAAAAGACTTTGAAGGACGCACAGTGGTTTATACCGATCACTATAGTAGCTCTTATAGCAACCGCAAAACAAAATGTCATCCCTGACTTGATCGGGGATCCAGAAAATAACCTGGATTCCCGCCTTCGCGGGAATGACA
>CAZAJT010000030.1:0-12529 GCA_964485585.1 uncultured Gammaproteobacteria bacterium
GCTACGCGGGATCAGAATGACAACTGCGAAACTGGTGTAGGCAAAGGATACAGACAAATAACAAGTTTGTTTTTCTTTAGTCTTTGCCTACAGCAGGCCAGACAAATTTCACCCGGGAGAGAAAATAATGTTTACCGCGGTTGGTACTCAACAGGAACGTCGGTGTTCGTTTTGCGGCAAGCCGCAGAACGAAGTCGGGCATCTGTTAACTGGTGTGGATGAGCATGCGTTCATCTGCAGACCATGTCTGAGTCTGCACAGTTCTCCGGAGATTGATCGGCGCATCATCGAGGACATGTTTCGTCAGCTCGAGAGTAAGCTTGCTGATCTCGTCCAGAGCGGTGAAGCAGCTGATCAGGTTCTCCGTACTCAACGGGAGCTCGCTGAATCGCTGCAAGAGATGGGCAAGCATATCGAAAGCATAATGAAGGGAGTAGGTATCGCGCTCGCCGCGATGATGGAGAGTGAAAGGAGGCTCGAAGCTGAAGGACCGACTCTGACTCTCAAGCAGCTTTGGGAGATTTCACCTGATCAGGTTGTACTGATCCCGCAACACCAAAGCGGACAGTTCCTCGTTAAGGTACTGGGTATTCCGACGAAACCCGCATACGGATTGCTGCGCAGGTGGTGGAGTTTGCGTCACGTCCTCTCAGCCTCTGAAGAGGAGTTCATGATGGCAGGTACCGGTGTCATCGGCAAGAAGACTGCCGAGGAGATCGTCAGGACGCGTGACGAATATCTCGCTCGGTGGAAAAAGGAGTAGGCGTGCAGCGCGGCACCGCAGAAACACAAATCAGCGGTGCCGCAATTTTATTACCGAAAACGTTTTTCAAGAAGATCGAGAGCTTCAAGAGTGTTTAATTGAGTAATACGATTTCTTGCTTCAGTGAGATTGCACCATTGTGTTTCATAAAATTCTTCATTTAACTTTTTTTGAATAGGATGAAAGGTAGTTTTATCTACTGTGACCGTGTGCCAGATGTCATAGTGTATTTTACAAGGTCGGCCGGTATTTTTCTGAACCTGCGTAATGCTGATAAGAAACGGCTTGCTGATAGCTTTAGGCTTCAACGTCAGTCCCCATTCTTCATCAATCTCCCTTTGTAATGTTTGCTCAAGGGTCTCTCCTTTATCAATATGTCCGCCGTTTACGAGCCATAGTCCGGATCGTTTATGATGACCAACAAACACTTCCTTCACGTTCGGATCTATTGCAGCAAAATATACGCAAAAATGAGTCTCCGGATTTTCATCCATCGTGAGAGCGCCCTCTTTGATACGCTGGAGTATCGTTACCGCTTGATCGGCGGTACAGAGTTTACGTGAGACAAGTTTGGTTAGTTGACGGTCAAGGGTCATACGATGATTATAGCACCACAATGGTGCAAGTATGGTACAATGTATCCTTACAACCTATGGAACGGCCAAGAGTTGGATTGGAAGACGCTTTCGAGGTAATAGAAGCTACAGGATTCTTCGACGAGGCTCCCCATTTCCCAAAATGGTACGGGATCAATCCAAAATTACGTGCACAATTTAGCTTATTAGAGGGAAGTATTATAGAGGGTGGCTATCGAATTTCTAAAGGTTCAAATGGAAGACGAGCTCTTCCGACACTTGGTATCTGTCTGAGCGATGGTGAGGGAGTAGAGCTTATACGGCCTCAACTACAAGTTCAAAGAGGCGCTTACCGATCTTTTGAGTTGGCTGATCTGTCAACACTTCCGGGAGGAGTATTTGAGGGAGCATATCGTGACGATCAGGGTAAGCTGACGGTACGATTTCAGCATGGAGTTGAAACTATTGAGATAGCATCTGCACGATGCGAATTTTTCCAAAAGATTCCTGTTGCGTCTGATACAACATCACGCAATACATTTCCGTTTGCTGCAGAAATAGCACCTCTCATGGAGTTTGAGGTTACCGAAGATGATATGGCAGAATTTGCACGTATTTCGAGAAAACCAATTGTGAATGCACTCTATTATCCGGCAGACGATGATAGTAATCCGTATAATTTAGTGCAATTGATTTTTCAGGGAGCACCTATTGCGCTTGAGCTTTCCAATGGGATGGTCATACTTACCACAAAACAGAGGTTTACCAAAACTGTCTATCCAAAAGATCTGCAAAGAATTTGTCCCGGGTATCGATTACAAGATATCATAATTCATGATGAGGGATTGAAAATCATATTTCATAATAGAGGAAATACCCTGACATTTTTTGTGCAATGGTGGGATTTTGTAGATCTGAAATGACACTATGAAAATCCAAAGGATCAATCCATACGTAATACTTGCGATAATAAGCGCCCTGATGGGAAGCGTCATATTGTATGCGGTATTATCATTCTTGCCCGCGATGTTTCGCAATACCGAGCTTGATCTACGCGCATACATTTTTCCATTGATTCTTATCATTGTTGGACTATTTCACTGGTTTCTTGCGTACCGAATTTTATGTATCACAAAAAATAGAAACGAGTATCTCGTGGTAACAATTGGATTCACGAACGTGATATTTTGGATTTTGATATTGTTTATCGGTATACCATTTGCCTCATATAGCTGGATGTATCCGTTATTTATTACTATTGCCGTCATCATGTATGTCGCGGTGACCTCACGGTATCGTAGTACTGCAATGGCATTGTTTGCGGCTACCCTCTTGGTTATTGGTTTTTCTTTTGTCTCAGGATTCGAGGAAAGTTATTGTTGGAGATACGCAGATAAAGTGGCGAAAGCTGACCCGCAAGGTTTGTATGTTCCCACTAAGGAGGAGCGGGCTGCTTTGGGTACCGTTGATAAAGTGGCAAGTATCAGCGCCTGGTATCGGGCACATCTCAAATGCCACCGGGAGTTTTCCTATACTTCTTTCTTGAAACCGAGTCTAACTCGGTGAAGCCAAGTCAGACTTGGTGAAACGGTGAAGATTTTGTCTGAATTGTCGTGACAATCTGCGTCACCCCTGGGGTGAAATGGAGCCTTGCAGATATGGTATAATGTAGTTAAAGATTCATGATGGAGCCTGGAAGCTAGGCTCTTTTTTATGAGTTTTTTGCACTTTTACAACGTACGGTTTTTATTTGTGCTCCTTGCAAAAAAGTCGGGATTGAGTATGTAAAACGTTGTATATTTAGCCCCGATTTTTTTGCGAAAGGAAAAGGAACGTGAGCAAAATACGAGACATCGCCATCATCGCGTTCATGATTGTTGTTGCTGTCATTCTTCTGGAGGATCGCCAGCCCGCACTTGCCGGAGGTGGAGACGATTCAGGATGCGTAACACCCACGCCAACGAACACAGCGACGTTGGTCGTCAAAACCCCGACGTCAACCGCCACAACAATCCCGACCCGTACGCCAACTCCTACACCGGCGGCAAGACCCGGACTCACGATCTATCATCCCTTTGCAGGTCAGATCCTGAAAATAGGTGAGCGATCCGAAGTCCGGTGGACAGTGAGGAACCCGCAGATTGGGTTCGTGAACATCTACCATATTCCTGGGCGCGGAAGCAGTCTTGCTGGTCAAGAACTTCGGTTGATCAGCGTGTATCGAGCGGACATCGGTGAATTTCCGATTTCCTCGATTGAGGAGGAGTTTAGCGCTCTCATTCTCATTCGCGCGTACCGATGGGATCTCGGGCTGGAGGGCGAGTACTACTCGCAGCCGTTCGACTTCATTCACGGGACGCCCACGCCTACCGGAACGCCAACGGTAACGTCGTCGCGATCGCCGACGCCGACATCGACACCGATTCCAACCGCTATGGGGATTACTACTTCGGTGGTGACAACTGCGTTTCGGAGGGTCGGCTTGCCGATCTTGCTTGAGTAACCGTACGTCCTCAAGGGCGCCGCAGGCTTAATAGACCTCAAAAATCTATCTCTGCCTGCGGCGCCCATCTTCACTATTTCTTACCACTTCTTACCATATTTTTACTATTATTTCCTGCCGTTGTTTTGTATAATCCAGTACTTGGTGGAGATTTCATGCACTTTGGAAGGGGAGGACATGCTTCGCATCTGTGTTTATCGTCTTATCGTTCTCTTGTTGTTGGTAGGTGGGATAAATTGTACAACGTACCCATTTGGGGTTCCACCACCTCCTACCAGTCCTGTTCCTGCTGGGAGCGCAACTGCACCGGCAAAAGGACCAGACTGCATCGGAGAGGTACGTGACGTAAATTTTCCTGACAGGCCAAATCAGTCGTCTGTACAGGCCGGTGGGGAATTTGCGAAGATCTGGGAATTGGAAAATATTTGCCCTGATTCGTGGAGAGGATACAAGGCGATCCGGATCTCAGGCATTTTCGGACCTGCGGAGTTTCCCCTACCGGATCTCAAAAGCGGGCAGATCCAGACCGTAGCCGTACAGATGCAGGCGCCGACAGAAGAGCCGGGACTCTACCGCGCAACCTATCGGATTGTTAGCAGCGATGGTCGCTGGATAAGCGGCATCTGGGTTGACATCCAAGTGGTTCGGTAAACCGGCGCGCACCAATCTGGCATCAGTGAGATGCAACAATCATTCACCGATGCCAGTTATTTTTTCCAGTATCTCAATTGTCCAAGGAAAAACGTAATGGCAAAAAGTATATATATAAAGAGAAAGGAATATTCGGTGAAATAATACCCGAGGTCAATGAGCACTTTGTTATCGGTAAGTCTGAAGATAAATCCTATACTGAAAATAAAAAGGGGGCAGAGTCTCAATAATTTTACGGTCAAGTACGTAAAAAGAAGAAACAGGCTTTCTATGATCACGATCTGAATTATGAACATGTTCCGAGATTAACATTTAAATATTTATATGCAAGTGTAAGAGGAAACATTGCTGCATCTAAAATCTAGGATCGTGGATTAGTAAAAAAAATTTGATATTATTATGTCATGGTGGATGCGCCCGAGGGTACTATTCAACAAGATTCACGGTTACGTTCGGTCTTAACAAGAATAAATACCAGACTTGATACATTGCATCACACAACAAAGCAAGGAAAGGGAGCGGTAATCTCGGGGGCTAGCATAGTCACTGCTGCTGCACTCCCCGCCGCGGTAAAAGCAATAGTTCCCGACGCAATTCCCCCAGAAATTTTAAGTGCTTATACAAATATTTTAGGTCCACTGACCGGAGCATTTATCGGGCTAACCTTCGAACCAGTAACGAGACTTATCATGGCGCTGCAACGGCAGGAATATACCGATCAAAGACCAATAAACTATACGCCACTAAAAGATGTACTGGGAGGTGCATTGGGCATGGGAGCACTCGTAGCAGGTGCAGACATGGCGTTGGGACCTGAGGTTGCCGGCTTGGTTTCAGGGGCTGATGATGTGTTACCAGTAGTTACCGGTATTGTTGCCGTTGCAAAACAGAAGCTGGCGGAGAAACGTTAATATGGTCGTTTCAACCTCCAAGGTTGGTTTTACACCATCTAAGATCCAACATCTAAGATCTAGGATCTAAGATCATAGCGGCCTTCCACCGAAACGTTGATCTCTGAAGTGATAGTCAACAAGAATTTCTGCAAGCAGACGGTCGGAAAAATCAGGAAGCAGGGTATCAGTAAAGTAGAGTTCGGCATCCTCTCCACGCCATCCCAATCCAGAAGTTCGCCGCTCACCGCCGGTACGAATCAATAGATTTGCTTTTCCAAGACCCATAGGGTCAATAATGCGATACATATCTTCCGGGCTCTTGGGACGGCTCATAGTACTTTTATCAAAAAATCGCTGAAATCCTCGCAGCACTTCAGTTTCGCCGCTGTAATTTAACAAAAGCACAACGGTTTGTCCGGTATTGCTACTGGTTCGCGTTTGCGCATCAATGAGTTTTTCAAATAAATCCGGTGGAAGCGCTTCGAGGTCGCCGAGCGGGACAAATCTTCCGTTTCCTTCATCAATTTCATCTAAACACATATGTATATACGCTTGAGTCACCTGATAAATCCCTTCAAGTTCTTCCGCTGATCGCTTTCGAAGATTGTTCGGAGATAGTGCCCAGAGCATCACCGTATCAATTTCCGGAAAATGTCTGAAGTTGCGAAGCATCTGTCGAATAGCTTCTGCACCGGCAAAATGTCCCTCGGTAACCGGAAGTCCTCTCTGCGTTGCCCATCTGCCGTTACCGTCACAAATCACTGCTACACTGCGAGGGAGACTGAGCCTTTGTCGTTCTACAAATTCTATGGGGTTTGGCGCTGTCGCAAGTTCTGCAAGGAGCTGTTCTTTCGAGGGACGATTAAGCAATTCTGCCGGCATAAGGTTTTATTGTAGCATTCTAGCAGCCTGCGTGCAACCTCGTAGGTTGCGGAGAGGTCTTTATTACATTACTTTTGTCAAGATGCATTATTTATGTCTTATTCCAAAGGTTCCCTACAACCTATCTCAGAACCCATGAATTCAGATTGTCATTTCGAGCCAAAGGCGAGAAATCTCATGTACTTCGGTACCAAAAGATTTCTCACTACGCTAACGCTCCGTTCGAAATGACATGGGAGGATTTTAAGATTGGTTTTAGCGAACGATAGGTACGAACATCAATGTCTCATCCGTTATAATAGAGTCAGGATCGTTGTTTTATATGAAAGAGACAATGCAACCGTCACCTTTCTTTTCGAGACAAACATTGTTAATTCTATGGGGATTGTTACAGCAATCTACGCCACCCCAGGGGTGGAATTAATTATGCTGCGGCGGGGAGTCGTTGTGTTTGGCGAAGCGCGTTGAAAAGAGATTTGATTATATGATCTTCTTTTGCGACAAGAGCGATCTTTTCCTCATCAGCAAGATCCTTATAGGGATTTTTTCCACTATCTTCCGGTGGAGCGATGATTGTATGGAGCTCTTCAAACTGTTGGCTGAGCGGTTTTTCCTGCAATGCTGCTATACCAAATTGCTTCAAAGCAGTGAGCGCAAAAAGCCCTGCAGAAATGGTGCCCATGCGCAGTTTGCTTAATGCATACAGCTCGTTAAACTCAGGGTCATTTGCTTCTTTTTCTCTGCGCCATGCCCGTCGAGCATTATTATTGTTGCCAAAATCATCACGAATCAATGGTCCTTCTAAAATCTTCAGAAGCAATTGAAGGCTTTGTCTTGCGCGCGGATCACCATTATACTGCTCTATGAGCTGGTGATAGTGGGGATAGGTACTGTTCCTGATGCTGTGGATATGCGGATCACTTCTCAACGCTCTATAAAATTCTTCCGGGGATTTTTTTATATGAACTGGTTCTAATTGCGGCTCTCTCATAAGTTTATTATAGCAGTAATTTCTCCTTGTCAAACATTTTCCCCCAGAGTATACTTCTGGTTAATAGTTTATGGCAACCATGGAGAGTCGGGTGCATCAAGAATTTCGAAAGATTATTGAGGACAGTGGATTTTTTGATGAAGGTAAGGAGGTAGCGACTATCCTAAATTGTTCTCTCCAGAAAATAATTCGTCAAGGGCAGGTTTCTCTTGTCGATGTTTTACAGCCACTGGTTCATGCTCCTGTTGAAACGGTTCTCTTTATTCCCCATGCGGCTCCAGACGGTATGCAACCAGAACTGCAGATTTTTTTTCCAGGATACTGGCTCCAATTACCAGGCCCGGGAAAACCGTTGTCTATAAAAGGTGCAAAATTTATCATGCCATTTAGTAAACGTGATACCAATGTTTTTGGTCTTACGACAATGTTCGATACAATCGTTCCCATCGAAGACGGTTCCCTTGCTGCACTATTTCGTGCCGATGAAGGCCAATTAGTTCTCTATGCTTCGGATATCTATATGTATGAACGGAATATGTCTATGCGTTGACCAAACCTTAATTGAAGTTTGGTTCGGGGATTGCGGGCATTGTACCGGCAGCAGGAATAGCAGGAGCAGGAGGATTCATTACTTTTGCCTGTAGATTTTCAAGCACAGAGTTTAATTTATCTGCTTGCGCAGTTTGTTGAGGAGTCTGTAACCCATCAAGATTTGGCATTGATGGTACTGATTGAGGTTGTGGCGGAACTGGTTCGGGATTTGGTTGTGGTGCTGGAGGCACTGGAGGCTCAGGTAATGGTGGCTGCGGGCTCGGTGGTACCTGAGAAGAAAGACCGTTGATGACATTCTGCAAAGGACCGGCGTCAGCTGATGTTGCAGGAGCAGGCGGTGCAGCTGGGGGTTCAACAACTGGCGGTTGTGCTGGTTCCGGCGGTGTTATCGGTGGTTGCGGTACTATGGGAGGTTCTGTCGCTGGTTGAGTTGGCGTGGGCGGCGGCGGAGCCTGTTGTGCTATTATTGGTGCGACGGCAGATACACCAGGCGCAGCAGCAAATCCAAGTGTTTTGTCAAACTCTTCTTTGGTAAATCCTTTCAATACGGAAATCGCACCATTATCTTTTTCTATTTTAGTAACTGGCGTACCGGCAAAATTATTGGATACTGCGAGCATCTCAGCTAAATACTCCTTATTCATCTCAAGATTTTTTTCCTCATATTGAAGATTGTGGGAAGCAAGATAATCTTTTTCCTGTTTGCAATAGGGACAGTCTGTGATTGTGTAGAGCGTAATTTTCATGGACAAAATTCATTATGAAGAAAAAAAAGTTGTTTGTCAACCCCGATTTTAATTTGACAAATCGATTAGGATTCGTTATGATCCTAGATCATGCGCGTTGGTTGTATAAAAGAGATCAAAATCGGAGAGAACCGGGTAGGGCTTACGCCTTATGGTGCTGATGCGTTTGTAAAAGCAGGTCATAGCGTATACCTTGAAAAAAATGCCGGACTCAACAGCGGTTTTCCCGACGAGATGTATAAGAAAGCGGGAGCAAAAATTCTCCCCAAAGCTTCAGATGTTTACGAAAAGTCTGAAATGATCATCAAAGTAAAAGAACCGCAGAAAAGCGAATTTAAATACCATCGCTCCGGACTCATTCTCTACACCTATCTCCATCTTGCTGCAGAGAAGGAAGTGACCGAAATGTTATTGAAAAAGAATGTGACCGGCGTAGCGTATGAGACAGTTGAGCTTCCTGATGGTTCCTTGCCTCTTCTGACGCCGATGAGTGAGGTGGCGGGTCGTATGGCAGTACAAGTAGGCGCATATTTTTTACAAAAACCAAATGGAGGCGCAGGAGTGCTATTAGGAGGAGTACCGGGAGTGCTGCCCGGAAGAGTTGTCATTTTCGGCACCGGCGTCGTCAGCACCAATGCGGCAAAAATGGCAGCAGGATTGGGTGCGCATGTCACGATGTTTGGGAGAAATCTTGAACGTTTACGGTACCTCGATGATATTTTTCACGGAAGAGTTTCAACTCAAGTTTCTCATCCTCTCGTGATTGCCAACGCGATACAAGATACGGATTTGGTAATCAGTGGAGTACTCGTCACTGGCGCAAAAGCGCCAAAACTCGTTACACGCAGTATGCTTGGCACAATGAAAAAAGGAGCAGTACTCGTGGATGTAGCAATCGATCAGGGAGGGTCGTTTGAGACCTCCCGTCCCACCACCCACGCTGATCCGATCTACACTGTTGACGGCATCATACATTACTGCGTTACTAATATGCCGGGTGCAGTGCCATATACTTCAACGCTCGCCCTTACCAACGCGACAATACTTTATGGATTAGCCATCGCGAATAAAGGACTCAAGCGTGTAGTCGCCGAGGATCAAGCCATCGCAAAGGGAGTTAATACATATAAAGGAGTTTGTACCTATCAACCTGTCGCCGAGACATTTGGTCTTCCGTATACTCCGCTGGATCTTAGATCTTAGATCCAGGATCTAGGATCTTTCTCCAGTCGTTGGCAAACTTCCTCAATCCTTCATCTAACAAGTCTCCGTCGGTTTTTTCTATCATATATTCTTCATAGTTTTTGCGCAGAGGAATGCGCTCATATTTGAGAGATTTTAAACCAGAGCTTTCAATACGATAGTTGGTGCTTGGTACCCAGATTTCTTGAGCCACCCATTCCTGTATTAATTTGTAGGACATCGTAATAATATCAGCACCTAAATATATTGATGCATATAGATGATCGAGGGTACGAATTGAAGCGGCGAGTAGTTCCACGGAGTGTTTTCGATTCATTTGTTTATCAAATTCTTTGTACATATGCAGAATGTTACGAATGAGATCTGATCCGTTATACCCGCGATCATCCCATCTTCCCATGAAGGGGGAGACAAAGTGCGTTTGTTTGGTCCCCAGAGTTGTAACATACACTGCGGCTGCCTGTACTTGGGTAAATACGAGTGTCATGTTCACCCGACCGCCTTTATTACTGAATTCGTGAGCTGCTTTGACGCCTTCCGGAATGGTCGGGAATTTAATATGAATATTTCTTCCCCACGTGTACATTTCGTCAGCTTGTTTGAGCATTTGTTGTGCAGTTGTTTCCCAGTTGGCGTTTACCTCAACCGATATCGCACCGGCAATTTCCTTTTCGATTTCCTGCACGATTTCTTTATAGGCCTTCAAAAGATCAGATTCAGTGAGCCGTTTGCCCTTACTGATGAGTTGCTGTACTGCGGGATTCTTGCCAACGAGCGTAGGGTTAGTTGTCTGTCCCTCGAGGTGGCCGAGAAGACCTTTTGCTTTTTTTGTTTCCTCAGGATCACCGGAATCGAGGAATATTTTGGGTAGGCGAATCGGCATGCATATAGTATAAAATCTCAAATCGCAAATCTCAAATCTTAAATCTAATAGTATTGTCATGCTGAACTTGGTTCAGCATCTTCTCCGTCATCCGCATTTTGCGGATCCAGTATCTGCCTGCCTGCCCGCTTCGCAGCGAGGCGAGCCGGCGAGGCAGGGATCCCGCATCAAGTGCGGGATGACAATTTAGTTACATTTGCGTTTTGAGACTTGAGATTAGCTTGAGAGTGGTGAAGAGGAGGAAAGCGATTGTCGGTAGACGACGGTGAGGAATACGCTTCCTCCTCTTCGAGTTGTTATTCGTCAGATCGTCTTAGCCATATGGCCACATCTTGACGATGATCTTGTTTCTTACCCATGCGCCGGTGAGTTTTGAGTGCGGATCCTGTTCAGAGATCCGTTTCCACGAAACGAGCGCGTCCCATACGACGATCTGCCATGGCTCCTTTCCTGTCGGTGGAACGATCTCCCCTGCGTCTACCTGTGCAAAGATCGATTCAATCTCCCTTACAACCTGTAGGAACTCCTCACTGTCATAGGGAGGAAGCCGGCCGACGGGAACATCTGTTAACTCCAGATTCTCGAGGATCTCGACGAATCTTGTCCGTGAATAGATATACAATAGGGTTTCCGCGATTGCTTTGATTGCGGCGTCGATGAATCCCGGCGAGCCCAATTCGTTGAGTAGATTCCACAACGGAGGTACCGGTTTGTGAAAGATGACGACGTGGTGCAACAGATGGATGCGGGCGTGAAGCGGATCCATGGTTTCTGTTTCTCCTTTTTGTTCTGAACAACAGTCTGTAAAAGTACGTGACCTTTGCGCTGATACATTCAGCCATTGATTGTAAACGCAACGATCAGATGAGTCCTATAGTGTACTATTTTTTTAGAAGATACGCAACTCCTGCTATAATACATAGAATGCGGTTTATTTTTTTTCTCCTTTTTTGTGCAGCGCTTCTTGTTGCAGTATACTGGAGGACTCAACAAGTACCACAGAGTAATATTCGTATTACCCCTACGCTATTACCCACAACAATCATCCAGCCAACCATACTGTCGCAGAAAACAACATCGATATTTGTTACTCACTGGACTGACTGGTCAGATTCTTTAGAGCTCGATTCATATGATCGGATCATTTATTTTGGCATTGTGCCTACGAGGCAAGGGATTAATAAATATGAACCAGGCTATACCAATCTCAAAAAGTTCACTAATAGTGTCAGGGCTCCAGGACAAAAACTTCTCACTGTACGTATGGTTGAGCGAGAAGAAGATACCGAGATTGTCAAAGATAAAAAAAGTTGGGAGAAGATTGTGAGCGATACACTAGCCACTGCAAAAGATTACGGTTTTAGCGGCATAGTCCTCGATCTTGAGATTAGGGCTTTGCCGTTTGAAGATCTTGTTGAAGATGTCAACGGGTTTGTTAAATATTTTTATACCCGCATCAAAGATGCCGGACTTACGTTTGCGATTACCATCTATGGCGATACCTTTTATCGCAAGCGGCCCTATGATATTAATTTTCTTGCTCAAGTAAGCGATGAGATTATGGTGATGGGCTATGACATCCATAAAGCAGCAGGCGAGCCAGGACCAAACTTTCCGCTGCGTGGAAAGGAAAAATATGACTATGACATAGTATCGTTCTTTCAGGATCTCGGCGCTATTCCTCCTCAGAAGCTATCGTGGATCTTCGGGATGTATGGCTATGATTGGGTAGTGGATGAGAAAAAGCGACCGATCAGACAGGCGAAGCCGTTAAGCTACGCGGAGATTAAGAAACAGTTTATCGATGTATGCGAATGGAAAAACTGTGTTGTGTTGAGAAATGATGTTGTTACCGAAACAGAAGTAAATTACATTGACCAGAATCAG
>CAZAJT010000031.1:0-12313 GCA_964485585.1 uncultured Gammaproteobacteria bacterium
TTCACGTATGAAAAAACGAAATCTCTCTCTCTATATTATTTCATTTCTCATTCTTGCTACATACTACATGCTACATGCTACCTGGGTAAGCGCACAACAAGTCTCCCTCTCAATCTCTCCTCCTCTTCTTGAAGTCTTCATCAAACCGGGGAAAACAATACTGGTGGGATACACTGTTGAGAATCACGGAGACCCAGTTATCCTGAAATCAGATGTCCGAACGTTTGAACCCCACGGCATAAACGGACAGATTCATATGAAAGATGAATTTGAAGGACCGATTCAGTTTGCGCTAGATAACGCAGATCTTGAGCTTCAATCACCGTTTTTTCTCAAGACTCGTGACCGACAACAATTATTACTTCGCATTCGGGTCCCCGTTGGTACGCCAGAGGGCGACTATTACTATAGTCTCCTTGCCCGGTCTCAACCACCACCAATTACCGAAGGAATTACTTCTTCCCGTGCTCAGGTTACGATTGCTGGAAACATTCTTATCACAGTGACCGAATCAGGAAATACTCAGGTGAAAGGTAAAATCAGCTTGTTTGATGTTTTAAGCGCGAACAAATTCAAAATATTTGATAGTTTTGACAAAATCCCGATTACGCTTCAGGTTGAAAACAAAGGAAAAAATATGTTTAAGCCGGAAGGAGAAATTGTACTCAAGGGCAAATTTGGGGAAAAGGCCACCTACACAATTGTACCGCAAAATGTACTGGGAGAATCACAACGACTTCTATCCGCTACGCCCTCAGCAACCATTGATTGTGAAAATCAAAATAACCAACGAATCTGCAATGGACCAATTTCCTTAATACTTTCAGGATTCTTTTTAGGAAAGTATACATTATCCGCGAACGTGCATTTTGGAGAAGGTTTGCCAACCTTTTTTGCATCTGCTTACTTTATTGTCTTACCGCTGAAATTCATGATTGCTCTTTTTATACTTCTCGCCGGAACAGTATTTATAATAAGGCGGAATCGAAGTTAACATCAAGAAATTAAATTCGAAGCACGAAGCACGAAATCCGAAACAATAGTTAAACTAAAAGCACAAAATCACAAATTACAAGCTCCAAATAAATTCCAAATCTCAAGTTCCAATAATCAAACTGTTTTGAATTTGAGTATTGGTGCTTATTTGGAACTTGATGCTTGGTAATTGGAATTTATAGTATTTGAATTTGTTTCGTGCTTCGACTCGCCTCGCTGATGACGCTTTGGCGAGGGCAGGTATTCGGATTTCGAATTTAACAATCTAAGATCTATTATCATAGAGCCCCAAAAAAATCTCGTGCACGATTGTAGCATATAGTCCATTGTAAAAGCCCCAAGAACCCTTCATGCTGAAGGTATGATCAATATACCTGTCTTGCAAACGATCATCCATCGCTATAAGCTGGAAACCTGCCTGATTCTGATCGCGAGCATAACTGCAATCACATCTCTTGTGCTATTAATGCAATCCCGATTCATTGCAGAACAAACAGATGAGCCGGAGAACATTTCATACTTCGAAACACTAGCACCGATACGTCAGATTGCGGTAGAAATTGCCGGTGCCGTGGTAAAACCTGATGTATACGAGGTAGCTCAGAATACTCGGCTCAAAGATATTCTTGCGAAAGCCGGCGGGTTATCGCAAGATGCAGATAGCACATTTTTCCATCGCAACTTTAACCTCGCTCGGGTGGTAAAAGATCAGGAAAAATATTATGTACCGTCAGTCTACGAAATAGGAGAAGGACTCTATAGTGAAAGCCTCAGGACGGTAGAAACTGGTATACAAACTTATGCTACTATGGAGCCTCAAACGAACTTAACCCCAAAAAGGGTTTCCATGAATGCTGCAACCGTGGCTGAGCTCGACTCGCTTCCCGGCATCGGTGCCATTACCGCACAAAAAATTATTCAAAACAGACCTTACACGTCTGTAAACGAATTAATCGAGAAAAAAGTTGTTAAAAATGCCACCTTTAACGCAATTAGAGATTTAATAACACTTTAATAATGCCTGAAGTAACGGTGTTCACCAGTATAGTTAACAGCTATTTTCCTGAACCACAAGCAAGTTTACTGAATGGCATTTTATTTGGTACGCCAATCCAATCCTCATCTCTTTTCTACCAACAACTGCGCGAGGTCGGTCTTCTCCATATCGTGGTACTATCCGGACTCAACATTACGCTCTTGAGCACCTTTGTAAGCTATGCATCTGCTTCCTTTGGCAGAATTATATCTTGCATGATAACGATACTATTAATCATTTTGTATGTTTTATTTGTTTCTCCCAAAGCCCCAATTGTGCGTGCAGCGATTATGAATGTTTTAACGTTCGCTGCTATTATACTGGGTAGACGCTCTCTCGCAATATATTCACTCCTTATCGCGGCAATCATTACTGCAATTTTCTGGCCAGAGTGGTTAACCTCACTTTCTTTCTATTTATCGTATGCGGCAACGCTTGGAATCATTCTCTTTTCTCCGATATCTCAACCGAATACTCATAGTAACAACCTGAGCAACTTTTTTCTATTCGTAAAAAACGATCTGCGGACTACTTTTGCTGCAAGCATGTTTACGATACCTATACTTTCGGTAGCATTTCATCAGATATCCCTTATTTCGCCACTCGCTAACCTTCTCATTTCATTCACCATCGCACCCCTTATGATACTTGGTTTTGCCACGGCGATAGTGGGAAAAATTAATTTCACGCTCGGTTCCTTGTTTGCGATCCCAACCTACGGCCTGCTTACCTATATGACGTTTGTCATTGAGTTAGTCTCGCAAATTCCGTTTGGGTTTGTTGAGTTCTAATTCAAAGATTATGGATCATGCACCAGTAGGTAAAAAACTGTTTGCTATATCGCTCATTCTTTCTCTCGCTCTCCTTATTGCAACAACCATACCTCACATCCTTCACCAACGTACGACTATTGTATTTTGCAATGTGGGACAAGGAGACGGCGCATACATTCGGGTAGAAAACCGTATGGACATTGTAATTGATGCCGGCCCGGACAAATCAATACTCACCTGTCTTGGCAGATACATGCCGTTTTTCGACCGCACCATTGAGCTTGCGATCAATACTCATCCGCAAAAAGACCATTACTATGGTTTTCTTTATCTTATTGACCGCTACCGCGTGCAAAACTTATTCCTCAACCCAGTGCAAAGTACCAATCAATCATTCCAGCAACTTCTGCTAAAAGCGAAGCAAAAAAAGGTAAATCTATCATTTCCTACCGCACCTACTCAATTGAAGATACGAAGTGCGCGCCTTTATTTTTTCTGGCCGCCTCAAACCATTACTCAAACGCAGCTGAAAGATTCCAACGATGCTTCTTTTATCGTTACGTTTGAACAGAATGCTGTCAAAACGCTCTTTACCGGAGACGCACCGCAATCGGTCTTGCAAACATTATTGGGAAAGTCTGAACTAAAAAGTGATATTCTGAAAATACCTCATCATGGCTCAAAAAACGGGTTAACCCGCGAATTTTTCGCGTTAGCAGATCCAACCCTTTCGGTGATAAGTGTAGGTAAACGCAATAGCTACGGTCACCCAGCAAAAGAGATCCTAGAAATGTTTGAAGCCTCGAAACGAAAGTACTTTCGAACGGATAGGGATGGAGACGTGATCATAACTATGGAAAGATCAAAAATACATATTAAAACTCAAAATGGCGCCGAGCGCAGAAACGGGGAGAAGGCGCCAAAATTCAAGCACTCAGAAGAATGCTGCGGATTTCCTTGAAGATGTTGTAGGACTCGTATCCTATCCATTTCTCGCCGACCAACTCTACGGGCAGTCCCGGATCTTCCCGTAGAAGCCCAACATAATCATTGACGACTTTTCTAAACTTCTCCACTTTCTCCCCCTCTTTCGCGAGCGTCTCATGCCATTTCTTAAAGAGCTCACGAT
Source organism: uncultured Gammaproteobacteria bacterium (assembly GCA_964485585.1). Lineage (GTDB taxonomy): Bacteria > Patescibacteriota > Microgenomatia > UBA1406 > GWC2-37-13 > CAZAJT01. Next base: position 3,935 of record CAZAJT010000031.1, read on the forward strand.
ATTTTTTATCAAGATTTGACAATCCCCAGACTTTTTCGATGAGTACTGCGCGATCGCCAAAAATATGATTAGATTCAAACGCCTGTATATATTGCTCCTCTTCTTTCTGACTCACCAACGAACGTAAACTATCGATCACCGGATGCGGAGTGATCCAAAATGATCGATGCCACGGTCCAAGTCCCCAACCGGCAACTTCTCTTCTCAATCGATCACGAAGTTCTCTCTTTTTCTCCGGTATCTCATAGGAAAGTATTCTCCATTTTCCATCCCACGAGCCTCGCAAAAACCGTACGAATGGAAATTCCAAGCTCAACAGGACAAATCCCCGTTCGGTCAGCCGATACTGCGACCGCTCCGGCGTAGATTCTTCTGATTCATAATTCTTTTCGATGATACCCTCTTTCAGAAGAGCCGATAATGTACCGCGGGTTTTTTGATTAAGTGATAAATCAAATGCCTGCTGTATCGGTTCAGTCAGAGAAACAAATGAAAGATTAACGTCTGAAAGAAGAAAAAGCATGAGCAATATTTTCGTCCGCCTCTCTTTAATTCCCATATTCCATAACACTGTAACAGACGAAAGAAATGTTGTCAATAGATATTTTGTGTCGAAAAAACGTTACGTGTTACACGTTTCGCGTTACACGAATAATGCTATATACTGATATTACCTATGAGACTTGTTTTTACGATTACTTTGGTAGCCATCGCTACCTTCATTCATCCGCCATCGATTGACACGGCAAACCTTACGAATGCTTCGGTGCTTCTTGGCAACGCGCGGCTCTCGTTTATCGCCGGCGTTACTACCGTGACTCATTCCGGTGAAACTTCTACGATAACCATTGATTCCTCGGGTAATCCAGATACTTCAACGGCAAATCTTTTTGCAAACGACACCGTGTGCATCGTTGCAAACAATGGAGCAAGCTGTAAAGGAAATAAAACCTACAAAGTTACGAAGGTGGAAAATCTATCAGTTACGGTATCGCCGAAGATTCAAGATACGGTAACAAGTAGTGATCTTCTCGTTGCTGCACAAACGGGAAGTATGAAAATCACCTTCACCACACAGACTGCTATCCCTGCAAATGGTGACATTATTGTTACGCTCCCCGCAATAGACAAGGATGGAAAAACGAACGACGGGACACCGGATTCAAATACCAATATACAAACGAACGGATTTGACCTGAATCGAATAAAAACGAGTGATATCGGCGTCACCGGCTGTACAAATGCCAACTGGTCTGTCGCAGCCATCACCCCCGGCACAGCAACTACAGATCACATCGTGAGAGTCGATCGTCGCTCAACGATTTGTGATGCAGGTTCAACGATAGCAATTACCATCGATACTACTCCCGGCATTATAAATCCTGCTCCCGTGACCAATCGTAAAAAAAATAATGCCGACATCTATACGATCGGTATAAAAACGAGAGATGCAGATGACGGAACGCTTGATTCGATACTCACGCGCGTCGCTCCCATCGAAGGGATGGTGACGGTCGGCGTCTCGCTTGGGGAAGGAATAGCGTTTACGCTATCGGGAGTATCTGCAGATACCGGCAGCTATTGTGGGGTAACAAGAACCCCATCGTCGCCCGATACTACAGCCAGCACAATACAATGGGGCACGGTGAATCAACCGGCCACGTTTCTTCAAGCAATCCAACAATTGAATGTGTCAACAAACTCTACGACCGGTTACTATGTTGCTCTTCAGGAAAATGACCAGATGGGAAGAAGTGGCGTCACCTGTCCGGGTCCTCACGCAAATTATGGACAAAGTTGCATTCAGGACACCATTTGTAACGAAGCTTCCTGCGACGAAAAAACAGCGCAAGACTGGTCAGACGAAACAAAATATCAAGGGTTTGGATACTCTATGCAAAATATCAACGGCGTTGACGCAGTCTTTACTTTTAACGAACGTGGCAGTAGTTTTTCCGCAAAACAATTACCAGATAAGGAAGCAAACGAGCAGGCAGAGACTATCATGAAAAATTCCGGAAGCGTGAACTCGCATGATGTTGCTGTGTGTTATCGTCTCGCAATCCCGCCAGCTCAACCGGCAGGTTATTATTTTAATACGGTAACGTATACCGCTGTTCCAGTGTTTTAGCATGAAACAGGCAGCAATTTATTCACGTATGAAAAAACGAAATCTCTCTCTCTATATTATTTCATTTCTCATTCTTACTACATACTACATACTACATACTACCTGGGTAAGCGCGCAGGAATCCATCTCCATTCGCCTGACTCCTATCCGTCACGAGATCCAACTGCGGCCGGGAGAAGAATCCGAGATACCTATCACGTTATATAATCCGACTGACACGGTAGTTGTCGGTTCTTTCAAAGCGTATGATTTTATGGTGCAGGAAAAAAACGGAGCGCCGACTATTTTTGAAGATCCTACCTCGCTCAGTACCCGTTACTCAGCACGAACGTGGATAAATATTCCTGCAAATGAAATCGCGATCCCTGTCCAGGAATCGATAACTCTGCCTATAACTATTTCAATCCCCAACGATGCACTACCGGGCGAAAAATATGCAGCAGTGTTTTTTGAGATGTATAATAGTTCGTCTGGAGAGAATAACCCTAACAATGGAACGAACGTGTACACTGGATCGCGTATCGGATCACTGGTCACCATTCGAATTCCCGGAATCACTCAGGAAAAAGCAGATGTCAGCGCTTTTTCCCTGCAACGCATTATCGAACAAGGTCCGATAACCATTGCTTTTGAGATACATAACAGTGGAAGCTATAAAATTAGACCGCAGGGAACACTGAGCATTGCTGACTTGATTGGTAACGTTGTGGAAGAACAGAAATTGCCCGAATATAACATTTTTCCCGATGCGTCGCGGGCATACCAATTTCAACTTGGAACGAGATGGATGCTGGGAAAATACCGTATAACACTGTCTGCAGTGTATGGAAATCAAGGCCAAACAATAATCCAAAGCACTGATATATGGATCATCCCATGGAAAGTAGTTATCACTCTTATCCTCTTCCTGCTCATTTTGTATTTTTTGATCAAACACCTTCAACAAGCGCCAAGAAAAGTAAACGGCGACCGGGAGAATACCGTTAGACTGTTGAAACAATCTAGGAAAAGAGATTGATGAGATCTTGGATCTTAGATGTTGGATGTTAGATGTTTGAAATAGGTAGCATGTATCATGTAGCAGATATGAACAAATGGGTGTCGCGAGCTAGAGGGGCTCCCACTGCGCGCAGTCCCTCAATATCTGTGGACGAGCACAGTGGGAGAAAAGCGAGGGACAGGACCCATTTGCAGATCAATAGTAATATCTGTAATAATGTAAGTATGAGAAGAATAGTCGGACTGCTATTGCTAACTACTTTCTTTATTGCTCCTACTCCTCTGTGGGCAGTAACGAAAAACGCACAGGTATCAAACGCTGTTTCTGTCGGCGAATACCGTTTCAGCCTTTATGGTTACACTTCTCCCCGAGCGCTTGTCACATTCGAAGGAGTTGGCATAAAGGACGAAACATTTGCCGACGATACCGGCTATTTTCTTTTCACGAATCGCTTCTCACCATTTTCTCCCCGCGAAGCCTGTCTCACAAGCCAGGATCAATTTGGTCGTACCTCACCTCCGGTATGCCTACCGTCATTTCCAACCACATACAACGTATCAATCGGTCCAGTACTCTTGCCTTCAACGCTTTCGGTAAACAAAGGCGCCTACTATACCGGAGACGTGGTGATCCTCAGCGGTCAAGCTATTCCGAACAGCGAAATTAATCTGATTGTACATACGAACGAAAATAAATCACTACCGTCTCTTATTAAAGAAGTAGCAGCGTACACGCTCCCCAACTACACGGTTACCACAGATAAGAAAGGTAATTTTTCTATTGCGTTTCCGTCATCACAAGCCCAATCATACCGAATATTTACCCAAGTTAACTATGCCGGAAGCGATAGTCAATCAGCTCCTTCCCCAAAAAGTATCACGATCAATCTAAAAGTTCTTCCGGTCTGGATGATTGTTTTTCACTATCTGACGCTCCTATGGAAAACACTGCAAGGAAGACTGCTTGAAACTATTATTATCGTGCAAGTCGTACTAGCGGCTTTACTAGGCCTGAAGCTCTTCCATCCCCACAGAATTAAATCCATAGTCGTTCGTGAAAAATATGAATTGCTCGTTCGGTAAAAAAATAATCAGACTGACTGCAAGCCTCAAATAATTTATTTTTGAATACTGACATTAGGAGTATTTAAAAACACCAAATCTCAAATTTCAAGCTCCAAATAAATTCCAAATCTCAATACTTAAACTGTTTAAGAATTTGGTAATTGGAAATTGACCTTATTAGTAGTATGTCACGTGTACCTGTTGGGGTAAAACCGTTTCGTCAACCTTCACTCCAAGGTTGTACTCTCCGACCTCGCCGCTGGAAACGTCAAAAACAGCCTTTCCCAGTGGATCAGTGACCCCTTGAATTGTTTCAACGGCTAATTCCTTACCTACGTCAAGCAACACTTTTTTACCGGCTACGCCAAGTCCCTGGTTGTTCAGAATGAATACGGTGACGCGTATTTTTTCCTGGCTATTTGCTTTTGCCCGAAGCGGACTAATGAATACATACGAATTATCTTTGGAAAAACCTGATCCGATGGTACTTGCTCTACCCACCAGAAATCGCGCTTCATAAAACCAGAATAAACCTGAAAAAATAAGAAGAACAAAAAAGATAATAAGACTGGTTGCGATAAATTTTTTCATACTCTACAGCCAGCATAAACAATTTCAGTCACTGAGTCAAGAAAAAGTAACTACCTAGCAAATAGCTATAAAGAATGCTAGAAAAATAAAAAGAAGGTTTGGAATAAATTGTAGACCTAAATTGCCAAAAAACCGAAATAAAAAAATAAATAGTTAACGTCTACGATAAATACGTAATTCTTATTGTGTTGTCAGTAAATAGTAATAGATTGAGCAGGTAAGACGCTGTGTTAAACAACTGCTGCGTTAACTACTCTTGATACAAACGCTGCTGAAAAAGACTGTAAAGGTTCACTACTACTATAGTACTAAAATACTATAAGTTTAATGATGCATATTGATACTTATAGTATATTAAAATAACTCTACGTTAAATCAATTAAACTTGATTAAATATTGTTATAAGATAGAAATGGCGTAAAAATCGAATCCACTCTAACTATATCACAACACTACCTAAATACCTCTTGACATTCTTTTTATAATTGTTTTAGTATAAGAGTACATGCTCTTTCAGTATAATCAGTATAATTTTGAATCTTCATTCAAGAAATTCCTTGTTGCGGAAAATATTTCTCCTGTTTCAATCAAGAATTACCTTTCGGATCTTCGCTATTTCCTCGGATGGCTTTCTCTTGATAGCTCAGAACCTCTCGCTCATTTAACGAAAGAGACTATACAAGCGTACCTCACTTACATGCAGCAATCTCAATTACCAAGCAAAACTATCAATCGTCGTCTTTCGACATTGCGAAAGTTTTTTAGCTTTTGTATTACTCAGGGATGGATCGATCGTAACCCAGCAAAACACGTAGAAAATATATCAATGGCAAAAGTAAACCTCGGCTCATCTCTGCAGGATTTCAAAAGACATCTTATAAGTTCAGGGCTCAATACCGATGCGGTCGAGCAAAAAGTCTCAGACGTGATTGGACTCATTGATAACGAAAGCTCACGTCTGGATCGTTCTCAACGTGGTTCAGAATCTCCAAAAGCCGAAAACCGAATCCCAAATCAAGCTCGTAATAACAGGTCTAACATCCAACATCTAACATCCAACATCCACTACATCACCTTCTCCATTCTCCTCATCTTCATGGCATTTCTCGGAGCGGCTGTCTTTAATCAATTTTTCAAAAAAACCAACCTCATTCCCTCGCTTGCCTATCCGTCTACACCGGTAAAAGGCTCGCGCATCTTATCTTTTCAGGGAAGACTCACTGACAGTCTTGGGAATCCTATTACTACGGCAACGAACGTAACTTTTAAGCTCTACAACGGGAAAGCGAGCACTGACCATCTCTATACATCTGGCGCCTGTTCGATCACGCCCGATCCGGACGGCGTCATTTCCGTACTTATCGGTAAAGATTGCGGCAATGAAATTGGGAGTAATGTATTTACCGAGAGTCCAAACATGTGGTTGGGAATCATGGTCGGATCTGACAGTGAGATGACGCCTCGTCAGCAGATCGCAACGGTAGGTTATGCAATGAATGCAGAAACAGTGCAAGGATTACCTCCAGGCACCAGTACTTCAACAATACCGTACCTTGACAAAGATGGGAACATGCTGGTAGCAATTTCTTCCCCGGGAATTCGTTCAACCTACGCCAGCGCAACATTCGCAATCTCAAGCGCCAACGCAGTTACCGTACAATCGGCCAGCTCCGGTGATATTGTGCTGGACGCAAGCGGGAGCGGCAAGCTCAAGTTTCAAACCGCCTCAGATACGAAAGCAATTATCACGAACGGAGGAAATTTTGGAATCGGCACGGTGAGTCCGTCTGGAAAACTCCATGTGTCAGGCGGCGATGTAATTATCGGCAGCGGCACATTTGATAATACCTCAACGAGTGACGATCTTTATGTTACCGGAAATCTGGAAGTTGACGGAACAATCTACGGTTCAAGCGGAACATTGCCAACGGGTTCTGGCACTACAAATTATGTTACCAAATGGTCTGGAACAAATGCATTAACCACTTCTTTAATCTTTGATAATGGTACGAACGTAGGAATCGGAACTACTTCTCCATCAACAAAGCTCGATATTTCTGGAACCGGAAGATTTTCATCAACGTTAACCGCAAGTAATGGACTAACATTAACAACCGGAGCTTTATCATTAACATCAACATCAGGAACAGCAAATTTAACGTTAACCTCACAACAGAATGCATTAAACATTCAAACAAATCTTTTTAGTCTCGATACATCAGCAAGTAGAGTGGGTATTGGTACCACTGCTCCCTCCCAAACACTCGATGTGCAAGGTACGATTCGCTTAGGCGCGGCAGGAGGAACCTACGATATCTTAAATACTACTGGTGCCGCGAGTACCCCAACAGGCGTACTCTATTGGGGAAGCAGACAAGTGTGTGACAACTCGGATAACTGCACCGGTGGAAATGGAGGCCCCTGGGATGAATCAAGCGGTTTCGTTCTTTTGGATACTCTGACAAATAATGTAGCAGTCGGCGCAACAAGCGCAGGCGGAAAACTTTCAGTTGTTGGAGATACGGACGAGATTCAATTATTAATACGGGGCAACAGCACTCAAACTTCACGTCTGGTTTCTTTTCAAAACTCATCTGGTGCTGACTTATTTACGTTTACGAATGGAGGCAGTCTTGGTATCGGAACCACAAATCCGGGAACTACCTTGGATGTTGTAGGAACAGGAAGATTTTCTTCAACAGTAACGGCAAGTAATGGACTAACATTAACAACCGGAGCTTTATCATTAACATCAACATCAGGAACAGCGAACTTAACATTAACATCACAACAGAATGCCTTAAACATTCAAACAAATCTTTTTAGCGTTGATACGAGTAGTTCGAGAGTTGGAATAGGAACAACCGCTCCCGGCTCTACTCTTGCCGTATCAGGTGGAACAACAATCGGAGCAGGATACGCAACGTACGCTGCTCCCAGTAATGGATTACTCGTGCAGGGAAATGTAGGAATTGGAATCACTACACCATCAACAACATTAGACGTAGTTGGTACGGGAAGGTTTTCATCAACGTTAACCGCAAGTGACGGATTAACATTAACTACCGGAGCTTTATCATTAACATCAACATCAGGAACAGCAAATCTTACTCTTACCTCTCAACAGAATGCGTTTGCCGTACAAACTAATTTGTTTAGTATCGATACCTCAGCCAGTAGAATTGGGATTGGAACAACAGCTCCGGGATATGGACTTGAAGTAACCGGAACAGCACGAATAAATGGAGCGTTTACGATTGGTGATGCTGCGGGAGATACTGTTACATCAAATGCTGACGCATGGACATTTGCCAATGCGACAACCATTAACCTTGCAGATTCTTCAGTACGTGCTTTGAATATTGAGAATGGATTACTCAACTTAAATACCAATGATACGCGAGTGGGTATTGGTACTACTGCTCCGGGAACAACTCTTGATGTAACCGGTACGGGAAGATTTTCTTCAACAGTAACAGCAAGTGACGGATTAACATTAACTACCGGTGCATTATCATTAACATCAACATCAGGAACAGCAAATTTAACGTTAACCTCACAACAGAATGCATTTGCTATTCAGACAAATCTTT
>CAZAJT010000032.1:0-12288 GCA_964485585.1 uncultured Gammaproteobacteria bacterium
TCGAGGACTTGCGAAGAGAGTCCGCACGGTTTGTTGCTTCCCAGCTAGTAGACGGTATTGCGGTTGGCGGAATATCGGTGGGTGAATCGAAAGAACAGATGCAGGAGCAGTTTCAGTGGGTGGTAGAATATCTGCCGGAGGATAAGCCCGTACATGCTTTGGGGATTGGACATGCCGATGACATCATTGATCTCGTTGGTTTCGGAGTTGATACATTTGACTGCGTCGAGCCGACAAGATTAGCGAGGATGGGCGCGTTGTACAATCTGCAAAGCACGTTGTCAATGCTGGTGGATCCTGCCGCTCGCCAGCCCCAATTGTCGCGCCTCAGTAAAGCAACCAATGAGGCGGCTCCAATTGGTGCCCCCGGTCTCGCGTCACCCACCAGCAGATCAAAACGCCAGAATCATATTGATATTAATAGAAGTATTTATAAGAAAGATTTGAGGCCGGTTGATGAGGGGTGCGAGTGTTATGTGTGTAAAAATTTCACGAAGGCATATCTTCATCACTTATTTAAACAGAAAGAACTATTGGGTTATTCATTAGCAACATACCACAATTTGTGGGTGATGGAGCGGTTTATGGATGGAGTGAGGGAGAGGATTGAAAAAGATCAACTAATAAATTTTCAATTTACAATTTGAAATGTTTTAAACATTGAGTCATTAAAGATTGATTAAAAATTTCAAATTTTGAATTAGAAATTAACCATAAGCGCCTGTTACAATAATCGTATGACATCGAAATCCTTCAATCTACAAAAACATCTTGAAGAAGAGCACAAGATTTCGCCGTTCTCTACCTACTTGCGGGAGATTGTGTATGGGGGGAGTGACGGTATTGTTACGACGTTTGCCGTAGTTGCGGGTTTCACCGGCGCGCAGGCGCAGAATGTTGGCGCGATGCCGATGATCATCGTGCTTCTTTTCGGTTTTGCCAATCTTTTTGCCGATGGTGTGTCAATGGCATTAGGAAATTTTCTATCTTCCCGCGCCGATCAGGATGTGTATCGGAGTGAAAAAGATAAGGAGCGTCACGAGATTCGAACCAATCCGCGTCTTGAAAAAGAGGAGAGTATTGTTATTCTCATAAATAAAGGGTTTTCAAAGGAGCACGCTGAAAAACTCGTTGATCTTTATGCAAGCAATGAGAAATACTGGTTGGAGTTTATGATGACGCAGGAGCTTGAGATGGCAAATCCGGAAAATGACAATCCGACACTCATGGCAACCGCCACCTTCGCATCGTTTGTCACTTTTGGGCTCATTCCCCTTATTCCATACATTTTATTTCGTTTCGATCCGAATGTATTTCCGCTTTCTGTAGCTGCAACGGCGTTAGCATTGTTTGTCCTTGGGATCTTGCGCTGGAAAGTGGGTAAACAGGGATTGCTGCGATCAGTAGGGGAAACGCTCTTTATCGGTGGTGTTGCTGCGGTTGTCGCCTACTTTGTGGGAACGTTATTCAGGGTGTAGGTTCGTAATTTTCAATTCTCAATTTTCAATTCCTGCCTGCCGGCAGGCAGGTACAATCAAATCCCAATTACTCAATCACGAGTTTCGCACTTCCTGTCATCCTGAGGAGTGAAGCGACGAAGGAACTCTGAACTTGTTTCAGTCTCGCATTCGCGAGAGATTCTTCTCCCGCTACGCGGGATCAGAATGACAACTGCGAAACTCGTGTCAATGTTAAATTCTATAATTTCTTTGAAATGTTTCAAAATCAACTTCATTTCTTCCTTCAAGCTGTACTTTTTCCAAAATAATTTTTGCGTTATTCCACGATAATTGCGTCAGTTTCAATCTTTGCGTTTGAGTAGGGGAGGGGAGTGGTAAAAGAGTCCAGAGGCCGGGCCAAGGGTGGAGACCGCGAAAGAGATTGTAGAAGACTTTCGCGGGATTTGAAATTTTTAATTTGAAATTTTCAAAGGATTCGTTTTTGTTTTTCTCAAAGTAGTCGAGGATGGGAGGCGGGAATTCTGCGGGAATTATTGGTTCATTTCTTACGAGTTTTTGGAATGTTCCAAAAGGAATGAAACCGTCGTCTTTGCGAAGAAGGCGAGTGTAGGTTGCTTCCTCGTCATTCTGATCCCGCGTAGCGGGAGAAGAATCTCTGGCGAATGCCAGATTTGATTCCCACATGCGTGGGAGATCCTTCGCTACGCTCAGGATGACACGTTTAAACAATTCAAAACCCAGATCGGTTAGCTTAACTTCCAAATCACTCCGTTTGTCGTCAGAGCGAATCGCAATTTTCTCCTGCGCGATGATGGGGCCGTGGTCCACCAGCTCATCCATTTGCATAAGGGTGACGCCGGTTTGCGTATCCCCCAGCATGAGCGGGTATGCCATCGGTGAGGCACCACGATATTTGGGAAGGAGCGATGGGTGAATGTTCCAGAAACCGAAGCGGGGTTGCGCGAGGACGTCTTTGGGAATGATTTCGCCGTAAGCATACAGAAGTGCTAGATGGATGTTGGATCTTAGATGTTGGATCTTAGATGTTACCGGTATTTTATACTTCTCCGCGACTTTTTTTACCGGCGATGGAGTGAAGAGCTGCCTCCTCCCTACTCTCTTATCCGGTTGGGTGACAACGAGTTTCACTTCAACTGGTAAAGTCACGTCCGTAATAATTTTATCAAGCAACCGAGCTGAGAAATCAGGGGTGCCGAAGTAGGCGATTGTTAATTTAGTCATAATATCTTATAGAAAGTATTTAGTATTTGGAATATAGTATTGAGGATATGTATATACTCCACTTGATTTCCCTAAATTCTAAATACTAGATACTAAATACTATGGTAAAAATTCCACTGTTTTCTCAAACAACGGAAACAGGTTTTTTTCTACTGTAACGCTAATCACTTTTCCGTTCCGAGGATTCTTAATTTGGAAATGGAAAAATTCCCCCTTCTCCCCTTTCTCCACCCGACTGGTAATTTTCTGATTTTTGAGCGTAACTTCTTGCGTTGCGAAGCGTTCGTTTTCTGAAGGATCAAGTTGCAGGGTTTTTTTATCGCACAATATACTTAGTGCCCGAGTACTGTTTTGTGCAAATGAAGCAGAAGTAGTAGATTCTTTTTCTATCAGGAGGAAGGATGGGTAAGTGAAACGGAGACCGCAGTGCTTATTTTCAAAATTCATGAATGTAAGAGTAGGGAGAGCGGTTGGTTGATTTGGGGTCGGCGTGAGAGACAAAACGAATTGAACAACCTGATTTTTTACTGACACTCCAGATCCATAACGGACACCCAGGATAAAGACCAGAATGACGATCAAGGCAATGAGAAAAAGATACGGGAGCATCCTACGATTCATAGGAATATTATACACTGGAGAAGATGAGAAACATAGGTAACACTTCTGTATCAAAACGAGTCGACCTATGAAAGGCAGATTATCAGATAGTGGTAGTTATTCAATAACCCACAATCTTCCGTACTGGTTTTTGAGGAAAGCAAGACAGTATAGTGAAGAAATGGGAATAACAGAAACTGCACAAACCAGACTGGCTATGCTTGAGTTTTCCTACCAGATTAAAGACGTAGCGGCAACTTGTAAAGCATTTAAACTATCAAGGAAAAACTTCTATAAGTGGAAACATCGCTATGAATTATCAGGTAAGAAGCTTTCTGCATTGGAGGATGTTGGTCGTGCCCCGCACACTAAACGTAAGATTGAGTTAACCTTCCATGAGGAGATGAATATCAAACATTTAAGAGAAAAGCATATACGGCTGGGGAAAAAGAAGTTACAGATTCTGTACAAGAAACAGTATGGTACATATATCTCCCAGCATCACATTCAACAGGTCATTGAAAAACATGAACTTTACTATGATCCAGTTAAAGCTTCAAAGATCAGGTCTAGAAAGAAACACTGGGGAGGAAAAAAGTTAAGGATTAATAACGTAAACACGACCGATTACATAACAGAAGAAAAACCATTCTTCTTCTGTACCGATACCATAGTCTTGTATTTACCCTATGGGATCAAACGGTACATTGTGACGGCTGTAGAGTGGGAAAAGAAGATTGCCTATGCTCGGGTATATACTAACAAGTCATCACTATCTGCTTTTGATTTCTTGATGAGATTACAGATACTTGTTAATGGAAAGATTGCCGTTATTCTTTCGGATAATGGGAGTGAGTTTGCCCATTACTTTGATACTGCCTGTAAAAAGCTTGGAATCATCCACATCTACACTCGTGTGAAAACTCCTAAAGACAATGCGGTAGATGAGAGATTTAACCGTACTATTCAGGAGGAGTTTATGGAAACTGATGAGTATTTTGAACCATTACTAACCCAAACAAATCTCTTTAAAGCAAATGAGCGTTTGACTGAATGGCTCATCTTCTACAACTTTGAGAGACCTTATCAAACCTTGAAATATATGAGCCCTATCGAGTATTATTATTACAAGTTTCAGGTGTCACCTATCTACCCATCCATAACATACACTTGACAAATCGAAAGGTGATGGGGTAGAATAGGCTTGATCCTCCACTTGAGGAAGCAAATTGAAAACTTTTTCTAAACGCTATCACCAGTCCTAGGGTAAGTCCTACTAAGGATAATGAGATGGTATGAGCGATCGTCCGTGGACTTTCGACTCCATCTCCCCTTGCTTTCGCAAGGAAAAAGTTTCACTTTCCCTCATCCGGAGGATCTTCATTTTATTCTTTTTGTGATCCGATTGAATAGTTTCCGCGAGCATCTTATTATTTAAGGTTCTTCTGATTTGGTGCATTCATTAAGAAGTCAAAACTCAAAGGGTAAAAGATTGTTATCCTGAGCGATTGCGAAGGATCCCTCGGGTTCTTCTCCCGCTACGCGGGATCAGAATGACAACAGTTCTGCCTTTTGTATTACTAATTCATTTATCCTATGTCTTTTAAAAAGTATCCTACCGATGAGAGCGATTCTCATGGGGATGATTCTTCGCTTGATGTTGATTCAATTCTGGACAAATACGAAGAGAAACCGATTATGGCTGATGAGCAAATGAATGGTGCAAATGAAGAAGTTGGTGATCGACTCAGAGAAGATCTCAAGATGAGTTATGTCGCAAAAGGTATTCTTGATATTACCTTTGGCGGATACGGGTTCCTGCGCCAGGATTATGTTATAAACCCCGATCGTGATATCTACGTGTCAACATCGCAGATTCGCCGGTTTTGGCTTAGACGCGGCGATGAAGTTGAAGGCTTAGCCCGTCCTCCCAAAGAAGGAGAGCGCTTTCACAGCCTCTTGCTCATTAAGAAAATCAATGGTGTCGCAATGACTGAGGAGGAAAGCAGACAGCGGAAAAACTTCGATCAGCTTACTTCTCTCCATCCAAACAAACAGATCAAGTTGGAAACAGAAACAACAATTCTTTCCACCCGTATCATTGATTTACTTGCTCCCGTCGGATTTGGTCAGCGAGCACTCATTGTTTCCCAACCAAAGGCAGGAAAGACGACCTTTTTAAAAGACATTGCGCAAGCTATTGCGAAGAATTATCCTGATGCGATAATCATGGCAATTCTCATCGGTGAGCGCCCTGAAGAAGTAACAGAGTTGAAGCGATTTATCAAGGGTGAAGTTGCTGCGTCAAACTTTGATGAGTCGCCGCGTCAGCAAGTAAAGGTTGCAAATCTTGCGCTTGAGCGCGCGAGACGGCTCGTGGAACAAGGACATGATGTAATTATTCTCTTGGATTCGGTTACCCGACTCGCCCGGGCATTCAATCTTTCTGTCACTGGTTCAGGGAGAACGTTGTCAGGAGGATTTGATCCTTCAGCGCTCTTTCCTGCAAAAAAATTCCTCGGCGCGGCCCGCAACTGTGAAGAAGGAGGGAGTCTCACTATTATCGGCACGGCGCTTGTCGGGACTGAGTCGCGTATGGACGATCTCATCTATGAAGAATTCAAAGGGACCGGCAACATGGAGGTGCATCTGGAGCGCAAATTTGCGGACCGCAGGATCTATCCGGCGATTGATGCGGAAAAGTCAGGCACTCGCCATGAGGAGTTACTGTTTGACGCTGATACCTTAAAGCGCATCACGACGCTGCGCCGAATGCTGGGGCTTCTGACTCCTGAAGAGCGCATTACGGCACTGATCGGCAAACTGTCGAAAGTGAAAGATAATAAAACGTTTTTGGAGAGTTTGAATAAGTGAGTATTTAGTATATAGTATTTAGGTCTAAGATTTAAGGGTTTCGATCTACTGGGGGAATGTAGTGATAACTTTATTAAGCATCTTCATAACTTCAACGGTTAAATTAGCAGTTGTTAAAAATTCATTTCGTTTTATATATCCAACATCTCTTGCCACTAGTAATTGATTCTGAGCTTCTGTTAGTGACGATTTAGCGAAATAATAGAATTGACGCTTTTCCCTTGCGTTCTTTCTTCCAAATCCTTCTGCAATGTTGCTCGTTACCGATATTGATGCTCTTCTTATCTGTGCACTTAATCCAAACGCTTCATTTCTCGGAAAGATTTGTGTAAGTTTATATATCATTAGAACTAAAGCGTGAGCTTTTTGCCAAACAATAAGATGGGTAAAAGAAGTAATAGACGTATTCATTATTTCTAAATACTAAATTCTAAATACTAAATACTAGAATCTACGTTATAATTTGTCTATGGACTATAGTCAACAATGGTTAACGAAATTAACGGTTTTATGGATTTAACACAGCGCATAAATAGAATCATCGGTCAGCTGAAAGGGATACAGAAGATGGCGGTGAGCAAGCGCGACATTTCTGAAATTCTCCAGCAAGTTTCTGCCGTGAAAAAAGCGATCGATGGACTCTCAAAAGAAATGGTGATTGACGACATCGCTCGTCATATTCCTCCGAAGGATAGCAAGAAGATCATGAGGATGATTGAGAGAGCGATAAACTTATGAGTGTTTAGTGATTAGTGTTTAGTTATTAGTTAAATACATATGTCATCCTGCATTCGTAGGAATGACGGAAACTAAACACTAACAACTAATTACTAAAAACTATGAATTCTGTTGAGAACATAATCATAATCGGTGGGGGGCCGGCAGGGCTTGCTGCCGCGATCTATAATGCGCGCGCGAATCTTAATCCACTCATGTTTGCGGGTTCTCCTCCCGGCGGGCAGCTTACGCTTACTTCTGATGTTGAAAATTATCCGGGATTTGAAAGCATTCTCGGACCTGAGCTTATTGAGAAGATGCGCAGTCACGCGAGGAAGTTTGGGACGAGAATCGTCGATGAGAATGTCGTGCGCGTTGATTTTTCCAAAAGACCTTTCGAAATCTATCTTTCTGAAGCGATCGCGGGGCCTGCCGCTCGCCAGCCCCAATTGTCGCGCCTCAATGAGGCGACTCCAATTGGTGCCCCCCGTCTCGCGTCACCCGCTCCCAATAGATACTTAGCAAATGCTATCCTAATAGCAACGGGCGCAAAAGCAATCTGGCTCGGGTTGGAATCAGAACGACGGTTGAGAGGTAAGGGAGTGTCAGCGTGCGCAACCTGTGACGGCTTCTTTTTCAAAGAAAAGGTTGTCGGCGTTGTCGGCGGTGGTGATACCGCGATGGAAGAGGCGCTCACGCTTACCAAATTTGCCTCAAAAATTTACATTATTCACCGCCGCGATGCATTTCGCGCTTCAAAAATTATGCAGGATCGGGTGCTCAAGCATCCGAAGATTGAGGTGATCTGGAATACGGAAGTTGTTGAGGTGATAGGAGAACAGAAAGTTGAAGAAGTTAAACTGGTTACAACTAGTTTAACTGGTTCAACTAGCTCGACCAATTCAACTCTTAAGTTAGATGGTCTCTTCATTGCCATTGGCCATAAACCCGATACCGATATATTTAAGGGGCAGATTGAGCTCGATGAGAAGGGATATATCCTTACGAGTCAGAGAAAAGCCATTAATATAGTTAAATTGGTTAAATCAGTTGAACTAGTTAAATTAGCAGAAGCCAATTCAACCAGTTTAACTAATTTATACCAGTTTAACCCCAACTATCAATACACGACTTCCGTTCCCGGGGTTTTTGCGGCGGGAGATTGCGTTGACAGCGTGTACCGACAGGCGGGCACTGCAGTAGGGATGGGGATTGCCGCAGCACTTGAGGTAGAACGGGCTTTGGAACAATAAAAATCATTTTCGTCTTGACAGGTGTTTTTCGAGACTTTACACTGAATGAATCTAAAAGTGCACTGTTCGATTGTTCAATGGTTCAATTGTTCTACTGCTGTAGCTATACAGCAATAGAACAATTGAGCAATCGAGCAATAGAACCATTATTAGTTTCTTAATTCTCTATGTCCACTACTCACCAGCACTCTCTTTTTCACGCAGCAAAATCAATTATTTTACTGATTATTGTCTTTCTCTTTCCTCTCTTCTTTCTCCCGACTACGCAGGAATTTTTTATGACAAATAAATTATATCTTCTCGCATATGGCATATTGGTACTCGTCGCGGTATCGGGAATCGAATTCGTCACGTCAAGGAAATTTGTCTGGGTGCGCGGTGTATTTGACAGCGTTGTAGCACTATTTCTTTTTACGGTCGCTCTTTCGATTCTCCTTACTTCGCCCAACAAGGTGCAGGCGCTTCTCAATGTTCATCTTGGTCTAGTCGCGATGGGTGGTCTTGGATTACTATACTACTATTTATCAAGGACCAATAAAGCGGTTGCAACGCAGGTTATGAATATTCTTTCTTTAGCTAGTCTTGTGCTCGCGCTTCTTTCGATCGTGTTCTTTTTTAATCCTCTCAAATCAACAGCATTGCCGTCCAGTCTAGAATTTTTGAAAAATCCGAACTTTACTCCTCTCGGTAGTTCCTTTGATCTTCTGTTATTCCTTGGTTTTTTTGCGGTCGTACAACTGGTATCGATATTTTCCAAAAAACGATCTGATAATCCAAGCCGTACCGCACGGGAGCTATTACCGTCTCTGGCATCCCTTACGCTGCTCGTGCTGGCTATCCTGACCAACGGTTACGCAATCGTGAAAACCGGACTCGTTCTGCCGCCCCTTACCGTGTCATGGTATGCAGCGGTCGAGACGCTCAAGCAACCGATGACTGCGCTTTTTGGAGTCGGAGTGGATAATTTCAGCTCGATTTTTTCACGATCGAAAGATATGTTATATAATCAATCGCCACTCTGGCAGATACAATCATTTAATGCAAGCAGGTCGGCGTTTCTTCATATCTTTACCGAGACCGGAGTATTTGGTTTCATCGCGTTCATACTCCTTGTGAGCGCTCTGGTGCGGGAAGCAATGGAACGGGGTAAGAAACAAGGACAAATGGTAAAAAATCTGTTGCCGGTTCTTTACATCGTTAGCGCCCTTCTCGTTTTTCCGCCTTCGATGACGCTCTTCTTTTTGCTTTTCGTACTCCTGGGCGTAAAAAGCGCGAGCGAAGTAGATGAACATGAGCATGTATTTGCGGTAGATATGCGGCGCGTAGTGCCGGTGTATATCGGCGGTTCAATCACTGCGCTTATTGTTGTTGGCGGACTGGCATATTTTATGACTCGTGCATATGTGGCTGAATACAGCTTCAAACGGGCAATAGTGGGAGTTGCAGAAAAAAATATCAAGCAGCTCTATGATAACCAGCGCAATGCGGTGATTCTCAATCCTTATATTGAACGCTACCGGCTGAATTTTTCACAGACAAATCTTCTCATCGCAAATAATATTTCGCAGAGTGCCCAGCAGAAAGCAAAAGAAAATCCTCCCAAGGAAACACAGAATGCTAAGGAGCAGCAGCAACCCCAACTGAGCGAACAGGATAGGCAGACTATCTCTCAGGCAGTGCAGGCGGCGATCGCAGAAGCAAAAGCAGCGGCTTCACTCAATCCGATGCGGGCTGGTAATTGGGAGAATCTTGCCAATGTGTACCGAAGTATCCTCGGTCTCGTGCAGGAAGCTGACGCATGGACGATCTCTTCCTTTCAGCGTGCGATCATGCTTGATCCGCAGAACCCAACGTACCGGTTAAATCTGGGAGGAGTGTACTTCTCCATGAAGAATTTTGATGAAGCGACCAAGATGTTTGAGCAGGCAGTATCTCTTAAGCCTGACTGGAGCAATTCACATTACAATCTGGCCTGGAGCTACTATCAAAAGCAGGATTATCCGAAAGCAGTAGCAGAGATGCAAAGCGTACTTTCTCTCACGGATCCCAAGCGAGATGAAGCTGATTATAAAAAAGCGAATCAGGAGCTTGAGGAAATGAAGAAAAAACTTCCCAAGGAAGAAGAGAAAGCCCAATCAACACAATCCGCCGAACCGAAACAGTTAAAACTGTCAACTCCTCAGACTGCGACTGTTGAGCCAAAGCTGCAGCTCCCGAAGGAAGCAAGCCCGGAGAAATAGATCTTAGATGTTAGATCTTGGATCTTAGAATAAAATTCGAAGCACGAAATCAGAAATCCGAAACAATAGCTAAACTAAAAGCACCAAATAACAAATTTCAAGTTCCAAATAAATTCTAAATCTCAAGTTCCAATATTCAAATTGTTTTGAATTTGATCATTGGTGCTTATTTGGAACTTGGTGCTTGGTAATTGGAATTTATAGTATTTGAATTTGTTTCGTGCTTCGACTCGCCTCGCTGACGCTTTGGCGAAGCGGGTATTCGAATTTCGGATTTAGTAAATCTAGGATCTAAGATCTAAATTGTGGTACAATAGACGGTATCGCATATGTCAGAGCTCCGGATGTTTCTCCTTTTTCTGAGGGAATACGGTAAAACGCGCGCCCTCCGATTTGGTCAGGGATTTGAACAGTTTAAGAATGTTATCGTTGCCTTCCTTGTCGTCAAACGCGGCAAGTACTCTACTTCATTTCTCAACACATCGTTTCTTTTACTTGTTGCGGCGGCGCTTATCGGCGGACCGACTATCGCAGAAAATAGTCCTTTTGTGAGCTCGTTTGAAGAGTCTCCTGCCAACAGTCAATCGGGAGTTGTCGCCTACAATCCGGCAGAAACGAGCTTGGGGACTGTCATATCGGCCAAACCACGCGACAAGATCATTGAATATGAAGTATTGGGAGGAGATACGCTTGATTCTATCTCAAAAAAATTTGATGTGTCGATAGACAGCATTAAATGGGCAAATAATATGAAAACCGATACGATAAAGCCGGGGGAAAAGATAAAAGTGCCGCCAATCACCGGCGTGGTGCACAAAGTAGTGTCGGGTGACAATATCTATAGTATAGCAAAAAAATATCGTACGGATGCGCAGAAGATTGTAAATTTCCCGTTCAACGAGTTTGCAGATCTTGATTCTTTTGCGATTGTTTCCGGCCAGATTCTCTATGTGCCTGACGGTACGCCAGAAGAAGAACAACCCAAGGTGGTGCCGGGACAATACTTTGCAAAGATTGTGGCAGGAGTCAAAGGATCATCCAATTTTATCTGGCCTACTTCCGGTGGCATCACACAATATCCGATCTGGTACCACATGGCGCTTGACATCGCCAATGCCGCAGCGCCTGCTATTCTTGCGTCGGACACCGGCACGGTGGTGTATAGCGGATGCTTACGATACGGATATGGATGCAATATCATTATTGATCATGCGAATGGCTATCAAACCTTGTATGCTCATATGTCTGCACTTGATGTGTCAGCGGGCGAAGCAGTAAATCAGGGTGCAAAGATCGGCTCCATGGGATCAACGGGTCGATCCACCGGGACGCATCTGCATTTTGAGGTAAGGGAGAATGGAACGTTACTCAATCCGCTGAATTTCTTGAAATAGGGGGAAGCGCTACTCCTTTCCCCTTACTCATAGGCCGTTTTTCTGTCTGCACAGCGTGCCGGTGGAGTAGATTTTATCTTTATCAAAGCAGACTGCATTAGTTTTGCACGTACCATAGGTGCCGCAGGCATCGCAGGTTCTGCTCGCTGTATAACAGGCAAACTCATCGCTGACCGGAACACTTGAGTTGGAGACGCCATAATCAAACCCAAACGGTATAGTTGGTGCAGGAGCATAATCACTATCAATCCCGCAGCCGCCGCCGATGCATCCGGAACTTACGCTATCGGAATCCGTACCTCTTCCGTTATTCACCGAACCAAGATCTGTATAGATAGTATATTTTTGCGGACAGAAGGTAGCTGGACAGGTATTTGCCTGGCATGATAAGCCCGTACTACAATATGTTGCGTTCGGGGTATCTACCTGATAGAGATAAAATTTATTTGGCCACTCTGGATCACAAGGAAGGAGTCCTCCCGGCAGGTATTTACTTACCGGGCTGCTC
>CAZAJT010000033.1:0-10748 GCA_964485585.1 uncultured Gammaproteobacteria bacterium
GAGCAGACAGACGACCAGGCAGATCATCGGAACGAAAGGTGCCCATAATGGGAACAATCCGATCGTTACCAAGAATACGCTTAGGATCGTGCCTGCGATCAGTCCCGCGATCACAAGGTTTGCGGCATCTCCCGACCAATCCCAGTATTTCATACGACTCCTTTCTTCGATTTCCACCAGTCTATGACGACTTGTGAGATCGTCCAGAGAATGGTGCCAAAGATGACGATCCGAAGGGTCGTTGCCATAAAGATATTCAGTTGTCTCTGCGTATCAAACGCCTCGGGAAACACGCCGACCCATACTGACAGTATGATGCCGACGATGAGGGTGGTGAGTTGGCCTCTGGTGATCATTTCTTCAATCCAGCGAGACCCAGAGCGATTCGTCGTCTAGGCCGGCGAGTTGCATGATCGTACCGAGAACGAAGGCGATCGCCCAACAAAAAGAGATAAAAAGCGCATCGATGATCTTGTTGCGCATTGGTTGACTCCTTTCTGAACCAAAATGTTACGGTGCGAAACCAAGCAATGAGGTTTCTGATTGTATTATACTTCATCTTATGGATCTTCAGCTTCTCCAAACCGTCTTCTATATCCTTGGCATTATTGTGCTGACTTCGTTTCTCCTTTTTAGCATTGCGCTGACGGTGGTAATGTTTCTGTTATTTCGCAAAATACGATCGCTTCGAAATGAGACAGTAGAGAAAATCCTCGAGGTTAAAAACATGAGTAAGACAGAGATTGCTGCGGTGATTGGTAGCGCCGCCGCCGCGTTTGTGGTAAGCAGTTTACGGAAAATCTTTAAAAGGAATAAGGGTTAAGCGTTAAGGGTAAAGGGTGGGATCTTCATTGGAAGATGCTGAATCAAGTTCAGCATGACATCTAGGATCTAACATCCAACATCTAAGATCCAAAATCAAACTTTCCTTCCAAATTTCTCCTTCGACAAGCGGATGATTTTCTCCCGATTATCATTTTTCAGTGCGGGCAAGGGAAGAGTGCGGGCGGGGAATGGCGCAGAGGTCATATTATCAATGGAGAGTTTTAGTACAACCTCATGTTTTCCCAGCGATACCAGATCGTTTTCCGTATAAATTTCAGCAAATTCTTTGGTAAGGATATAAGCATCTCGCGCACCGACGACAAAAGAGATCAATGTTCCTACATTGCCAAATATAGCACGCTGTACATCTTCTTCGAGCTGTTCGCTATATTGGTTTGCGAGAATAAGCGCCAGGCGATACTTTCGTGCCTCTGAAAGAATCTTCACAAATGATGATGTTGCGAAATTCTGAAACTCGTCAACGTACAAAAAGAAATCACGGCGTTCTTCTTCCCGTATGAAAGACCGGTTCATCGCGGCAAGCTGAATCTGCGTGATCATCATCGCTCCCAGTAATGCAGCGTTATCCTCACCCAGTTTTCCCTGCGAAAGATTGAGTATCAGTATTTTTCCTTCATTCATAATTTCCTCAAGATTAATTGATGATTTGGGTTTGCCAATGATGTTTCTGATCATTTTTGCCGATACGAATTGACCTACCTTATTCTGAATCGGCGATATTGCTTCTGCCTTGAGTTTATCCGGCATACGGGCAAACTCCCGTTCCCAGAAATTCTTCAGTACCGGGTCTGAAAGGTGATCTACGACCCGTTTCCGATATTCATTGTTTGCGAGGATATTAAGGACGTCAACCAGTGTAGCATCCTCAACTTCAAGCAGGGTAAAAATAACATTTCTTAATATGTATTCGAGCCGCGGGCCCCAACTGTCTTTATACAACTTACTGAAAATTGAGACGATACCGGAAGCCACGAGGTCCTTCTGCTGACGATTCCTTATTTCCAGTACATTGAGTGAGAAGGGGCGTTCGGTATCAAACGGCTCAAGATACACGACGTCATTGAGACGCCGTTTCGGGATAAAATCGAGAATTGTTTCCGATAAGTCGCCGTGGGGATCGATGATGCCAACACCCCGATCTTTTCGAATATCGTCAATTGCCATATTGGCAATAAGAGTAGATTTACCCGCTCCGGTTTTTCCGATAACATAGAGGTGTTTTCTCCGGTCAGGATCTTTGATGCCGAAAATTGACTCTCGATTCTTAAACTCGGTCTTTGCGAAAAAGTTAATGCCTTTCTTTTCATCTTCTGTCGTGGTATCGGTGGCAACCGGCAGATTCTCCGGCGGCTCTCCGGCAAGTGTTTTCCCCCAAGCGATATTTCTGATACCCTCAAGTAGGTAACCGGGCGGATGCCAGATCGTGGCGAGCTCCTGCGCATTCAGAATCTGGTGACGGCGCTCAAAATGATGGGTTGATCGAGTTTTTATCCGCTTGAGAAATCTTCCATTGGTAAAGAGATGTCGTTTGAAGATAAACTGATTGCCCTCGCCGAGAGAAAAACTGCCAAAGGTACCGGCAAGGTTTTGCAGATAGGGTCGGAGCGGAAGGTGATTCTCATCGGTCGCGACAATCAGTCGCACTGCGGCTTTCCCGCCCTGAAACGATGCTTTCCGCATCATAAGAAGCTGGTGGGGATTACGTGCGTATCTTCCGGATCCCGGGTCAAGCACCTGATTGCCGGCAGTAGTCACTGTCATCTTCTGCCAAGGAAAGGATGCGGGAGTAATGATAATCTGTACTCCCATCTTGATTTTTGCATCCTGCTTGGAAAGAAAACCAAGCAACGATGACATAGGATCGACATCCTTAAAATCCATGTAGGTCTTGACCGGAAACATATAGGTTGAGTTAAGACACACTTCGCCGGCGGCTAAATGTTTCGACCTAAAAATAATATCAAGCGGGTCAGTAGTTTTTTGCAGTACTGATTGAGGAAAAGAAGAAGTGATCAAGCTTTGGATAAAGGTTTCGGTTTCAGAGGGGGCAGTGATATAAAAATATACCGTTTGACCTAATAAATAGATCTCAAACGCATAGGTTTTTGGCGTAATAAATAAGCGTTTCCACAGCGGAATATAGGGATAGGGCACTACGGAAGAAAAAATCTGGGTGGCCGATTCAATCGGTGTTTCATCATCCTTGGGATTACGCACCTGAAGGTGGGAAAGAGCTCTCATACTTTGGTTATAGCACTAATTATATCATTCAACACTACTTTTTGGGTATTGACAAGAGGGGAAAATTTGACTACGATGAAAGGTATTATTAGATAATCTATGCCAGAACTCGCCGTACTTGAGAGACCACCGATAACTCCTTCTCCTGAATCGCCGAGGATTCCTCCGAATCCGCTCAGATTTGCCCGTACTGAAGTACCGCCCCTTTCCCAGAAAGCAGAAGAAAAGTTGGACACCTTCAACAATGGCGAAGATGGTCAGAAACGAAGCGTTAATCTTAATCTCCGCATCGGCTCACAGCTTGAAGCCGGCTCTGATAATCCCCAGCTTGCGTTTATGCTTGATAGTGCTCATCCGACAGGTGGCAGAGTCCTCGTACCGGAAGATGTGAGAAACGTGTCACCGGAGCAAAGACGGCAAGCAGTGTTGATGCAGCTTAACAAGGATAACCAACTTGTTCTGCAGGTAGGAGACGGTCAAGAAGTAACTATCAGGCAGGAAGATTTGCGGGCAAATGGAAATTTATACATATCGTTGAGTGACGACACTGCCGTTGTTGTGGCCGGATATAATCCGGATACCAGAGAAGTGCAGATTTTCAAAGACCGACCTCCGGAACAATTTATTCCGTTGCCAATTCCAGTGCCACTCCGTGCCCCTGAGCCGGAAACGGTACGTGAACCGGTCCCGATCAAAAAAGAAGAGCCAAAAAAGGTAAATAGACTAAAGCAATTGATACCGTTAGTACCGTTAATACTCGATATGTGCCGAGGTGGGGGGCCTGTTGCACCGGTGATACCGCCTTGGGGAGAAGTAGCGGGACCGCCGGTACCGCCCAGTATCATTGAGATCGCAGATCGGCCTGCTCCTACAATCCCGCAAGCAGGAGAAGTCATAGTGCCTCCCATTGAGGCATCGAGACCAAAAGAAGATGAAGTGTGGGAACCAAATAATTCGCTGTGGGGCACATTCCTCGATAATGCGGTACACGCAGATATGGATCAGATTTCCGAATTGACCGGTAAAATGGTACCGGATCGCCTCAAAGAAATATCAGAAGAGCTGAAAAAAGAAGAAGCAGCAAGTGGTCAGCCGACTCTTGCGACTGATGCGCGCATTATGGAAGGTGCAAAACTGTGGGTTGACCATATGACCGAATACTATGGTGGCGGTGTTGAAGGCCAACGAAAAGTAACCACATTGCTGAACGCATTCAGAGAAAAGCTTGAAAACGAAAATGCCGGAAAACACGTGGTAGGAGAATTGACCGTAAAACCTGATGAAAATATTTTTGGCAATGATGAGGTGCTGGTATTGGATGCAGCGGTCAAGCTTGAGGAGAATACAAAGATACCGGATATTGGGGAATTGATTGCACGTGGAGCGGCATTAGCCCAAGTTCAGGCTCCACAGCAACCAGGCGTTTCATAATTTTTTAAATAACATGCAAGATGATGTTTCAAAAATAAAAGCTGTTTTGAAAGACCTTGCCGATAATAATATTTCCGGAGGAGACGGCATCGGTCTGACACCGGACGATGTTGTTGACAGCGTGTTGTACCGGCTTGCTCAAGCAATGACTGATGAAGATATGAAGGCGCTTGAAGATCTTGATCAGCAGGATAAGACTGGGAACAGCGTCAAATACTACATTCTCTCAAAATTCCCCAACTTCGACGCGATTATGAAAGAGGAAGTTACAAAGTATCGTGAATCACTCCATCAATAAAAGGGTAAAGCGGTAAGGATTAAGGGGAAAGTCTTGTTACTTCGATACTCTGTATTTCAGCATTACAGCAATAGGCACGAGAAGAAATAGAAAACCAACGTACTGTAAATATTGAGGAAGAAACAATAGGATAATTGATCCGTCATCTACCATTTTCCATCTATCATCCAATTTCCATCCATTCGCCCAATTGTTGATTACTACATGTTCCTTTATCTCCTCTCCGAATAAAAATGGAAGATAATTGTCTATCAAACTTCCCCCTTGGATCGCATACGCCTTCCATCCTTTGTGATAGCTTTGTGACAGCATCAACATATCTCCTTCCGTTATTACCTCATCCGCTATTGAATAATGATAGAGCCTTTCTTTTTGCACACTGCGTGGCGTTGACAACGTAGATTGTGTTGTGGTCAATGCAAAGCTACGAAAACTAATATTCGTGAGAAATTCATAGGGAATCGAATAAATCGCCAAATCCTTCAGGTCATTTACTACTTCCTGACTATTATACGTAGTGTTTCCCAGTAGTACATTTACCCCGTGATCAAATTCATAGATCGGTGGCAATATATAGTTACTGGTACGAAACTCTTCTGTTTTCGGTAAATAGGTATAAATGTAGTTACGGAAATCTTTATTCGTAAAAATATTGATATTAAACGGAAGTCCCTTAACATTACGGGTGGTGAGGGAAAGAAGATAGCCGCTGCCGGCCTGCAGATCTACTGCACGGAATAATAGGTATGATGAAGCGTCGTTTGCTTTTGCACGCAGATATTTGTCCTCACCATCCGCCATTTCCAATGAAAATGGTCCGGTCATATAACGATCATAATTTAAGGCGGTGGTTTTGTATATGTTGTTTTCTATAGGATTCACATAGCTGAGTGAGTTTTGTAATCGGGGGATTTTAGCAGTAATAGTGGTATTTTCTGAGAGTGAAAGTATTGTTTCTTTTGAGACATCTTCCAGCCTCTCGAGTTCAATTGGTATAGTTGCTAAATAAGGATATGCTGTAATAACAGCATTTTGATAGAATATTTCTTTCTTTTGATCTTTATCTTCATCGGCAACCGCCTCTAAAATAAGGTTGGTAAAAATCTCATCGTTCTTATAATCTCCGCTTTCAAAAAACTCGCTAATCACAATGGGTTGACGGGAAAATCCGAATGAATATGAATCTTTTCTATTGAGGCAGCTATTTGCTATCTTGCTGAATAAACAGTATTTGGGGAATTCGTCTGTCTGTGATTTGTAGGTGAGATTGAGTTGTAAGAGTGATGGTTCGGTAAGACGCAGCGGAGCATGGAATGTTGAGCAGATCGCCGTGTTTTTTACCATAAGAGTGAGTACATCTTTATCAACCCTCGAAGAATATAGCGGTTCACCTCTGAGCGTACCGCATGGTTTTGCTTGCTGAAATTGTGTGGCGGCAAGCGGAATAATCTTGGCGGAGCGGGCAGAGTACAATCTGAAGTAATTTGCCAACCTCGCATTAGTAAGGTAAGTGATACCTACTACTCGTTCTTGATCCGTGAGATCCCGCAAGATAAAAAAATCTTTGTTATTGACGCTGAGTAACAAAGGGTTTTGCAACTCAGATGAACCGACCGAAATGGTGATTTCTTGCGAAGTAACATGCTCTGGTATCTCACGTGGTCCTATGGTGAGTGCCGGTGTCCGAGTGATAAGATTTAAGATGAGATTCCCCGTGCGTCTTCGCGCCCGAAGCTCAATAGTAATAATGCGCTCCACATCGGCAAGTGAGGGGATACTCACCCGATAGGATCCTTTCGGGATCGTTGCGATAAGTTTTGTAGTATTTTTTCCTTCCTCTATGGAAAATGCTTGTTCATTCTGGAATCGTGTTGAGAAGAGACTTCCGAATGGATAAAAATATTCAGGCGCGTTTTCAAAAGAATAATAGGGCCCCACTGTCGCATACTGGTTATCTTTCAGCTGGTATCTTTCTGGCGGCTGCGTATTTACCAAATCGCGGCCTATGGTTACATTATTGTTCATAGGGTAGTTCAGCTTCGTTTTATATACCGTGACGCTCCCAAATGTTGCCACCGGAGCGACCTTATCATTGTTGGCGAGTAAATCTTTTTGCTTCAGAATAATTTTTATTGAATTTAGATAATCGGAAAACATGAGGTTGTCATCATAAATGATGTAGGAAATCTGATATTTATCAATAATTGCGTTAAACAAACGGGTGTCCCGTTTTTTCAGCGCATATGCAAGTTCCCAGTAATATCCTTCCAACGGTGTGCTCCATACGTCAAATGCTCGGTCCATAATCGGCTGCTCGATGCCGTACCATAAAAATCCTGAGCCGCGTGCTCCCCAGCGATAAAAATACCATCCCCAGTAGGTACCCTGCGGCAGATTCATGATTCGGGCATTTTTGTCCTGCGTTTTAAAATAATCAAAAAGATCGAAGTATTCTTTAGGTATTGCTACTCGCATCTGTTTTGCAAGAAATTCACCCTTGAACGCAGGAAAAGCGTAGATGATGAGAGCAGCAATAAGAATAAGGGTTATGAGTTTTGAGTAATGAACCCTGAGTTGTAAAAGTTGCATGAGTTTGGCGGTGCCGAGACCGAAGCCGATTGCAAAGATTAGTGATGCCGGCGCGATAAACTTGGTAAACGGATTACGGAATATCTGGGTGAGAAGCGGCGTTGATCGGAGAATATCGTTGAGAGTTAAGAATATTGGCGTGTTGGAAAGGAATACTACCGCAGTAATGGAAAATAATGTTAGTAGATGCGGTCGGTACGGATTTTTTTGCAGTAATCCGAGAATGACAACACAAAAAAATAAATAGCCAATAAGGTTAACGAGAGGATTACTCATGTGACTGCGCCATTCTTTCATGAGAAAATCAAACTGATCAGTGGTGCGATTATAGTCGTAGAAATCGTAGTAAAATGATCGCAGTAGTGCAAAGTCTGCGATAGTGCCCCTCTTTTTATTCATTTCATAAAACTTTTCTGTTGCCATCTTATTCTGCATCGCATTCTGTGTAGTTTGTATATCGTTTTTGACAAAATAGAGAT
Organism: uncultured Gammaproteobacteria bacterium; assembly: GCA_964485585.1. Classification (GTDB taxonomy): domain Bacteria; phylum Patescibacteriota; class Microgenomatia; order UBA1406; family GWC2-37-13; genus CAZAJT01. The sequence continues at coordinate 7,885 of CAZAJT010000033.1, forward strand.
TGGGTAGCAGCCAGAATGCATTTACACAGAATATAACGCCAGAAATAAATATCATCGTTTTTGCTGCAGTCGCAGTGCGATTGCGTATGAAGTGAACGATGAGTATTGCAGCAATGATGATAGCGTAAACCAGAAAGATTGTTTGCACATATGCCATGGGTGTTGCCAGCAGGTGAACGATTGTGAGAATCGTAAAGTTTTTTCGGCTCTGTTCTTTCAGATAGTGAAATACAGTCAACAGTAACCAGGGGAGTGCGCCCCAGAACGTGCTATAGGGTTCAAACGGAACAAAAAAATACTGGATGGTACCGAGATTGAAGATGTAGAAAAGAGCGGCAAGGAGCGAGGCGTTGTGAGTTTTGGGTTCTGAGTTTTGAGTCATGAGAAATAATCTGGTTAAAAAATAGACGCCGGTACTGCCGAGGAAAATCATAAGGAAATGATAAAAGTAACGGAGCATCGCGTCAGGAATTACTAGTGATGAAATCCAGAGAAATAGTTGACGGATAAGATCTGAAGCATGCGCCATGCCGGCAAGCAGTCCTAATCCCTGATATTCTTGCCATACTGATTGTAGTGATCGCACGACATTCATGCGAAAGTCAAATTCAGAATGAAGATTGTCCCAACCGGTCAACCACGTTCCCGGCGTATAATTGGCCACAAATAAGATGATCGTTATGCCAAGAAGTGTTATTACCGGTATTATTGTCTTTTTCATCCGTGTCATTCTGAACCCGCTTTGGCGGATGAAGAATCTCCCGCGAATGCCGAGTCTGACTCGGCGAATGCGGGTAGGTTACGCAAATAATAATTCATAGTATTGCTCCGCGATTGTGGCAAAATTGCGTTTTTTTCTCAGTGATCGGGAAAGCGACTGTAATGTTTCGAGGAGGGAATAATTTGCAGCTACAGCAGTAAGTTTTTCTCCAAATTTTTCATAGTTGAGCGGAAACGTAATAGTGCTCGTTTCTATAGCATATTGCTCCATAAGAGATCGCATATCTTCTGTTTTGGTGACTCCTTCGAGCTGTTCTGAAAGTAAAAATGGTTTTCCAAATGAAAATGCAAGTGAAAGCGGACCGCTCGACGACATGAGCGTACGGTAGGGAAACACGATGAGATCTGCAGCGATGAAATATGACGATATGGCATCTTCCGGTACAAAACCCGTTACCGTAACTGCGCCGGATGAGCTCTGCGCTGATTTTTCTACAGCCTGAATATATTTCTGATAAAACTCTTTTGATTCATGATTGGGATTCGGCCCCCCGGCAATAATCAGCTTGAGATTTTTACCGGTGATATTCGATTGTTTTACTGCTTCCACCAGCCAGTCTGTTCCTTTGTACCACGCAATGAATCCGAATAGAAGGAGAACAAAATCGTTTTGCGTTATGTGCAATGCGTTTCGAGCCTGTTCATAAGAAAGAGCTGTTTGGTATTGCTCGACGCCGTGCGGTATAACGATGACTTTTCTTGTAGAGACAAAAGGAGTTACTTTTTCCTTTAAGAATTCCTCAAATACGATTACCTTATCAACGAACGGAAATGTAGTGGTGTAAAACAGGTGAATGCCGGTATTAAACAAGAGTGATCGGGTACTTCTCGGATTTACATTTATATGGCCGGCGAGCATATCAATATCGCGTATTACCTGGTGCATGACGAGATATGTTTGTTTACCCTGCAGCTTGAGCCACAGGATGAAAAAAGGAAATAGTGCGAGAGAGAAGATCGAACCAAACATTGCAAATTCAAACTCAATAAGAATTTTTTTTGCAGAATAATTACAGACTTCTTTTATTAGTGCAGAATAACTTCGAGGCAAATTATTGCGTTGCCAGACGCGTTTTACTGTCATGCCATCTTCCTCATAGGCATGTTCTAATTCTCCATGAAGACGTTCAGCGAGAACAATTATTTTCTTGGGATTGGCATGATTTGCTGTAGCCTTGATGAGTGAGAGTAAAGTATTTTTAGTGTATGAAGCGCCGCCGACAGTACCAGCTCCATGTACGTAACCTCTCTTAGGATAGCTGGTGATTACAATAAGGTCTGCCGGTTGTGATATTCGTTTGCTCATTAGATACTCTCATTATAATTGAAGCTTTCGATCTTATGCGTAAAACCTCGCCGAAAGGCGGGTTAAGATTCTCCTCCGCGTTGAAAGAGAAATGCTTTGTGACCCACAGCGTTACGGGGAGCAGGCAAATATTTGTTATAGATTCCTTTCGCATCGCGCAGCCGGATGGTGAGAAGTTCAATCAATGATTGGGGCAATGCAGTAAAGAGTTTCACTTTAGTACGATCATCATTGGACCAGCGTACCGGTATTTCCTTGATTTTATATCCACACTTTTTGGCAAGAAACGCAGACTCTGCATCATAGCCCCAGCCGTCAATGGTGGCGAGTGAGAAGATGTCGTCTTTTGCTTTTCGGGAGAACACTTTGAATCCACAGGTAAAGTCAGTGACCCAAGTATTTAATACGATGTTTGTCAATAAGGTATAACACCGACCCAAAATCTCACGATAGATCGGCTGATGACGTATCACGGTAGACTGACCGTTTTTTCTGGTACCAAAAATGACATCGGTATTTTTCTTGATAAGCGGAAGGAATTTCTTGAATTGGGAGATCGGCGTTGAGATGTCCGCGTCAAAAAACAGGGTATAGTCGGCATTTGACGCAATCATACCGGTTCGAATTGCAAATCCTTTTCCGCGGTTTTTCGGTTGGGTTATGACAAATACATTCGCATCCAGTTTCTTTTCCAGCACTATTCGGTTTGCTCTAAGCTTCGCGACTGTCCGGTCGGTGCTTCCGTCATCAACAAATATCACATTAGAAAGCTTTATAC
>CAZAJT010000034.1:0-10647 GCA_964485585.1 uncultured Gammaproteobacteria bacterium
TAGAATGCCTGCTTGCCAAGTAGGAGGTCGCGGGTGCGAATCCCGTTCCCCGCTCCATATCGGACTGCATTTGCAAAAATGCCTTCTTAGTCCGATCTATCGAGCTATTTTCAGGTTCGAGCCACTCATTTTTCCTAATTACGCTTTTTTCAGTCTCTTTGATATACACAAATGCGTTTTTGGCGTTGATTCGGACTATTCTGTCTTTTAGCTCTAGGTTCGAGCCAAGTATCCTTAACACCATCCTTTTAGCCTCCGTGTCATAAGAATGAAAGATTTTTGTTACATTTGCCAAGAAGGTAAGTACTTCTTCCATAACTTGAGTCCAATCAGCTAGACCATCACCTGAAATTGTTTCCTTAGTTTGTTTCTCCTCAACTAGTAGGCGGCTTTTTTCCTTTTTGTACTCCTCGTCACTTATTAGATCTTCTATCTTCATTCCATACAGGTTTTTTTTCTCAACAAGAATGGAATCTAGTCGTTTGGTTAACTTGCTCTTTTGTCCGCGCTCAAATTCAAATTCTCGCTCATTCCTTCGTCTCAGGTTTTTTCTTACCCATGTTACAAATGTGGGTCTGATCTCTAGACTGCCAATAAAAGCGATAACTTGTTTTTCAACTTCAATTGCATTTAGGTAAGGTTGACTACATGGTCCCTTTTTCTTAACACATCTGGCATAGATGAAAGTCTGTGAGTTGCCATTTTTATATTTCTTCGTTTTGCGGTCACAGGTAATTGCAGACCCGCACTCTCCGCATTTGAGTGTCTTCATAAAGTAGAAATCATTTGTGAACTGGTGAATTTTGGCTCTGCCGTCGATGATGTCCTGAACTCTGTAGTATTCATCTAAAGTCACCATGGGAGTATGTTTACCATTAAAGCGTTCTCCATTGTAATCAAAAAGTCCCGCATAAAACACATTCCTAAAAAACCTAAACGCTTCTGTTCTACTGACTGGTTTTTTAGTCCTTTTACTCTTTAGGCCTATGGCAGTAATCTTTTCTAAAGAACTCTCAACAGTTTCCTTTCCTGTCAGCATTAACTCCCACCACGATCGACATAAGTTAAATCTGTCTGGATCCGGAAGAACCTCTTTTTGCCCCTTTGGCTTAATAGGATCATTTAAATACCCTAGTGGAGCCGAACCCGGTCTCCATCCATTTTGAACTTTCGTATTCATTCCTCTTTTAACGTTATCAGAAAGGTCTTTGCTAAATTTAGTTGCCATGCCAAATTCGATAAAAAGGAAGGTAGAGTTATTGCGATCGTAATCCATGGTAGGGGTGACGATCAACATGCCGTTATAGTCGACGTGATCAATGAGGGTGCCACCCTCTTTAGCGTTTCGACAAAGCCGATCGGCCTTCCAACAGAGAATGTGCTTTACCTCACCCTTGGAGACTCTTTCAACCATAGCTGAAAACTCTGGACGATGATCAGGACGCTTGGCTGATTTGCTCTCCTTGTAGACGCCCAGCACCGCAAATCCCTTATCCTTGGCCAATTCTTTACAGGTACGTTCTTGATCATCAAGAGAGAGAATTTGTCGATCTTTGTCCTCGGAAGATTTTCTACAGTATATAAAACAAGTATTCATATTATTTTTGACCACCGAGTAAGATTATTCTTACTTCTGGATTGTGTTGATGTTAACTCTGTTGCGTTTGTTTGCAAGTGATTTTTCGATTAAGGTATCAACCAATAACAATAATGCAGTCGCTTGCTCAAAAGCCTGTTCATCAGTTAGCCTAACTCCATACTCTTTTAGAGCGATTTCCTTAAATTCATCAAGTTCCTCCCGCGTTACAAGAGAATTTGTAAGTATCAGGTTGTTATCGTCATTTGTTGATTTTTGAGCAGCAATTTCTGTCATCTTTATAACTAAAGTTACAGAAACTGTTGATTTACCTCAATAAACTTTGTGAGTTAATTTGTCCACTTATGTAAATATGTAGGAAGCTTGTGTACATTGCGATCAATTACGCTGGATTTGATATGATAGAAATATGCCAACCTTTTTTCGTCAGGAGAAAAAACAACCATTTATGTACTCTGCCATAGAGACACGGAGGAGTAAGCCAAACTACTCTGGGTGGGTTATGGGCGGTGTTTTACTCACGATTATCTTTGTGGCGGCATATCTGATTTTTATCTAACTAAGGAAATATATGGAGAAAAAATATAATGGAAACCGCGATCCCCGGTTTGTTAGGATTAGCCGAGGCGGTACACTCGACGACAAAACACATCAATCGCTCGCATTATGGGCAGCAGCCTGTGCAGAGCGAGTATTGCCACTTTTTGAAAAAGACAATCCTAATGACAATCGACCAGCCGAAGCGATTGACGCAGCACGCGCTTGGGCGCGTGGAGATATCACCATGATGGATGCTCGGAAATTTGCTTTTGCTGCGCATGATGCTGCTCGGGAAGCAAAAGATGCAGCCACCGACGCAGCACGCGCAGCCGGACATGCCGTAGCAACAGCGCATATGGCAGACCACGAACTAGGCAGCGCTTACTACGCACTACGAGCAATATCCAAAGCCTACCCAGATAATGCCGATAAACTCCTCCAGGAACATGAGTGGCAACGACAGGCACTAACTCCAGACATACGCGAATTAGTGATTGATGATATGCGGCTTCGAGAAAAGAAGTTTATGGGTATTTTTCAGGATTATAGGCAGACAATCAAATAAGACATAGAGGGCCAATTGTCGGCCATTTTTCATTAGTTCTATTGACTTAAAAGGCACATCTTGGTATATTTACAGTACCGAATGACCTTTGTGGTGAAGGTACCTTACTTTTAGGGAACTGTTGACACTAGTAATAGTGATTCAACTTAGCCACAGAGGTCGCTTTTGTTTAGTAGGGTTTCCACAAGTCTTCTTCTCTTTTCCTAATCATCTTATAAAACGAGTCGTCTTTTTTGTTGTATTTTCTATAAATTGCACCGCAGACCATGTCGGCCAGCTGCAATAGGTTGTTGCTTTTGGAGTCCTTGTGTCGAATTTCTCCAATCAATTTATTCATATCAGTGTTTAATTTTTTCTTTAAGTACCGATTGAATTTCTGAATGAAGGCTTTTGACTGAGCCGTTCTATCAACGAAAAGTGAAGCGTTCTTAACTCGGCCCTGAGCTCTGAGGAATAACTGGTCTGTCACCAGCATATACAAACTTTCTTCCGGATTGCTTGGTTCACGCTGTGCCAATTTTTCTTTGTCGATGACTATCGTTCGATACCGAAAGTCAAACTTAGACAGCTTATTAAGAAACACCGTCTTAAACTTGTTTGATGTGCCAGTACTAAATTTGAACTCCTTGTTCTCTGGAAATTTAAGCTCTGTATGCAACTCATTGATAGCTTCATTTGCTTTCGCTGCACTTTCAAGGTTGTCAAAAATTACGATGGTCAAAACAAAAAATCTACTGGATGCAGATTTAAGCTTGAATCCAGTATCACCGGATTCGTCCATAAAAATAAGCATGGCTAGTGGCATAAGCCCCCCTTTAAAACAACGTTCATTCCATACTGAGTAAAATCCTCTGGTACAGAAAAAAAGTTGGCAATCTCCTCAACCGTAAGATGTTTTACTTTTTTGAGCTCCTTATTTGGCATGAGAAGTTCTGCTGCAAAACATTGTGCTTCATGCTCTTGCTTAAAGGCTGTAAATTGGTCCCGTCGCTCAAAGTAGAGATGATTTCCTTGGTGTAAAAAGTGGTGTCCTAAAGCGTGTGCAATTAGCTCACGCTGTTTTTTGGGGCACTCGTTTTTGTTAATGCCAATACTGTCTCCGAGATAAACCTCCTTTACTCTTCCATGAAACGACCACGTATCAAGCGTTAGCTCTTCGCCATCAATAATTGTTTGTAAATTAATTGGGGCAGTAGTCAGGTGATACTTTCGTAAAACCTGCCTAGCCCTTTTTTGGGCTTTTATCATATTTTTTATTCCTTCTGGACTTCACATACTCGATGTAGTCCAGAACAGTTTGTCTTTCACGAACGGTCATATCCTGGACCTCCTTCAACATTAAAGTAAACGTAGCGTCCTCTTTAACTTTTTTACTTGTTTCATCCCAATAGCCAGCTTTGTTTAACAGTAATTCGTAAGGAATGTTGTAAGCGACAGCCAATCCTTTGAGTTTGAAAGGAGAGGGGTGGAGATATTTCCCTGACTCTAAATTAGAAAGGTAACCGCGTGAGATTGCTGCCTGAGATTCCAACTTATCTTCTGAGATGGCTTTGTTAATTAAGTCAATGACAACACGAATGGTATAACCCTTTGCTTCTCTAACAGATCTGAGATATTCCCAAACGGTGGCAAAGTCGTCTGGTCCCTGAAGCTTGGTTTTAGATACTGGTGCGTTTTTCATAGATTAAAAAGTACTTGGCTAATTTATTGTAGCAAATAAAGTAAGAAAACTCTTACTAATCATACTATAATGAGAATAGTTTACACAAATGAACATAAATCATCATAAAGTTTATTGAGGTAAATTACAAGAATCTGTACTTTATTATTAAAGATGACAACTACTGCCCACAAAAAGACAATCTACATCAATAAAGACAAGAGAGTTCATAGTGAACTCTTTGATGAAATTAGACTTACCAAAGGACTTTCCAGATTTAAATTAGCCATAGACGTTGAGCTCTCTCCCCAAACAGTCAGGCGGGTGTTAGTTATTGGCGGTGACCCGCGACCTTCGACTGTCAAAAAGGTTGGCGATTACTTAGGTATTCCAGCTGAGAAGTGGTACATCGACAGAGAACCACTAGATACAACTGATATCCCTGAAAAGAATGCAATCTAGCAAAAAACAGTAATGCCTATGAAAAGTTGCACGAAAACCAAACATGAGCAAAGTAACAAGACTCAACTATACAACTATAAATCACGATGCCAGGGTGAGACTTGGCTTAACTATTAACGAGTATTGTGTGTTTGACTTAATTCACAACTTAGCCACAAATCCTAAAAACACCCAAATGGGTTGGTGTTATGCAAAAAAAGAAACACTAGCCAGCTACCTAGATTTAGGTAGGGCAACTGTTTTCAGAGCTATAAACAAAGGTCTTTCACTTAGACTTCTAGAAAAACATCCCGATCAACCAGCACTCATAAAAGCAACCAGTAATTGGTTCGATGAAGTAATGATTAAAACAGAGTCTCAAAATGAGACTGCCAGTATCAAACCGAGATACGATTCGTATCAAAATGAGACTTTTCCGCGTCTCAAATTGAGAGCAAACAAAGATATAGACAAAGAAAATGACAATAGTACTGGAAGTCATAAAAATTTAAGAAACGGCCTAGCTTCGATCGGAGAAATAGTAGAGCAGCGTGAACCCCTCAAAAGTAAGAACGATGGAATCAAGTATGAATGGCAAGTCGATGCTATACGACTTTGGGGCGAACTTGGATTAATCGGAAAACCTAGCCGACAATTCTTCAGTCACATTAAGAAGGCTTTTCTCAATAACGAAGAAGGTAGGTTGGCGGTAGCACTCTCGTACTGCAAGGATGCAGTCGGAGTTCGAAGCAAAGAGCAATTGTTCTACTGGAGGTGTGCCAACGACTAAATATGAGAAAACGTATATTCATACTACTAGTTTTGCTTTGTTTCTCTCTCACTGCATTGTTCATATTTGCCAGGAGTCAAACTCAGGATGTCGAGTTGCTCTCACCTATTCCGGAGCAGACAGCATCGCCAACTCCTAGTATGAAAGAGGATTTCGCTAATTACAGAGCTCAAGCAATCAAAGACCTACTAGACGAATTTAATAGTCCTCTTGAGAACAAAAGCCCAACTTTTGTCAGTTGTGCAGACGAACATAATGTTAACCCTTATTTGTTGGTTGGTATTAGTAAGGTTGAAAGTACCTTTGGGAAAAATGCCTGCGAAGGAAACCCCTTTGGTTGGAGCAGTTGTAAAACACCATTTTCAACTTTCAAATCTGCATGCCAGGTTGTTGCCAAAGGAATAGCGACCCTCCCTTACTACAAGCAGTACCGAAGCACTGGTCGTATTCAAGATTTAGGAGAAACATACTGCCCTTCTTCGTCAGGTTGTAATACTGACAATTGGGTTAGCACAGTAAGCACCGTCGTGACAGAGCTTGAAGAAAAAGAATTAGTTTTATCTCTTGAAGAACTGGCAACACTAACACCGACAAATAAATCTATCAAGGAACTGGAAATAAACACCCTGGTACTAAAATCCCACTCGACCAGAGCAACTGGAACAGCTCTCAAAGTAATCGAAATTTTAATAAGAGCTAACGAGAGGGCTCTGTATAAAACACAACATGAATCATGAAATTTATAGATTTATTTGCCGGCATTGGAGGGTTCAGACATGGGCTACAGAAAGTGGCAGTTGAATCCGAAAGTAGCTCCGACAGTAAGAGCGGAGCATCACAACACGGCCAGCGTGCATTTCATTGCGTCTGGTCCAACGAATGGGACAAATATGCAAGCCAAATATACAAAAAACACTATGGAGAATGTGATACGAGAGACATCAGAACCGTCGACACAAAAGAGATCCCCGACCACGATCTCCTCTGTGCTGGCTTTCCTTGTCAATCATTTAGTATCGCAGGAAAAAGATTGGGATTTGAAGACACCAGAGGGACTATGTTTTTTGAAATCGCTCGGATTATCCGAGACAAAAGACCCAGACATTTTATCCTTGAAAATGTTAAAGGGCTACTTAGTCATGACGAAGGAAAAACTTTCCAGACAATACTTGGGGTTCTCTCCGACCTGGGGTATGAGTATCAATGGCAAGTTCTTAACAGCAAGAATTTTGGAGTTCCACAAAACAGGGAGAGAGTGTTCATTGTCGGACATCTTAGAGAAACAAGTCGACCAGAAGTATTTCCTATCGGCGAAAGCTACTCAATTTCTCATCAGACGAAGTATGCAGAACAAGCGGGAAGGTCGAGGATTTCGAGCACGATTGATGCCCGTTATGGATCCCTCCGAAATGCTGGAGAAACCTACCTCCACTACATCGGAGGCATCAAAGGAAAAAGAGATATGTGGCTAAAAGATAACAAACAAAACAGTCGCAACTTTAGTCAAGGTCAGAGGGTCTACGCATCCGATGGTATTGCCTCAACCATAGCTGGGAATGCCGGTGGTCTAGGTGGTAAGACAGGTTTGTATGCGATTCCGGTGTTAACTCCCGATCGAATGGAAAAACGACAAAACGGCCGTAGATTTAAAAATGATGGCGATCCCGCTTTCACTTTAACCAGTCAGGACAAACACGGCGTGTATGACGGCTTAAGCATTCGCCGCCTAACTCCCGTTGAGTGCGAGCGACTGCAAGGCTTTCCAGATAACTGGACTAAAGGCATAAGTGATACCCAGCGATACAAGTGTCTAGGAAATGCAGTAACCACCTTAGTCATCGCAGATATAGGTCGAAAACTTATTCAAACAAAGGAGGTGAATCAAATATGAAACCAGGATTAAAAGACAAAAACCCTAAAAATCCAAAGTACCACTTTGAAGGAACTAAACAGAGTGAATCAGGCAAAACGATTTATATGGTTTTGGATCTGAAAACAAGAAAAACTTTGGAATGGTCCGAGGAAACATTCAATAAAAATAAATCGAAAGTTGAATATTAAACATATGCTCAAAACTAGATTTACGACAGTGTTCATGAGGAAATCCTCAGAATGGAGATCGCCGTCGAAACGTTAGCAGACATTGATGATGACACAGTAATCGAAACTGTAGTTAGGCGCTCGCCTTTGGGAGCCAGAGAAGAAAACCTGACAAAGAAAGATATTATTGCTAAATATGCCAAAGACATCGAGAAGCGGAAAAAAGTGCTGAAAGTAATTAAAAAATTGTTAAACGAAAATGAATGAGAAAGAAAAGTACAAGTTTATTCCTCTTCTCCCTCAGGATGGGAATAAATTGCGATGGTATGAAGTTCTCATTCTCAGGACAAAGATAAGTATTAAAAAATTATTAAACCTATGGAAAACAAAACGTACCCAACAATAGCAATAAGCTCACTGAGGTTTGCGGAATACAATCCTCGCAAAGTTACCAGGAGTGTTATTGAACAACTAAAGCGCTCACTTCAAGAGTTTGGGTGCCCTGTGCCTATTGTGATCAATACCCATAAAGGCAGAGAAAATGTCATTGTGGGTGGCGAAAAAAGAGTACGCGCAGCAACAGAGTTAGGTTGGACAGAGATACCATACAATTCCGTTGATATTCCACTACAAAAGGAAAAAGCCCTAAACCTCGCTCTTAACAAGATTGAGGATCAGTGGGATGAAGAAAAACTCGCTCAGATAATTACTGATCTAACTCAGTCAGATTTTGACATTTCCCTCACGGGTTTTAACGAAGTAGAAGTAAGCAACCTGTTGGACACAACAATGCTTCTAGAACAGGAAGAAGAAAAGCCATGGGACACTGAAGAAGAAATAAAAAACATCACTGAACCAATATCAAAGTATGGCGAGGTTTATCAGATCGGTCCGCATCGGCTGATGTGTGGAGACTCCACCAACGCAGAGGATGTTAAAAAACTCATGGGAGAAAAACTGGCAGACATGGTGTTTACAGATCCTCCCTATAACGTCGCTCACACCAGTAAGGAAAAGCAAGGTAAGTTTCATACCGAAAAAGGAATAATTCTAGGTGACGACCAGAGCCAAGAAGACTTCAAAAAGTTTACCGAGGGTTTTTTTAACACCATGCGTGATGCTCTTAAAGCTGGAGGGATTATTTACGTCTGCACCGGATACACCTCCTACCCTCTGTTTTATTACCAAATGCTGAACTCTGGCTTTGTATTTAGCAGTGCCATCGTTTGGGTGAAGCCTTCTTTTGCAGTCGGTTGGAGTGACTACAAAAAACAATACGAGCAGATTATGAAAGGCAAAAATGGCAAAGGTAAAACCAAAGCTGAGGGCATTATTTACGGCTGGAAGCAAGGCGAGAAACACATCTTCACCGGTGAGACGAATGAAAGCGATGTTTGGAATATGCCCAGAAAAGCAGTCACTGAAATGGTTCACCCAACCGAGAAGCCAGAGTGGTTGATTATGAAGGCCATCAAAGGCGGCAGCCGGTTCGGAAACATTGTGCTGGATCTTTTCGGAGGCTCCGGCAGTACTCTGATGGCCGCTCACAAAACAGGCAGAGTCGCCTACCTCATGGAGCGAGATGAAAAGTTTTGTGACCTAATTAGAAAGCGAGTGAAAAGATTAAAAATGTAATTTGCTATGAAGAAAAAACCTAGTAAACCACAAATTCTAATAGAACAAATGCCTGGAGAAACAGAGGCTCAGTTTTCAGCATTTTTGGCTTACTGTTCCATGCTTAAAAGAAGCATTCGGGAGGTGAGCAAAAGGTGGGCAGAAATGGGGCGGGAATTGGAGGAGCAGAACTCAAGATTCAGATTAGGAAAAAGGCCAGCACTTAAAACATTATTCCAGTGGTCTAGCAACTTTCTCTGGGTTCAAAGAGCAAAACTTTGGGACGCAGAAAAGAAAGAGTTAATGACCCTAGAATTTCAAAGATCAGAAAAGCAACGTGCAATTAAAGTGTCACGCTTGTTCGAAAAACTTGGAACGTATTTATTAATTCAAGTAAATAGATCACGCCCCATCACTGTGGATGACTTCAAAAAAGCTTGGGAAATGTTCAGGACTGAATCGGGACTTTCCACTGGAAAAACAGAAGTTGCTCACACTATTAACGAAGAAGATCAAATACCTCCGACTCCAGATGAACAAGCCTTAGGCAAGGAAATTGATCAGGCGATAAAGAACTTCTATGACAGACAACGAAATACAACAAAAAAATAGCATCTTGTTCTGGATTACAGAGAATAAGATTAAAAATGAAAACGGTGATCCAATCGAATTTAAAGATCACCGCTTTATGTTGGATATTTATTCCGACTGGTCTTCAGTGCAGGTAATCCGTAAAGGTTCGCAGATCGGAGCCAGCACGATGGAAATATTGCGAGCTTTCCACGCAGCCAGATTCTGGGGTATTAATCAGATTTACACCCTGCCAACTGTAGATGATGTTTCAGAATTTGTTAAAAGCAAAGTGAATCGCCTTGTTAAGGTAAACCCCTGCATTCTAGAGGGAGTTAGCGGCAAAGATGTGGACTCGATAGAACAAAAGCAAATTGGTAAATCATTCCTGTTTTTCAAGGGAACCTACACTGAAAAAGAGGCCATCATGTTAACCTCTGACCGCAATATCCATGACGAATTGGATAAATCAAAACCAGAGGTGGTAAGAGACTATACCTCCCGTATGGGCTACTCCAAGATCAGAAGTCAGCATTTTTTCTCTACACCCACTACCCCAGACTTCGGTGTAGACAAAATATTTGATCAATCCGACCAAAAACACTGGAGATTTAACTGTCCTCACTGTAGCTTCCGACAGCACATGGAATGGGAGAAAAATGTTGATGAGGAACGAGGTATTTACATCTGCCAGCAATGTAAAAAAGAAATCTCTCCAAGCCACATAAACGACTATGGTAGTTGGGAAGCTCGTTTCCCAGGCAGATCCATCTCCGGATACTGGATTAGTCAAATGCACTGTCCTTGGAAGACTGCAGCCAATTTAATCC
>CAZAJT010000035.1:0-10408 GCA_964485585.1 uncultured Gammaproteobacteria bacterium
TGATAAACGATATGAGTACTTCGTGTTCGACGATCCACCCTTCCATACGAAGACACTGGTCGCGAGCCTCGCCATCCAGCGGTACCATATCGCCGCCGACACCTTCATCAAGCGTTTCCTATCGCTCGATAAGACTCTACTGGATGGTACTCTTGTTCGGGAGCTTTGTGTTCTCGCAAAGGTTCCGGACAACGAGATACTTGTTCAGAGAATCCTCGAAGAGCTTGAGGAGCGTTTTAAGTTCGAGGGTGCAAACTCTGACCGGCAGCGCACCTATCGCAAGCCACGGCGTGGTGGTGCAACCGGAGTCAGAAGAGGCGGTTAGCAACCTACCCGCTGTGCCGTTGATGACAGACTCCCTCAAGGAGTACTTGATTTGACGGCACAGTCCATTCCAACAACGTCTTTGTTATGATTCGGAAAATTACTATGAGAAAAAAGAAAATTAATATCGGAGAAAAAATTCATGCTTTTTTTGAAGAGCCAAAAGGAATGTTTGCCTATCTGACTCAGGCCTTGATCTTTCTCCTGATTATTGCGTCGGTCGCAATTGTGGTGGTTGAGTTTTGGTATCGCCCGATCTTTCACCGTTATGAAAACCTCTTTCATATTGTAAACTTCATTATCCTCGGTGTATTTACTGTCGAATATACGTTGCGTGTTACAACAGCAAAAAATAAATTTCAGTATGTCAGAAAACCGCTGAATATAGTTGATTTTCTCGCAATAGCGCCAAACTATATAGAGTTTCTTCTTCCCTTTTTCGTCGAAACAACGGAATTAAGAGCGCTAAGAATCATTCGGTTACTTCGTTTCATGAGAATCCTACGGGCATTCCGATTATTCCGATACGGCACACTTCTGAAGAAAGTATTTCAGTATGAAAATACGATTCTTGAGGCCATCACGCCGGTTCTCATATTTTTTACGATTACTAAAACGATAGTCTGGGTATTGGAAGCAAATCGGATCTGGTTAAACATACAAGGACTCGGTGAGTTATTTGCTATCATCGGTTTTGCCCTTGGTATTATTCTTTCACAGAAGATAGCTTCTACTTACGATAAATTTCTTGAGGTGGAGGCAACGATCATACGACTCTATGGATCGCTTCGGTCGCTACGAGAAATTCTCAATCTGCAGAAAAAAGGATTGGGGATACGGATGACCAAAGAGTGGATTAACGCGTTCTTATCGCTTTTGAAAAACCCAAAGGCAAACAATTTCGAGATCAATGATGCAAATATTAAGCTGTATAAAGAGATCTACCCGTTTGAAAAAGCACCCGCTGATCTGGCAGTGATGTATTCGGATATCTGTCGTGATGGAGCATTTTGTCTCAGCAAAAAAGTGCGTATCACCCCAAAAGCCTATGATACACTCCTTCATCAATCAACAATGCTGTATCTTGGTCTCATTGTAGTGTTTATACCAGGACTTACCGGCTTAATATCTATTTTTGTTGCCACATATATCCTCTATGGTATGTACAACATCACGCAGGATCTTGATTCGATCTTTGGCGGTGAATTTAATCTGATGAACGTTGATCTCACCGAGCTTGAATATCTGGTGGACAATTGATAAGATTTCCGTAGTAATATGAAAATACTCATTCTCTTTTGCGGCGGCACCATCATCATGAAAAAGAATAAAGATGGAGTACTTGATGTTCCGCCAAAAAAAGAGGCGGTAGACCTACTTCTTCATCTCGAACCAAAACTCAGTGAAGTTGCAGATTGCAGTGTTGAATACATAGATAACATTGATAGCGTAAATATGACTCCTAAGCATTGGGATACCATGTCAAAAGCTATTGCAGATAATTATGACAAATACGATGGGTTCGTCATCACACACGGTACCGACACGATGGCATACACTTCGAGTGCGCTGTC
Organism: uncultured Gammaproteobacteria bacterium; assembly: GCA_964485585.1. Classification (GTDB taxonomy): domain Bacteria; phylum Patescibacteriota; class Microgenomatia; order UBA1406; family GWC2-37-13; genus CAZAJT01. The sequence continues at coordinate 1,899 of CAZAJT010000035.1, forward strand.
GTGGACTCTCCAGAATCTCGGTAAACCAGTCGTCATCACCGGTGCGCAAATTCCAGGCGGATATCTGGAAACAGACGCCCGTCGAAACTTTATAAATGCAGTACGAGTAGCTACCATGGATATCTCAGGAGTCATGATCGTGTTTGATGAAGAAATTATTCTTGGCGCACGCGCGGCAAAAGTATCAGAGTCAAAATTAAACGCATATGAAACCGTTAATTGGGACGATCTTGGTGAGATCCGTATTGATATCAGATTGTCAGATGAAGCAAAAAGACGACACAAACGACCCATTAATCTGCAAACTGGTTTTGAGGGAAACATTGCAGTTGTTTCACTGTTTCCTCAGATGAAAGCAACAACGCTTCATGCTATTTTGGATACGAATATCAAGGGTCTCATACTACGAGGATACGGCTCCGGAAATATTTCTTATGAATATCTACAGGTCTTGAAAGAAGCCAAGAAACGGAAAATCCCGGTGGTAGTGACTACTCAATGTATAGAAGGCGCCACACTCATGCATGTGTACGACGTAGGAAAACAGGCGCTAAACGAAGGCGTTATTCAAGCACATGATATGTCTCTTGAGTGCACCATAACAAAACTCATGTGGGCGTTGAAACGGGCTCCATACGAATCTGTTCAAGACATTATGTATACTAACTACACCGGAGAAATTAATCTTGAAGGAAAGATTTATTGATAGAATAAACGCCACTTTTTAATTCCGCTAACTTAGCGACTGCGTATCCGATGTTATACGATGCGTCCGACATCGCAAAATCTTTCAGAGGCGATACTGAACCAACAAGGATGATTGTTTGGTCTTTGCGCTTTAAATGTTTTACTAAAAACTCCACGGTATCAGGCATGGTAAACAAGCCGTGGGCGATGAGTATTTTTCTTGATGGCGAAGTTTCAATTATTTCTCCGAGTTTCTGCAAATCTTTCTCTGTTAGTGCCCGTGAATCTTTCATACACACCTCAGTAAAGATACAGTCTTTGTCAAATCCCAATTTCTTAAAATAGGTAGGGATATTTGAATGCTCACTTACCACTACTGCATCCTGAGCATCATCCCACTCAGAATCAATAGTTCCTCCGGTCATAATGATATGCATTTTACTTTTCATTGCTAGCAAAGAATGTATGTAACGATTGAAATACGGTATCCATATCTTTTTTATTCACAATGAACGAGATCTCATCGTAGGTACTCAATACATCAACCACCGATATTCGTTTGCTTGCAAATGAGTTAAGAAAGGTGAAAAGAATATTGGGCATTTTCGTATCTGATTCACGTATTTTAACCGTCACGCCAACAAGATTATCTAATTCTGCAAGGGGCTTTATCTGCATATGCTTTTTGATCTTCTCTCTTGCATTATCAATACAAATGATGGTTGTTTTAGTCGGACCTTCACTCATACAAAATATTTCCTGCACAGCTATATTAAATGGGTGTAATACCGCTATCCTCCGTTGGGTATCTGCAGTTTTTTCGTATGTTAACGCACATAAAGAAGATCGCATATCAAGGTTGGTAACGGCGACGTCAGCTAAGAGAGAGGGAGCCTTGGACAGTTTCTTAACAATACGGGAAAGAGCAACGACTATTGTTCCTTTCTGAACATCTTTATACGAACTGTTCTCGACTTTTTTATGAATTTTTTCAGCATACGCGCTGAGATTCAGGAGTCCTGCGCGAGCAGCCTCAGAAGCAATTTCATCCTGAGTGAGCAAATCCAGCACAACGTCCGCAACCTTTATCATATGTAATATTTACTACAAGTCGTCCCTTTTGTTACATTCTACCATATATTTTACAATACTCAAATCCTATAGTAAGATTTACGGAGAAATTGAGGTGGACAGCCTGAGATAAGCTTTGGGTTCAATCTGCCGCACTTAAACAAGGAGGAACAATGCTTACAATCTTCGCGACGTCGTTCAGGCGCCAGTTTCTGTTGTTCGTTATCGGTGTACTTTTCACATTCGTCGCCGATATGTTCTCGGGCTTCAGAGCTCCCCTGTCACTGATGATCGCACTACTGTTAGCCCACGTCTTGCCCACGTGGTTCATCGCCTTCACGGATTTTGACCGTGAAAATGAGAAGGTGGTGCAGTTCATCTACACCTATGCCGGTCCGACCGGTTTTGGGGTGTTTTTCGGCTCTCTCTTGGGAAATATCATCATCACCAGACCCGGAGAGACCGAGCAAGTGGGCTGGTCGGTGTTCATGATCTCGCTTCTGGCCTTCAGCGTCTCTATGGCTTACTGGTTCTCCGGAACCATGAGCCGCAGCAGCCGTTACCGTCTCTGGCTTGATTCAGGTCCACCAGAGAAAATCGATCGGCTCGTCACTGCTATGAAGATTGTCAGATATCACAACCGTGCTGATCATCTGATTCGCTTAGTGACTGTCGGTAATCTATGCGGTATCCTCGAAGGAAGCTGGTGGGATGAAACCGTTCAGCTTCTTGCTGTTGAAATGATTGATGAGCGTCTGTCGAACGAGGCAAAGCATGCGCTCTCAAATTTGCTGATCCGGCAGCAACGCGCCAGTCCGAGAAAGAAGTGATTCCTCCGCCCGTGCCGTTGAGAACGAATTCGCTTACATCTAGTAAGCGCCCAAGTACCAACGGCACCCATTCATACCTCCAGTGTTTGAAAGATTGTCCTGACAGCCTGAGCGCAACCTCGTAGGTTGCGGAGAGAAGGTTATACGATTCTACTCACCACTAACGCTCCTCTCTAGTTAATTTTGCATTCACTTCACGCAAATACCAACCCTCTATGTATTCATCAACGGCCGCTACAGACATTTTATCAATTAACTCCTGCAGTTGCTTCCTCGTATAAGTATCAAGCCAAACACGTGGTTTTGGCTCACTGTGAATCTCTAATGTAGACAAGGTTTTTATGAATTGCTTTACTTCTTCTACTATCGATGGCTTAGGAGAACTACCTGGCTGCTGTTGTGCCTTTGAATACCCATACTGTACCATAAACCTGTCAATAAGCGCCTGTCGTGAGGGAAACTTTAAGTACCGTTTACTTCCTTCAGGTTCAACTATGTGTAAAATGTCTTCAATATAATATGTAAAGGGAAGCGCAGGCATGTCATCAAATAATGAAACAATGTGGCTAATGATATGCCCTGCACTACTTTGAGAATCAAAAAAATCTTGATTATTTGACTGCCAGTTTGGATTATCTCTCTGCCATTCCTCAACGAGTGATCTTGCAACGGCCCGAGTCTTATCTCCAAACTCAAGTCCTTTGAGAAATACCTGCAAATCAGCATGGCTCCAAATACCGTTTGTCTCTAAATGAGTAGCGACATCCTGACATACTCTCGCAGCCTCCTTCTGAATAACTGCCGTTTCAGTTTGGCTAAAGCCAAATTTTGGTCGCGCTGTAAAATCTTGGATAAATGGCCCAATGGCTTCTTCAACAGTAAGTTGAAAAAGGGATTCACGAACATTTCCACCCTCTATACCTCTCAATAGCGCTCTTGTAAATCTTTTCTTTGCCTCAAATCCTGCTTCACCTACTTCTCGTCGTATTTGAACATATCCTTTTTTCAACCCTTCCTGAAGTTCTACAAGATCTCTTGGATTTGATAAGTCGTATTTTCTCATCGTGCCTCTAACAGGATTTTGCAGATAAACAAACCTATCTGGTTGCGTAGTGCCCGCAATTGTAGCGGGAACATCAGGCAGATCTCTTGGTTGAGGAACCAATTCTGGCATCTTTTGGTCGGATTGATCTGATTCTGTCACAAACTCATTATACACTTTGACAAACTTTGACAACCCCCGGAGTTGAAAATCTTTGACAACCCCCGGAGTTGAAAATCACATCCTGAAGACCTAAAAGGAAAAACTCTTAAATTTCAACCGTAAAAGGTGCTTGAAAGATTATTGCAGCGGCGTTTGCGCAACCTCGTAGGTTACGGAGAGGTCGTTATATTAGGCTGCTTCTTGGAGACGAGCCGGTAATTGGACAAACCAGTTTCCTTGCAATCCGAATATGTGGTCTGTTTGTGTGAGAACGGAAAAATAACAGCGCGGACTAACATGGGGATCTATTGCGTATTGAAATGTCATTTGAGGATTGTGAGGATTTCTCCTGTGGTCTGCCATGCGTAATACCCATCTTCGTCTTCCCTCGTAAGCATTTTTTGCAGCTTGTACCATTGCTCTGGTGATGAATGCGGTATTAGCATAAGGATTGCTCCGATCCCCATACGCGCGAATAATCGCGTCTACCGCACGATGATCACCTGCCCACTCGCGTTCTTCATCGGTAAGCACCACTTGTGTAGCAACAATATGGTTGTCATACTCGCCATCAGGGGAACCGCATACATCATACACCGCGCCAACAACGTGCTGTGAATTATGATGAACTCCACCCACCCGTATTGATCGTATTCCTGTATCGGGAAATCTTATAAGAGCGACTGTAGATATTGCCTGATCGAGATCACGGGGATGTATTTCATTAGGCCGGTATCCACCAAATATTTCTTCCTCGTTCTTTCCTAAAGAATGTATCCATTGCAGATCAGTCATACGGAAACATTCTATTAAACCATGAGGAATGGCACCTGAAGACACACTAATTACCGCGCGTTGCATGTCAGCAAAACTGCAAGAAACAAAATCTATTCCTCGTTCTTCAATGAAACTGGGGGGAGGAACTGCACCATTAAAATGAGTTATAGCTTCAACAACCATAGGAAGATTATATTACAAGAATACAAAAAATCAATTGAGATACTCGCGTCGCTACGCTCCTCATGATGACAAACCTCTCACTGCTTTCTCCTAAACACTAACAGCTAACCACTAAACACTATTACAATCGGCGTTTGCTCATTTGCTTGTCCCATAGGATTATCTCTAAAAATATTTTCGATTAACTCATTTTTGTAACCAGTTGAGTTTCCTAATACATTTCTCCCTAAATCATTTGCGTCAATAATCACGACGCCCTTGAAATTTCTCAATTTCGTCTTCGACAATGATTTCGCTAGTTCCTCGTGAAGAATCTTTGCAACTTTTTTTGGATTCTTCGGCGGTAGTTTTGCCGACACATTGGATGGATAGAGTGAATACTCAGTCGGTCCGTCAATAGCTCTAATATTTCCTCCGGCGATGGTATAGAATAAACCTTTCGCTCCAAATAGTTTGGCGATAGATGCCACAGTTGCGGCAAACAATATTCGAACCGTTCCCACCTCATTGATAGCAAGCTGCATAGTCCACGGGCTTCCCAAACCAATACCATAGGGAGTTTTTGTTACAAAGCTTGCAAGCGTCTTAGCCCAGAACCCCGGATTGATATCCCAGATAAAGTACGATCTCCCCTGCGCAATCGCAACTATTTTTTCTGAAAGAACAACAAACCACTCCTTCGAGTGGAGCCTCCGGAAGTTGCTCTTAATTAACAACTGATTAAGAAAACCATTCGTGTATTTGATAACCTTTCTGGAAACAACATCTCCCTTTTGAATAACATCAGTGTGTACCGGAAACCTCACATAGACTTTTCCATCAATATTAATCTTTAATTCTTTCTGCGGATTCGGGGAAAAAATCGATCGTCTCTTCGCCTTGCCCGCAGTAACCTTGGCGGAGGCTTGATCAAAGAAAATCTGAAACCAGAACTCAAGATTCAGCATGCGCCAGAACATCATAGTGTCGTCATTTTTCCCCTTAATAAATTCCTCAAACGCTTTCAAAACCTCTGACTGTTTGAAATATTTTCTATTCGTAAAACTTTCAGTGAGAAAGAGTGAATAGATTCTATTTTTCATGCGTAAAAACCATTCGTACTCGGGAGTGGTAAATCCTATCTTGTTTCTCCGCCTGCGAATCAGCTCGGGAATAAGATCTGTGGTGGACTGGCGGAGAATCGCTTTATTCCAACCATCTTTGATGATTGCTTCATCGGGAAGTTGAAAGAGGAAGTGAAGTAGATTGAAATCGAGAAATGGGACGCGGCCTTCTATGGAAAACCTCATAGAATTTTTGTCCTCGTAACGGAGGAGAGAAGGTAAACTATTGTGAAATATGTCTTCGATAAGTCGTTGTTTCAAGTTGTCATTGGTGATCGTAAAATTCTCATTTGCATATTGCTTGACAAATTCATCCTGAAGGAGCTGTCTTGCTGGAACGTCTTTTCTGATACCAAGATCAGTAAGCAACCTGCGAAACGCATATTTTAGGAGAACATCCTTTGCGCCAACAATCTCTTTCAGAAGGAGAAAGTATTTCCCCCGCTTTTTTATCTGATTCAGATAGACAAAATAATAGGGCAAGTATCCCGCCATCATCTCGTCAGCACCTTGTCCATCAAGAAGCACCGTGACATACTTATGCGCTTCCTGCATGACTTTATATTGAGCATACGGACCGGTACTAATTGTTGGTTCTTCCTGCGTCCTGATAAAATCCTCAAGCTCTTGAAAAAACTCTTCGGGCTTCGGATATACTTTATGGCTGCGGACGTTCTTTAACTGCTTCAGCAGCGTATCAACATACCGTTCTTCGTCGTTCGATGACTGCGGAAATACTGCAGAGAAGGTATTCTGGTGTTTTCCAACTGATGACGCTTCGGCGACTTTCTCCTTCAGGAGTTTGTTAACAATCGAAGCGACGGTAGAAGAATCCAATCCTCCAGAAAGACAGGTCCCGACTGGAACTTCTGAGATGAGACGAAGTTTAATTGCTTCAATCAGTTTGTCTTTGAATTCCTTACCGGCATTAACCTCCGAGGTTTTCCCGCTTCGCTCTTCAACCTCGGAGGTTAGACGCAACAATTCTTCCCTGAAATCAGAGAAGTACTTCTTCTCAAAGCCTTTCTTATCCAGAATCATCATCTGCCCGGGCATGAGCTTATACACCCCCTTAAAAAACGTCTCCTCCTGATCATCATGGACTCGATACATGAGATACCGGTAGATAATTCTGTCGTTCGGCTCCTTTAGAATAAGTCCAGATTGAATGATTGGTTTTATTTCAGATGAGAAAATAATAGTATTGTCGGCAATCTCTTGTTGGGATTGCTTCGCGTTGCTCGCAATGACGTGAGTCTTTGTAAATGAATAATACAACGGTTTAATCCCAAAATGATCCCGGGCAAGAATCAATTTTTCTTTCTTCTTATCATAGAGAGCGAGAGCAAACATCCCGTTATATCGGTCAAATGATGCTTCTCCCCATTCTTCATATCCGTGTACGATAACTTCTGTATCCGAATGAGTGGTGAATTGGTGACCTGCCTTTTCTAATGCAGCGCGAAGTTCTCGATAGTTATAGATCTCACCGTTGTAAACGATAACAACGGTCTTATCTTCATTATAGATCGGTTGATCTCCACCTTTGCGGTCAATGATCGCTAATCGTCTGTTCAACAATGTTACAGTATCATCAATAGCGTATCCCTCACCATCCGGTCCCCGATGCTGAAGCTCCTTTGAAATCTTTTTGATAAGGTTATCGTTACGAAACCCATAAAATCCGGCGATACCACACATAGTGAACTTTATTATATAGGGGGAAGGGGAAAGGGTAAAGGGAAAAGGACTGGGAAGTTAAAGTTACATGCTTCTTAAAATCTTTATTCTCTCCCCTGCAGGAGGATGAGTGCTGAATAAGGTAGCCAGCCATGAAGTAGCTCCCTTTTTCTTAAAAGGATTTGCGATAAACATGTGTGCGGTAGAAGTGGTGGCGCCTGCTGTAATTCGTGGATCTTTTGCGATCTTCTCAAGCGCACGAGCCAACCCTTCAGGATAACGGGTCAATAATGCACCAGTTGCATCGGCCAGAAATTCTCTCCTGCGCGAAACCGCAAGTTGAATAAGCGTCGCTACGATCGGGGTAATAATGAGAGCAAAAATCAGCAATGCAAACATCAATGGATTGCGATTTTCTTTTGAATCTCTATGACCTCCCCACCAAAGAGAACGCATTATCCAATCGGCCACTATAGCAATAGTGCCGACCAGAACTGCAACAATTGAAGCCAGAAGAATATCATAATTTTTAACATGCGATAATTCATGAGCAATAACTCCTTCTAATTCCGCACGCTCCAACTTTTCAAGTATTCCTGTTGTCGCACATACCACCGCATGTTTTGGATCACGGCCTGTTGCAAAAGCATTCATAGCAGAATCTTGCATCACGTAGAGCTTCGGCATGGGGAGCCCGCTCGCAATTGCTAAATTTTCAGTGACAGTATAGAAATCAAAATGTTCCTTTTTATCAGCGGGCTTTGCTCCCGTCGTAAAAAGCACAATTTTATCTGAGTAGTAGTAGCTGCCAATCGAAGAAATGAGTGATACGAGAATACCGATGGTAAAATACATCGTCGGATTCTCAAAATACTTTCCGATTAGGAAGAAAAATCCCGATATAAGAAGAATGAATATGAATATTATCAGATAGGTTCGCAATTTGTTTGAAGAAATTTGGTTATAGATGCTCAT
>CAZAJT010000036.1:0-9951 GCA_964485585.1 uncultured Gammaproteobacteria bacterium
CCTGCTTGCCAGGCGATCCTCCGGGAGCCACCTGCTATGGCTATGACGAGAGTTGCTTAAACGCCTGCTCCTCGGCCGCCGAACAGGAATGCCGAACCAAAACTACTTGTTCGCCGGACACTCCTCCATCACAAATAACTTCTGCGCCTTCTCCCATACCCACCAACACATCTTCATTGCCGTCTCCGTCGCCTGCTCAAACCGTCCATACGGTTGAAGACTCGGAATTTAAGGGAGAAACAAAAGCACTCGCGGATACGAAACCGCAGAAAAAAGCCAAGATGAATATACGTGAGCCGAAAGGTGACGAAATGGGTGTTATTACGTCGGTTTCCGGCGAGACCGAAATTATGTTACCTGACGAAACTATTATCAAACTGAGTGAAGGAATTAAAAATGGCACTATCACTCTACCATACGGAATTCCGGAGAATACACAGATTTTTACCGGAGATGAAACGATTGTAAGAATCGGACTACGCGGCGGGGTAAGAATCGCTGTTGACGCATTGAGTGAATTTACGCTGGATAAATTCAATGTGGACCGTTCAATCGCACAGCCCGACGTTTCAACACGCATGCGCCTCCATACCGGCAAGGTAGATGTTGATATAGCAAAAGGTGAATTTACGTCAGACATGAAGATTGCAACACCCGCTAATACCGGGACAGTTACCGGAACGCATTTCGCCGTGGCATATGATGAGAGGACCGGAATAAGCATTTTCGAGATCTACGATGGGACCATTAAGGTCACCAATGACAAGACAGGAAAGACCGTCTCTCTTGCATCGTCTTATGACAAACCCATCAAGCGCGTAGAAATCGGAAAGGACAACAGATTTGTCTACAAGATTGCAATTCCAGGCAATGAGTGGCGAAATCGACAGGCACTCCGGGTAGTTGCCGCTATTGGTTTAATCTTCGCTATCATCTTTGGATTGTATGGGAGAAGGTTGACAAAAAGCGGGCTTCCCCTTATGATCTCTCTAGTGAAGAACAATAAAAACACAAATATTATTCTTGTTCTTGTTATAGGACTACTTGTTGGATATATCGTTTATCCTTTTGTAAATCCCTCTCAAAAACAAACTACTCAGACACAGGATAACAAAACAGCTCCTCAATCAGATTGGCAAACATTTAATGATGAGCAGTACGGTATCTCTTTTGATTATCCTCGATCCTGGGTTGTTGAATCGTCCACACAGGTATTTGAAAATGGAGACCTTGTTACGGTTCAAATTCTCGGCGAGACACAACAGCAAAATACAGAATTTTATGATGGAGGACGATTTATTGTGATGACTCCAGTGCCGACAGATCTTGATCTAGATTCTTGGGTAAGCAGCCAATTTACTACCAACGACCAAATTTCAGATACAACTATAAACGGAGTAGCGTTTAAGAAAGTTTATACATGCGGACTCGGCTGTTTTACCTATTACTATTCAGTAATTAACAGTAAGGTCTATGGAATAAATACCTTTGCCGAAGGTTCAAAAAAATCAGAGTACTCAAAGACAATAGATCAAATATTGGAGACCCTTGCACTTCCTAAATAGAAAGTCTTAATAATTCATTTGTCTGTTCTTGTAGATATTCAATACTCTCGTTATACTCTAGCCATGAATAAGTTCGGTGAGCATCCAGCTTAGCGAGCTAGTTGGCACTTAATATACCAAGTTTGGCCTCATTTAGAACTTGGAATTAGGGACGATTTATTTAGTAAATTTGAAGGTGGAGATAATTTGTTTCAACTCGCTATCAAACCCTAAATCTGCAAAAGTATAGATTTGTTTATTTTTTGCAACCACAGCTTTAAGTCCTTTTCCCATTCCTTCGATGGTATAGATAAACCCCGTCTCACCGTCAATGTTTATAGGTGAATATGTTTGGTCAGAATAATTTGAATGTGCTGTATCATTTTTCATCCACTCTAGCAACGATAGGCTCTGTGAATTTGGAAGTATCCAAACATTAATAAACGAACCACCACCCCTTGGGGTTTCTGCAATCACAGCTTCATATCCTTCTTTCGAATAAATATTTACGCCTCCCTGATCAGGATATTTATTTGCATATCGATCGTCCAATATTAGGGATTGAGGGTATCTAAAGCTAAACTTAAAACGTGTATTCTCGTATGTTTTCCAATTTGCAGTTTGGTGGGTTGTGGGATTTGCAACAAGTTGAATTGTTGGGTTAACTGCTGTTTGAGTAGGCGAAGCTGTTGGTTGGACAACTATTGGTTGTTTATTTGGCGTTTGATTTTTGCCAATTTGAATACCAGCAAATACTGACACTGTAACAACAACTAGTTCTAATACTGTAAATAAAAAAATTGACCAATTGATAGATTTAGATGGTGGGGTGACAGGAGGTGATTGATGGAGTGGTTGAACTGGTGGAATGTTTGATTGAACTTCATTTTCCATATGTTAAGAGTATCAAAATGCAGATGTATTTACAATGTTTGACTCCAGTTTTTCTCTCTGATTTGAGCTATCAGCCTAAAGCTAGAGAAAAGCCTTGATAATATGTGATAAGCTTGTGGCTAGATTAGAGTTACGATTCTCGAGCACTCAACTTTAGGTTTTCACAACAACCTTCTACTTCCTGAACCTGAGTAGACGTTGGAACTTTTGCTATAATTGGAGCGTGACAACAGAATTAAATGTATTAGCAAAAAACATAATCGAAGGTAATCAATATTTAGCTCTAGGAACTGTTAGCAATAATGTCTTCTGGGTTTCCCCGCTTGCTTATTCCTACGATGAAAATTGGAATTTTTATTTTGTTTCTCTTCCTTCTTCAAAACATTGTGTAAATTTATCAAAAAACGGTAAAGTCTCTTTTGCTATTTATGATTCTCATCAAGGTTGGGGAACGGGAGTCGGTTTGCAAATAGAGGGTATAGTTGAAAAAGTTAATCCGTCAGAATTTTCTAAAGTAACAAAAATATATTTCACAAGAAAATATCCTTGTGGAAATGTATCTAATGATTTTGCTGATGGACTGAAAAAATTATTAGATAATCAAACATACTTCTTTTACAAAATAACCCCCATAAAATTCTGGCTCAATAATCCCGATTCAGATATCGACGAGCGAGTAAAAGTAAAACCACAATAACTATCTTAACCATAATTTCTTTCAGAAAGGGGAATCTTCGCTTCATCTCTCTGGCTACATTTTGTTTAATAAGTCCTACTTCTTTTCCAACCAAAAAAAGATTTAGGGATAACTGCATCCCTCGACCTAGTTGCCGTGGCACTTGCAAAAGGCAACAAAAGTGTATATAATGTTGCCATTACTATGAATCAAGTCAACAAACCTCAAATCGGCCGGTATATACGACAAAGGGAGGGCTATCGTGCCTTTACCCCCTTTCCTTTTCCGCCAAAAGAACTCCTTTCTGTGTCGCCAAGTCTTTATAAAAAGCATGAAGAGGCGGTTCGTTTGATTGGGAAACTTGACGGGATTACCCGCCTATTGCCAGACAAGGACTTCTTTTTACTGATGTTTATCAAAAAAGACGCTACGTATTCAAGTCAAATTGAGGGGACACAAGCGACGCTTCAGGATGCAATTGTTGCTCAGGTTACTGATGAGCAGTCAAAGCTGCCTCCTGATGTTGATGACATTATTCACTACATTGATGCGGTTAACTATGGCATTGAACTGGCTAAAAAATTACCTTTGTCATGGAGGTATATCTGCGAAATGCACGGCAGGTTGATGAAGAGCGCCAGAGTAACTCAACATGCCTATCCTGGTGAGTTTAGAAAGACCCAAAACTGGATTGGCGGTAAAAATCCCAATGATGCTACTTTTGTTCCGCCATCAGTTCCTGATATGAAGAGTGCCTTGGATGATTTAGAAAAGTTCCTACACGCGCAGGATAATTTCCCAAGTCTTATTAAAGCAGGGTTGATTCATGCTCAATTCGAAACAATTCACCCTTTTGTGGATGGTAACGGAAGAACCGGCCGGATGCTCATTACATTATTTTTGCACGCAGCCGGTCTATTGGATTTGCCTGTCTTATATCTCTCCAGCTATTTCAAAAAGCACCAGAAGATGTATTACCAACGGTTAAATGAGTACCACGATGAAGACGCTCAAGTTGACGGCTGGCTGCAGTTTTTCTTGGAGGGGGTTATCGAAATAGCAGCTTCTTCAATTGAGACGTGCGCCAAGATCACCGATCTTAGGGACCGAGATTTTGCTAAGGTTCAGCAACTTGGGGTGCGGTCTGCCAGTACTACCTTAAAAATCATTCGTCAGCTGTTTAGCCAACCAATTATTGGGGTGGCTGAAATTATGAAATGGACTGGCTATTCAAAGCAAGGTTCCTATAATGTGATCGAGAAATTGCTAGAACTAAAAATTCTTGAACCATTTGGTGATACTAATTATGGCCAAAAATACATCTATGCCGACTACTATGCTCTCTTTGACGAAGAATTTGCCCAAAAAAGGATTAAAAGTTCAGGAACTGGTTAGATTCTTTTACTGTAAATTTTGGATATTCCAGCTCGCTCATCCAATCAATTCGTCCGAATTCATACCATCGTTCGAGCACTTCGGCAAGCTCAGTGCTAGCACCGAGTGAAACCGAGGCGCAAGCCTTTCGGTAAACTCAGGGTAAACCACTATAATATAAAAATGTGGTATGTTTATATGCTTCTTTGCGATCAAAAAACTTTTTATGTTGGAATAACAACCGATGTAAAAAATAGATTAAACAATCATAAAACTAAACAATCTTTTTTTACAAAAAAGTTTTCTGATATACAGTTTGTTTACTGTGAAAAATATAAAAACAAATGTGAAGCAGCGAAGCGGGAAAAACAGTTAAAAGGTTGGAGTCATGCAAAGAAACAGATGTTGGTAGATGGAAAATTGGGTAACTTTGTGAGTTTACCCCGAGCGAAGCCGAGGAGAATCCATGCGGGGGAGCAGAGTCTGATACAATCAATATATGTCTAAGAACCCTATTATTAATTCTCTTAGCGCTTCAGCTTACATCATCCTTGTTGTCTCTGTTATGACCTTCGTGACTCAACCTCTAAGGAATAAGCCTGATACCTTTTTCGCTCCAATCACATTTTTATTTGTGTTTACTCTCTCTGTTGTAGTAATGGCTTTCCTGTTTTTTTACCAACCCCTTCTGCTATTTATTGAAGGAGAGAAAAAAGCAGCAGTAAACCTATTTGTGAAAACCGTAGGCATCTTTGCAGTTATCACTGCTGTTGTTTTGATTCTGCTTTTTTCCGGTCTAATCTAGATTTAGAGCAATTTCTGAGACTCATTTGTTATGCTGAGTAGGCTTTGTGAGAATTGCTATAATTTTTTCATGTAAATTACTTCTGTTGAGGAAATTAAAAAACTTGCAGAAAAAATATTCATCTTTAAGTGAAAAATGACATTTTCATATTTTAACCCTAGAATGCCAACTTAATAATTTAAAGAAGTTTGCCCTCATTCTTGAAAATGGAACCGATAATAAATCATTTGTGTGTTATTCAGAAAAGCCCTCTATGGATATTTCCCTGAACGGACTTGTGGTGAGCGAAGTCGAATTGCCAAGGCAATAGTCAGAGCGATCGTTCATATTTTAAGATGAAAAGACATATTTTGTATTTTGATAGAATAGAATTGTGGATAAAAAAAAGATCAGGATAATTATCTGCTTTATTTTATTTACAACTCTTGGATTATTAGCTGTTAAGTTTCTTTCAACAGAGAAAGTCTCAAATACAAAAATAAGCGGTATATACTTTAGTAACCAAGTTTGGAGTGGAGAAATTGTTATCACCGGCGATACTGTAATTTTGGGAAATTTAACTGTTTTGCCTGGTGCTGTCGTTAGGTTTACTGTTGGCGACGACCGAGGTTGGGGAGATGAGGTAGAGAAAGATGGCTTCAACGATAATGATCCGACTAGACTTAAATTATATACAACTACTCATTCGAGTCTTTTTATCCTCAAAAAGCTTAATGCCGAAGGGAGAAGAGATAATAAAATTATTTTTACTTCTGCGGCAGAGAAGCCATATTTGGCCGATTGGGAAGCGATTGTTTTTCAAGGAGACGGGAGTATTTTGGATAATGTGGTTGTGGAATATACCCGCAATGGGCTTAACCCTGTTGGTGAGCAACCAAACAGTGTTATTCAAAATAGTATATCTCGTCATTCACTGTGGGGTGCAATATCTGCGGCTAACTCAAATATTAAAATCGTAAACAATCATTTATCTGATGCAGGACATGAAGGGATTGATCTTAAATACAATGGTAATCAAGAAGTTTCAGGTAATGTTATTGATGACTGCCATACGGGTATAGCCTCCATAGCCGGGTCGCAGCTTATTAAAAATAATGCTATTACAAATTGCGGAGACGGTGTTTATATCGATCCCGAATCAAGAGCCATATCGATTGATAATACTTTTGTGACTGCACCAGAAGACAGCACGCGTGAATGGCACTATGGTAATTACGTTATCTCAATTTTTGGCTATCCAAAATAGTAACGAAAAGGCTTTAAATTTTACTAATATATGTTGTTTGACAATAGAGTATCTTGTATGATAAATACAATGAAATCTGAAAATAAAAAAAACAACAAAAAATATTTACTAATACTACTAATATTAATTTTAATTTTTGCTTATATTAATTTTGCTCCTTTTTTACAAATAGCCATGATGTCCTTATTTGATAAGAATTCTGATACAGCTTCTGTATCTATTACCGAAAGATCAAATGAAAATGCAACAGGTAAGATTGACAGCAACTTAATTGCCAGTTGGGATACGGGTTGTTTGATTCCCGATGCATATTCCGCATATGCTGAAAGACATACTTTTGTCTTTAATACTAATGAAACTGCTAATCACAAAAGATATATGGGCAGTTCATGTACAACTATGGTTGTTGATAAAAACGAAGATATGACTTGGAAAATTCTAGGTAGCGGGAAGATAAACCTTTATTATACCAATACAGGCGGAGCGATTTACGATATTTACGAGATTACCGATAATAAGCTTAGATTCGGCCATGGATTCTGTAACTGTTCTTATTCAGGAGGAAGCTATGGCTTTAGCAATGAAGACCGCTTTTCCAGGTTGAATGACTTCCTTTTGTATAAAAAACAATAAGATTTACTTAAAATGAGCATTGATGTCTAATGAGAGAGTCTTTTACTGAAATATCTTCTCCTGTACTTTTCCAAACTGTTTCTGCGATAGAATTTTCGCTGCTATTTTGTTTTTGACCGAGTTCTCTATAAAGTGATTTAAGAAAGACAATCCCTCCGTCGCGAATATTTTTGGCTATTTCCAAAAAAATACCTTTTCGGCATGAAGAATCTTCTGATAGCTTGGCCAATCCTTGTGAAAGCGGTTCTTCCCAATCAAGCGAGTCCGGGTCAAAGGTTTCACTGACAAAAATTTCCTCATTATCTATAACTTTAACAAAGTTAACTACTTTTGTACCAGGAGGGCAAACGTGTTTTTTTATAGTACCTTGTAGTAGTCTTACCAGTCCTTCATCAAACCAAACAGGCATATTTTTCCAAGCACTCTCGTTAAGAGTATGGGTGATTTCATGAACATCTGTTAAATAACAATTTCTGGGTAAATAAAGTTGCCCTTTATATTTTATCGGCTCTTCATTTTGATTATTGCTTTCAAAGAAGAGAGCAGTAACAAGTCCTAGATATATACTGCCGTTAGAGTTGTAGGCGGGAGAAATGATTTTGTAGTCTTTGGAGTCAAAGCAGGCTCCAGCTTGTTTTCCTTCTGCTCCTCTTGACCCGCATAGTTTTTGTGTTTCTTCCAAAGATTCTGTGAGATAATAGTAAATTTTTTTAACAGGAAATTTCACCCCGAAGATTTCCCTCATTTTTTTTATCTGCCAGTTGTCAATAAATTTTGCAGATCGGTAGCATTCAACAATTGGTTCTTTAGCCTTACTGCTTTGTCCCGGACAGTCATAGTTAATATTTTCTCCGTATAAAAAAATACGATCAGGTTGTTGAGCTAAAGTTTCAGTTTTTAACAAATTTTCATCTGTTTGGTAAATATTCTTGCATAAATATTTTTTGCTTTTGTTAGGCAAAAGATAATAGTTACGGCAGTCAAAAGTTGCCGAAACAATATTTTGTGGAGGATCTTGATAGTCAATTTCTGTAAAAGAGTTTAGGTATTCGACATAGTGATCAGGGCTGTTTTTGGTGTCTGGAAGTTTGGATGAACCTGGTAAAGGGAAAGTCGAGAGAGAAGAAAGTTGAGGGAGTACAAAAATAATCATCACTATCGCTAAGCCAATGAAAAAAATCTTCTTTCGGAAAAAACTTGATCGATTGTCTTTTACCAAATTATTTGCAATCTCTTCAGTTGTTTTATTGGCTTTTTGAGCCTTTTTCTTTTTAAGAAAAATGATCGTTAAGACAACCGCGAATGCAGGAATGATTATCCAGAATATACTGAGTTTATTTTTAAAGTTAACTAAAGGTGAGTTGTCTGAAAAAAGAGTATTACTTGTTTTGTTATCTTGAGAGTTAGTTTGGTTTTCTTTGAAAGGCCCGGGAGTAATTGATGGATTTTCCGAAGGGTTCTCTGGCTCAACTTCAACGAGAGCTTGATTTATTGGAATTGATGTTAAGGTTGGGGTTATCGTTGGAGATAGAGTTGAAGAGACAAATGTTTGAGTTGGTGTTGGTGAAGGAGTACGAGTTATAGTTGGGGTAAGTGAAGGCATGGGGGTAGGAGTCGGAGTCAGTGTTGGTGTTGCCGTTGATCTAGGAATATTGATTTGTTGTAGAGTTGGTGTAGGTATTTTTATTTGATAAGGACGAGAGTAATTTATTTCTAATGAAGGTCTTTTTGTCTCGTCTAAACTTTCCCGGCTGACTATTGTGCATTTTCCAGTATTTGGTCCCATAGTCGCAACAATAAAACCATTGTTAGGTTTTTGTCCGCTAGTCCAGTCTTTTACCATCTTTGTTATATCAATCTCGCGAAAGCCATGTTGAGAAATATCCAACTTTGGGTTGTCGATGACTCCTCCAGAATAGCTTGGTATGTTATTCCAGGTAATGGTATTCTCCGACCATCCTGCATTAAAAGGAATGAATGAAAGAGAACAAGTGCCGGAAAAACGATAAAAATAAAATTTGGCAATTGCTGAATTTATTATCGAACCTTCAGGAATTGATGAAAGGTGAAACCTAAAAACTGCATACTTATTGTTAAATTCTCCGTAAACAAGCTGTAAACTTGGGAAAGAACCATAATTTGTTTCTCTAAACTCTTGAGAAACATAACTGTCAATCAAGATATTAGTGGTAGTTGAAGTAGCTGTAGCCGATTTTGGTAAATAGAATATAGAAATTAATGCAAGTATTAGAGTCGTTAACTTGAGAGTCATTTTCTTATCCATATGTAGACTTAATGATTTCATGAAATAGGATAGGTGTCAAGCACTGTAAAAATCCAACTATGAATGTAACTAATACCAGGTTAAAGCTGCTATAATTTCTTCATGCAAATTAGACGAGCGACTTCCCATGACAAAAAAGAACTCGTGAGGCTTATAAAAGAATTTGAGACAAGGAATGATTATCTCTCAGAAAAGCAAAAAAAGATACGTGCATTCGCTCATTTTGATCAAATGGTAGAAACTTCTGCACAAAAGCACATTGCTGAACATATTACCTTTGTAGCTAATGAAGAAGGAATGTTGAAGGGGTTTGTCAGTGGTGAGATTCACGAAAAGAAATACAGAGTTTATAATAAAGAAGGATATATTTCTGATTGGTTTGTCGAAGAGGCTTCGCGTTCCCAAGGAGTTGGTAAGCAGCTATTTGATAGCTTAACTGAGTTTTTCAAGGGAAAATTTCTTGATTGTCTTATCGGGAAAGCTGATTTGTATGAA
>CAZAJT010000037.1:0-9468 GCA_964485585.1 uncultured Gammaproteobacteria bacterium
ACCAAGCACCAAGTTCCAAATAAATTACAAATCTCAAGTTCCAATATTCAAACTGTTTTGTATTTGGTTATTGGTGCTTATTTGGAGCTTGGAATTTGTTATTTGGTGCTTTTAATTTAACTATTGTTTCGAATTTCGTGTTTCGTGCTTCGAATTTTATTTCTAGGATCAAGGATCTAGTAACTTTTAAGTTTATCCAGTACTTGGCTTATTCTTCCCGTTTCGCCCTTAAGCTCAGCGGCAGCGTCAATCGGATCGATGATGTTGACCGAAAGCCCCGTGCCCAACTCAAATCCTGCGCGGTGCACAAATCGGGGTATCACCCGCAGATACCAATTATCAAGCGGATGGATGTAATAGTTGTAGCCAAAAGGTACATAGAAAATATGCTGATTCTTTTTTTCTTCATACAGTACATGAATACGCTGGAGAATACGCTGCATGATTTCGGCAAGATCAGCGATCTCTACATCGGTAACATCCCCATAGGTTTTCCCGTCCTTTTTTGGCGCAAACCATACTTCATAGGGCCACTGAGAAAAATCCGGACAATACACATTGAAAAACTTATTTTCGTCAATGATACTGTTGAGTGGCTCTCGTGACAACTCGTCTAAGTTTATTTGGTTTGGAATCACTACCAGCTGCGAATGCGCGTGTGGAATCGAAGCGCCCGCATGCTCTCCTTTATTGCAAAAGATCAAAACTTTTCCTTTGTCTTTGTAGAAGTTGTATCGCGCACGATACGCGTGGAATATGAGCGCCACATCCGCAAGCGGCAGTGTTTCGATATCTTTATCATCCAAAGGAGTGTGAATGATCACTTCGTGAAAATCAGTGATGGGATATTTATTCGGTATCACTCTTACTTTCCATCCCGGCTCATCTTTTTCACCTTCGCCGATGCGGTAGACTTCGGGACTGGTCAAATGTTCATTGCCGGGACAGAAGTGACATACATTGGCGTCACCACCATTGTGATTTTCATCAGGCCGGTGAGTCCTTCCCGGAGATACAATCACCCATCGGCGTGAAGCAATGTCGGGAATATAACGAGACATACTATCATAATAAAATCTCAAATCGTAAAACGCAAATCGCAAATCTAACTAAGTTGTCATCCCGAATTAATTTCGGGATCTTTTTTTGTCATTCCCGCGAAGGCGGGAATCCAGGTTATTTTCTGGATCCCCGATCAAGTCGGGGATGACGTTTTGTTTTGCGGTTGCTATAGTTATTGATTGTCTTAACCATTTACCCTTTACCCTTAACGTTGTATACTCTACGCTATGAAACTCATCGTCGGCTTGGGGAATCCGGGAGAACAATACAAAAACAACCGCCACAATGTGGGATATCTGTTTATTGACTACTTAACCCATTACCCTGAACTAAAAACTCATAACAAAATAATTCTCGCAAAACCAACAACCTTCATGAATCGTTCAGGTCATTCAATCCAACAACTCATTGAAAATTTCAAATTGAAAATTGAAAATTTGTACATTGTCCACGACGATCTGGACATTCCCCTGGGGAAATGGAAGCTGCAAAAAGGAGTCGGACCGAAACTCCATAACGGACTTCTTTCCATCGAAGAACGACTCGATACCAAAGATTTCTGGCGCATCCGTATCGGTGTAGAAAACCGCTCGCCAGAGCAACCGATTTCAGGAGAAGCATATGTTCTCCAAGATTTTACACAGGAGGAACGAACAACCGTCGACTCTCTCTTCCCCGCAATTGCCCAACGATTATTCTCTCAATCACTTCTAACAACTAAACACTAACAACTAATAACTATTTCACTTTTTGTACAAAAAACTTGACTTGTCACTGTAATAATACTATAGAAAGTTGCAATAACTGAATTAAGCACAGTTTTACGTACTATAAGTAATCTGCATTCCCCTTGAAACAACGACTTACTTTTGATACTGTTTGGTATAATATCTCTGATATGAATAAAGCCAAAGACATTAACGGAAAGAAAATTAATCGGATTTGCTTCCTCAATCCTCATGGACACGTCCAATATCCACCGCCGTTGGGAAAAACCGACACCGGAGGTCAGACGCTCTATGAATTTGAGTTGGCACGGGCGCTTAGCAAGAAAAATGTCAAAGTGGATATTATTACCCGCCGGTTTGACAGTATGCCCGAAGAAGAACAAGTCTGGGAAAATGTAAAGATAGTCCGTATACCATGCGGCCCCACCGGCTTTATTCCAAAAGAAAAGATGTATGAACACATGCATGAGATGGCAGAAAACTTTATGCATTATCTTGAAAAGACGCGAAAGAAATATGACCTTATTCATTCACATTATTGGGATGGTGGCTATCTGGGAGTCATCGTCGCCAAAATGCTCGATCTTCCTCATGTGCACACTCCCCATTCTCTGGGTAAATTAAAGAGCATTGAGATGGCGGTGGAAGAAATGCCGCCACAAAAATTAAAACGCGCATATCGTTATCACGTGCGTATCGCCATTGAGCAGAAAATTTACAACAAAGTACAAGCTATTATCACGCTGTGCGAAACATCGCGCATCCAGCTCCTTGAGCACTATATTGTTGATTTTGAAAGAATCCACGTTATTTATCCGGGAATCCAGACGAAATATTTCAATCCGTCTCCCGATAAAGAGGATGAAAAAATAAAGCTCAAAAAAAACGCTATTCTTACGGTCAGCCGGTTCGTGCCGGCAAAAGGGCTGGACAGACTCGTTGACGCCATTGCACTGATTAAAAATCAGACCGATTTTCATCTCTATATGGCAGGCGGCGATCACGAAGGATCCCAATCTGAAGAGGAAAAAACAACAGAAGAACAAATTCTTGGATTGATTAAAAAATGTCGTTTGCAGGATCGTATCTCGTTTATCCCTCATGTCCCCCACGATACCGTCCTCCCTGCATATTATCGTAACGCTGAACTTTTCATTCTCGCAAGCCGGTATGAACCATTTGGCCTCACCGTAATGGAAGCGATGGCATGTGGTACTACCCCGATCGTCTCCAGTGTAGCAGGGAGTCGCGAGGTGATTATCGATGGTCTCAACGGCTTCATTGTTGATACTCATGATCGTAAAACATTAGCCGCACTCATAATAAAATTATTGAAAAATAAAAAACTACGCAAGAAAGTAGCCGAAAATGCAGCGTTTACTATAAAAGAACATTATTCTTGGGAGAAAATTGCCGAAAAATTTATTACTCTATATAAAAGAGTAATATGAGAATTGCAGTTATCGGTAATTTTGACAAAGAGCTCTCAAATACGGCAAACGGCGGCACAGAGCTTTTTACCTTTTCTCTCGCGAATGAACTCGCTTTGCGCGCCGAAATCACCGCTCTTGATGTTTACGGAGTCGGTCAGAATCATTTTACTCATCCCAAAATAACCTTTATTAGTATCGTCCCTACCTCAACACAGGAATATATCGACAATCACCTACTCCTTGGCCCCTTAAGCAAATCCCGCACTGATTTTCTTTCTGAAGTTCGATTTAATATTGCAATTAAGATCTTTAACCAACTGCTTCGCAAGCATTATGATCTAATACACGACAATTCCACATCGACGATTTTTAACTCACTGGGACAAATTCTCAATACTCCCATCGTCTCAACGCTCCACACCAATGTCATCAGTCCCAGCGTGATTATCCCTTATAGTCTCGGCCTCATACAAGCGCGGTTTGGTTTCCAAAATTATGTAACGATTGCTCAGCATCAGAAGAGATTCGCCGAAATCAACAATGTCACTATCCGTATCATTGGCAACGTATATAACGGTATCAATCTGCAGGGAATGACACCGCTTCATGAACCAGCTCAAAAATCCTATCTGTTTTGGATTGGAAGGATCAGTAGAAAACATAATAAAGGCATGAAGGAGGCAGTATTGGCGAGCAATCAATCGGCAAAACCGCTTACGATTCTCACGTCAATAGATGATAAGGACTATTATGAAAAGGAGATCGCACCGATCATCACCGAAAATGTGCAACTTCTTCCGGGAAAAGTAGACTTTGCAACAAAAATGGAATATTACCGCAAAGCCCGCTGTTTGCTCTACCCAATTATCTGGGAAGAACCATTCGGACTGGTCTTTCTTGAAGCAATGGCTGCTGGCACGCCGGTTATCGCTTTTGCCCGAGGCGCAGTGCCGGAAATCATCCGTGATGGTGAAACCGGTTTTATCGTGAACGCGAGTAACGATGACGTACGAGGTAACTGGATTACCAAACAAAGCGGTATCGCAGGACTCCAGGAAGCGATTGAAAGACTATACAGTATGTCGGATGCCGAGTATTTTAAGATGAGTAAACAATGCAGAGCTCATGTTGAAAACAATTTTACTATTGAAAAAATGGCAGATGGGTATGTGAAGGTGTACCAACAACTCGCTGGTCGTTAGATCTTAGATCTTAGATGTTGGATGCTAGATCCGAGAAACACTATAGTAACTATAATTTCTAATTACCAATATCTAATTTCTAATGAAATGAAGAAATGACAAAAGTCATTTTAATCATAGAATCATTGGATACTGTATTAGAAATTGGAAATTAGAACAGGACTTACGCACTCTGCTGTCATTGCGAGGCTACGAAGTAGCCGTGGCAATCTCAAATGGGATTGCTTCGCTTCGCTCGCAATGACATGCTAAACTAAAATCAACTGCGTAACCTCTGTTAGAAATTAGGAATTAGTAATTTCTCTTCTAGGATCCGTGAAAGTCTTCGTATGAAATCAATAAAAGACATTCTCAAAACCTTCAATCCCTTCGAGGATAAATACATCTCCCGTGAGTATCAAGCATTTGGCATACGTCTTGCAGAGAAACTCGAAGATGAGCGACGGAAGAGTCTCTACATTAAACTTGCGAAAACGATCCCTCGCCCCGTGCTGGAAGAAGCGTTTCGGTTTGTGGTAGATGCAAACGCGAAGAAAAAAGGCGCACTCTTCATGTGGAAGCTAAAAGAAATGGGCATTCTCGGACAGACAAAGAAGAAGTAAAACTATTTCGTCGCTCCCAGTACCCGTTTTATCTGTGCAGCGTACGGTAACTGTATTCTCGCATAATTATCATATCCTAGATTAATTGCAATCAAACTTACTAAACCACGACCGAGCAGCCGCGAAATTGGCACACCGCGATCTTTCATATATTCACTCATGATGACGGCAGCCTGAGTATGTTTCATAGAACGAACCTTGTCAGAATCGGCAATTTCAATCGCATCTCCGGCACGCGTCATTTTTTTAAAATCACTGTTAATAGTAAGATACTCTTCGATAGCGGCACGAGTCTCTGGACTATAATGATCTGAATTATACTGAAATCTTCCGTCTCTGCGCTCAAAATCTATTAATGCGATACGCGCCATATCATTATTCTCAAAGGCTAACCGCTTATCTTCCTCCGTAACATCTACTAATGATTTTCCCTCAAAGAATTTCTCAAAAGCCGCACGGTATTCCTCGCTCTTTCGAAATTCAATTATTAATTCAGTAGGGTCCTCAATATGCTGTTTCACCTCAATTTCCGCAACCATCTGATCCATAGTAAAGATTGTATCAGAAATTCTGTCGCGTCACACCCTAGAAGTGTGGAAGATTGTTGCAACAATCTTTGCAGAATTTACAAACTTTCCAAGGGATGCCATCCCACTTGTTATAATATTCTTCCTATGTCCGAACAACAACCGTATCCTTTTGTTCCAGGGCAACATGGTATTCCCATCAACACTCTCACCATGGATAACGAATGGCATGCATATTTAGGTCATTATGGGAAGCTAATACGTTACTGTATTGGTAAAAATGACATCACTCTCATAGACGATGAGCTCGAATGGCTTATGTTAAATGCCTTTGTTGAATACATTCCAACCTCCAAGGTTGGTTCATTGGTTCAGATCTCGATATGCTTTAACGAGGAAGTGCGCTAACTACTTTTATGAATTTCCGATCAACATCTTCTGGAATCAATACTTCTGGCCGAAGAAGGTAATCTGGATCTAATCTATCGTCAACAGGATTTTTAATATATTCTTTTAGGGTCCTCGACCGTTTCCAATATCGTTCTATTGCTACATTTTCCTCTGGACCCCCTTCCCGAGTTGAGAAATCTTCAAAATCCATCATAGATGCTACTCGTACTTTCGATGGATCTACCTTTATTTCAAGCACAACGTTCCCTATGCTTGCCAATGCCTCTCCAACCTGAGAGCTAACAACAAGATCCCCATAGGTAGGAGTTGCATAAATAGCTGAGCGCGAATATCCTTCAGGAGCATATCGATTAAAGACTTGCTGTCTCTCAATTATGTGCTGCTGTGCTGCGGTAAGATCGACCTCCTTTCCCTCTATAGTTTTAGTTTTATCCGAAAGCTGCTCTGCTAAATCTGCCATCGTACGCTCTGTTGTAACAACGTGTAAACCTGCGTGCGCAGCTTCTGCAAGCTTTTCCTCGTTAATGAGCTTGTATACGCTTACATAGTGAGCTGGTACTTCTTTGAAATCAGTAGTAAAAAGCGGATTATCAGGGTGTCTTGCGCGTAGCTCACCCCATGCTTTTCTTTCTCCCGGCGTGAGTCCTAAACGTTTATGTTCGGCGGCTGTTTTTTCTTGTTCTCGTACTCTCGCTTCCTGTTCATTCCAGAGTCGTATTTCTTCAGGAAGTTTTGCCGCGATTGCCTCCGTATAGGAAACCATTTCATCTGCCAGTGTTAACAGGCTCTCTTTCTGGCTATATTTTTCTTCAATTGTCTTAAGTCTCTCTTGTACACCCTCACCGCTATCCTTAGGTGCATCTACGATAAAGTGGATTTTATTCTCTGGATCATCTGCTGGTTTATTTTCATTAGGAAGTGATAAATATATCATGGTACCATCTCTGCTGATTATTTGAACTGATCTTGAAAATAGGCTTATTTTAGAAATCTCATCAGGCTTACCTTCTCCCACCTGTAATGCGTTCAGAATAGACGTCATTTCTGCTGGTGTTTCCACAAATGTGGCACGCTCGCCTCTCTGCGCTCTAAATTGAGCAATTGTATCAAGACAAACACCACCGAGATCATCTAATGAATAAAACTGTGCTCCATGCTCACCCAGTTTGGACATTTCCTGTCCCGTTGTTCGCGTGCGATTTATCAGGTCTCGTTCCTGCACTGCTTCTAACACATGTTTGGGGCCTTCTGGTTTTTGAAGCTCGGTATGTTGTTTCTTTAAAAAATCAAACAAACCTTTTTTCTCAGGTTTCGGTTGCTCTTTTGGCGGGTTAAAAAGCACTTCTCCTTTGGGTCCGAAGTGCGTTGCTTTTATCTCTATTCCAGGTTTAAATCCTTCAGTCATATTTTTTTAGCAATATGATCATTCATTAATTGAAGAGCCTCGTCGAGTTTGCCTTTCTTTATCATCACTTCAGCTTGAGAAGCGATAGCGTCGGCCATTACTGCTTCGTGTTCCCTCACATGTTTATGTACAACAGCAGCAAGCTCCACAAAGGTATCATCTAACGTAGGAATAATTCTATCAATCTGCTCGTCAGAAAGGTTATCGGGAAGAGCTTTCAATACATACCGTGCAATAACAGCAGCCTTCTCAAGCGTAATCTCCTCATGTTCCAACTTGTCCAATAGGAACGCAGCGATTTCTTTTTCCAGTTGATACAACTTCTGTGAGATCATATCGCTATCACTGTACTATATGCCAATTATATTTGCAAGATTGGAACGTGGTACAATCACCGTATGAGCACTCAGAAAACTTCAGAGGAGACACTGGCTGAATTTACAAGAAAAGCTGAGCAGATTAAGCTCCATGCATTACAAATCTATCTGAACGCCTCTACTCACCTTGATGCATCCGAACAATCAAACCAATTGAAAATTATCAAAAATCATGTCCCTCCTCAATAGTGAAACCACTCCTCTTACGCCTCCAATAGAGATCCAACCAACAGAATCACTTCCCTCAAAACTGCGATCTACCGCAGGAGAGGCTATGAGATTATTAGGAAGACTAAGAACAAAATTACAGGTACGGGGAAACGAAAATCCGGTAATAGAAGAGGCTCTTACCGAAATAGGAAGAGATCAATATAAGCTTTCTCGTGAGTATGTTCAGGCACGCCATGAAATAGCGCCGACCAATCCTGACCGCGAACAAGGTATTGAGCCGCTTCCACCGCAAGCAGAAAAAACAGCATTAGCCATTCCAGACCTATTCCCAGAAATACCGTTGAACAACGAA
Organism: uncultured Gammaproteobacteria bacterium; assembly: GCA_964485585.1. Lineage (GTDB taxonomy): Bacteria > Patescibacteriota > Microgenomatia > UBA1406 > GWC2-37-13 > CAZAJT01. The sequence continues at coordinate 8,271 of CAZAJT010000037.1, forward strand.
AATGACCTGAGAGCTTTCTTAGAACAATATCGAGAAAGCCTCATGCAAGTTGGCGAAGAACTCCATTGGGGCGTTACCCGTTGCGCCTTCACGAGCGCTGTTATTATGAGAGCGTTGCATCCAAAAGCAAACGTTGTCGGTTTACAGTGGGTCGATATAGACAGAAGATTAAGCTCTTTCTTCGCCAGCGTAAAAAGTATTGAAAAAGAAGTCGCGCAAGAAACCGCTCTGGCACATCAACTAATGAAAGAGTCTGTGGAACATACAGAGAAATCACCAAAATTTGTAGGTGAAGTGCTTCGTAGATTCGACTCCTTCTTTAGCAAAAATAGATCAGAATGGCCTTCAGAAAGTGATAGAGACAGATTTGTACAGCGATTTGATCCTACCGATCAGGAGGCAGTAACGCACATTGTCACCCAGCTACACGCGCTTTCAGGAACACCCCAGATTGATCTTAAAAGATTGGTAAATTATTTTAGTTCAGGGTGGGGACATACGGTTGTGGGACTCGATATTCTTTATCCTGGTCATGTGAAACCTACGAGATACATCATTGATGCAAATTCTGAACAATATGGCTCCGCGTTTGATCAATTGTATCTTTTTCCGATAGAAGAGGCTCTTGACCATGGATACATTCTCGACGAATCTCCACCTGAAGCGATGGGAAAACTTGATGCCAAAAGTATCTCAAATATGTGTGAGCTTGAGGATCCTCATAGTACTGACATTGCGGTAGCTTCTCAAATGATTGCCGATCGATTCAAAACTTCGCACCCTAAAAATACTACAAGACTCTTTCAAGATCCGGGATCTTGATTATTAGTAAAAGAAAAATAACGATGTCAGAACAGTCTTAATATTGACAAAAGATATTATTTATCATATGTTTTAAATCTATGAAACAAACTAAGCTCGAAAACGAAGAACAACAAATTCTTAAGGATATTGAAAAGGGGAAATATAAATCAATTCCTCATGTTAGAGAGGAAATCAAAAGACTGAAGGACTATGCGAAAAATACTTTTCTTAAAAATATCCATACGCCCAGTAGATGAAGCTGCTGATGCCCTTCTCCTTTAGAAACTCCTGCTTTCTTGCCACAGACTCGGGATCCTCAAACCAGACAATATGATAGAGCTGATTCTGGTCAATGTAATTTACTTCTGTTTCGGTAACAACATCATTTCTCAAC
>CAZAJT010000038.1:0-9083 GCA_964485585.1 uncultured Gammaproteobacteria bacterium
TAAATTTTCCAATCCCGGCCGCGCAAAAGGGCTTTCTCATCTTTGAGAAAGACAACCCTTCGGGTCTGCCGGAACACGACGATGAATTGAGAATGCCGGTGGTTTTCTCGATAGCCATTCCCATACCAACCCATGTCTCGATCCTGAGCGCTTCTTTTCGCATAGCGAGCACTTGAACTCGAGGATCCGCGTCCAGCCATTCGCGGGAGAAGGCGATAGTAACTGGCTGTTGCTGTATTTGTTGCATCGGAATTGGTGTACCCAAGTTGAAATTGAGGTAAGTAAAGACAGCACCATACCGTGGCTTACCAAACGTCGTCAGGGTAAATGGTTTTTGGCTCAGCTCGATCAGTACCGGCAGATCAAAAAAAGTCCCTAACCCGGGAGAGTTACCGGTATAAACTGCTCTGGCAACTGAGTCTTCTGGGAATGATGCCGCAAGTGTCCCTACTCTCTTTTGAATCAGCCATGTTGCGGCATCCTCTTCGCTCATTTTTCTGAGCGCGCTATGAGTCGCGGGAGTAATTTCAGATGGAGAAGAAGAGCCTCCAATATAATCACAACCATTTAATGCTCCAACTAGGCTCATAACTGCTCCTACCCGTGCCATCCGGTACCATGAATCTTTCATATATCTTATAGTATTATAACATCCCATCTCCTTTTCTGCAAGAATGGGCGGTTGAAAGATGCTATAATAAACGTGCACAACAAATAATTAGTTATTAGCGATTTGTGATTAGTGATTGGATGTTTTCCTAATCACTCATAACTAATTACCAATCACTTACGTCACGGTCGGTAGAACGCGTTTGCTCGCCGGACTTCACTTGTCGGAACGGGGATTAGCTCAGATGGCTAGAGCGCAGCGTTCGGCCTGCCCGCCTAAGCGACGCCGGAATGTAGTTCATCGGTAGAACGCTCGGTTCGGGACCGAGAGGTACGGGGTTCAATTCCCCGCATTCCGACAAAGAGGCGCTGGCAGGCGGGGACGCTGAGGTCGCCAGTTCAAGTCTGGCATCCCCGACAGAAAATAATGAACTACCTACGAGGCTCTAAGGTTTCGGAGTTCACAGCGAACTGACAATTGCAGCTCCTAAAATTGTGAGTATTGCTCCAATTATTTGATACATCGTTACTTTTTCTTTTAGCCATACTATTGCCAATCCGAAGGTTACGACACCGTATAAACCGGTTATTGGAACTACTAAAGACGCTAATCCTATATCTAACGCTAAGTAAAAGAATAAATATCCTGCATATAGAGCAACAGCACTGACTATCATCCAAAACATATCTTTATTTAATCGTATTGGTTTTATATTTTTTCGATCAAACACAGCGACAATGACTGCGATGATTATCTCTCCTATGACAAAACCAACCATATAGGTATATGGATCAAAGTTAGCAATTGAAACTTTACTAACAAAATCGCCAAATCCAGCGAGAATTGACGCTGCTAAACCCCAAAAGAACCACTGGCCTATCTTTATAGACTTCAATTCTTTGGGATTTTCTAAAGAAAGTAAAACTAAACCTACAATAATAGTTAAAGTTCCTCCTTTAACAAAAATGAGTGTGTTAAAATTTAATTTAAAACATGAAGTTTTTATTTGGCGATTCTGCTGAACTGAAATTAATCGCCAAAGTTGTCATAGCGTTCTCTCTACTTTTTATAGTTTTTCTCCTCAGTAACTATTGGTATCTCGTATGGATTTCGCAGGAAAGAGTGAAAAAAAATAGTAAAAGAACCATAGAACATATTGCATCTGATTTTCGATATGTCGACGGCAACTGGGATGTGCGTACCTACTTTCAGGATACGTCCACTCCGGTTGACAAACCGCTCTATATTATTTCTACCAAAGGATTTCTTATAGAACGTATGAATCCCATCAACGGTTTTTTTGATACTGCTCGATTTGAACACATGAGCTCCTTTTCTGATCCTCAGATTATTGTCACGCCCAGTGGTAAATGGAGAGTGTACTCTTATATGATCGAACAGAATGGAATCGCGGAGGGCGCGGTATTAACTGCATATCATGATCCTGAGGAAGCGATACTTACGGAGATTGATAATCAGCTCATAGAAACGGCTGAACAACTCGCTTCACGGGTCGCTTTTGACGGGAACTATATAAATGCAGATAATGTTGTTTCAAAAGAAGTGCCAAGAACAATTTACTATAGTATAGTCGATAAATTTAACCGAGTACTAAGCGAAGATGGCGGTCCGCCAGTATTCATTGATCGAAGTTTTGTCATAGAAGAACTCAATCAAACAAAGCCTCGTATTATTACTGATAAAAAAACCGGCGAACCTTTTCTGATTACCTCACGACCACTTTTCGATAATGCAAGAAAACCGGTAGGAATAATTATTGCGGCCGATTCACTGCGTGATATTTTTGAGATACTTGCAATACAGCGCAATTTCTCACTCCTAAGCAGCGTAATCGCGATAGGAATCATTTGTATTCTAATGCTTTACCTTTTTGGCAAGGAAATTAGAGTAATGCTTGCTGAAAAAGCACAGCAACTATTTTCTGAATACCAGAAAAATCAATACATCGATCCCACTACTATCTCCTTTGATAGATCGCAAAGCATACTATTGCTGGATCAGCAGAGTATTTTAATAGAATATGGTTCAAAACAGTATGACCTATGCAAAACATTGTTTCTCTTTCCTAATAAGCGATGGGAGTATGATGAACTGCTCGAAAAAAATAAGATGGATGGCGAACTTCATAACGACAGGGTTTTTTATGACGCAATGGTAAAAATCAACAGTAAGCTATTCCCTCTCCTCGGAATGAAACTGATAGTTTATCAGAATAAAACGTTTCGAATTAATCCTCAACTCAGCAATAAAGTAGACAAAAGTTGACTCACGGTGACTCACTCCATCGCTTCGTAAACTGGATGCAAATGGATAGAAAAGGAGGTGATGAATATGATGATAGCTTCGCGTGACATCATGCTTGCATTCAGAAGAGCGCAGGGATATTGCGAATGTATCAGAGAAAATCATGTACATACCGCCAAATGTGATAATCCGTTATTATGGAGAAATAAAGGGTTGAGATCCCACCTTGGTGTATTGTTTGGAGCGTGGGAAATACGACACATCATAAGTCGAGAGCTTGGTGGTAAAAATCGCATATGTAATCTTGAAGTGCTTTGCTCTGATTGTTACCGGATAACAAACGATGGGGAAACCCTACCTAAGGTGAACGATTGTTTACTTGACTATCAAAAATATGCTACAATTGTTCCATGAACCTCGCCTACCAGATGCGGCCAAAAACACTCGACGGATTTGTTGGGCAATCACACCTTGTAGGACGAGATGGAATTATCCGAAAAATGATTGAAAGTTCTTTATTATACTCAATTATTTTCTGGGGACCACCGGGCACCGGGAAAACAACGCTTGCCCGGATTATCGCAAGCACAACAACCTCAGACTTCCATGCGCTATCTGCGGTAGCAACCGGAAAAGATGACCTTAGAAAAATTATTGGATCCGCCCAGCAGAACAGGCTGGTTGGCAGAAAAACCATTCTTTTTATTGATGAAATTCATCGGTGGAACAAGGCGCAGCAAGATGCGCTCTTGCCGTATGTTGAAAACGGCTTAATCATACTTATAGGAGCGACTACTGAAAATCCTTCATTTGAGGTAATTAATGCGCTCCTTTCACGGTGTCGAGTATTTGTTTTAAAAAGTCTCAGCAGCGAGGAGTTGGAAATGATCATTGAGAGAGCGCTCAATGATAAGGAAGATGGCGTAGAAAAGTATCGAAAAAAAATGACGTCTGACGCAAAAGAATTATTGATACGACTTTCCGGGGGTGATGCACGTATTATGCTAAACGCCCTTGAAATGGCAGTAACTACTTATAAAGAAAAAGTGATATCGACAGAAATTGTTCAAGATGTATTTCAGACAAAATCAGCGGGACTTTATGACAAAAAGGCTGATGAACACTATAACATAATAAGCGCGTATATTAAGTCTGTCCGCGGATCAGATCCTGATGCGGCTCTCTATTATTTAATGCGTATGCTTGAAAACGGCGAGGATCCTAAGTTTATTGCTCGCCGCATGATCATTCTTGCTTCAGAAGATATCGGACTTGCTGATAGAGGCGCACTCATTCAGGCAAATGCGGCGTTTGAAGCGGTGAACAAAATCGGCATGCCCGAATCACAACTTATCCTTGCGCATATAACCGTTTATCTGGCGAAAGCGCCGAAGTCTCGCAGCGTCCCCAACGCAATGGGAAAAGCAAAGAAAGCAGTATATGATTTTCCCAATGAACCAATACCACTCCATCTGCGTAATGCTTCAACCAAACTTATGAAAGAACTTGGCTACGCAAGAGATTACAAATGGTCGCAACAATACGTCGGCCCCACAAAAAACCAGTCCTTCTTACCAGAAAGATTGAAGGGTAAAAAGTTTATTGAGTAATCTCTGCTATACTAAATCACATGACGCTTTATAACTCGCTTACTCGGCAGATCGAAGAATTCAAACCGTTGAATCACCCAAATGTAACGCTCTATACCTGTGGACCAACAGTATATGACTATGTCCATCTGGGAAATATGCGCACATACACTAATAACGATATTCTTAAACGAATACTCCTATATCTTGGCTACCATGTTAAACACGTAATGAATATCACCGATGTTGGACATTTGACAGGTGATGATGATACTGGTGAGGATAAGCTTGAGAAAGGCGCGAAACAATCGGGTAAAACAGTATGGGAAATCGCACAATTTTATACTGATTTTTTCAACAAAACACTCATGCAGTTGAACATCCTCCCCCCTGATGTAGAAACTAAAGCAACCGATCATATTCAAGATATGATTGCGCTGATAAAGAAACTCGAAGAGAAAGGTCTTGTTTATTCTACAGATGAAGCTCTATACTTTGACGTTTCAAAATTCCCTACATATGGCAGGCTTTCAGGCCAAAAACTTGAAGAGAAACTCAGGGGAGTTCGTGAAGAAGTATATGTTGATCCAAAGAAAAAGCATCCTGCCGATTTTGCGCTCTGGTTTAAACGAGTCGGGAGATTCGCCGATCATCAGATGCACTGGGATTCTCCCTGGGGTGATGGATTTCCCGGCTGGCATATCGAGTGTTCGGCGATGAGTATGAAATACCTCGGCGAAACGATTGATATCCACGTTGGGGGAGTAGACCATATTCCAGTCCATCATGAAAATGAGATCGCACAATCAGAGGGGGCGACGGGGAAGACGTTTGTAAATTATTGGGTACATCAGAACTTTATGCAGATAGAGGGACAAAAAATGAGCAAATCCCTTGGTAATATTTATGTCATTGATGATGTTAAAAAAAGAGGTGTTGACCCGCTCGCACTCCGTCTCCTCTTTCTCCAAGTGCACTATCGGCAACCTATGAATTTTACGTGGGAAGCAGCAAAAGGAGCCAATGAGGCTTACCGGAAACTTACGGATCTTGTACTCAGTCTTCAGAATGAAGAAGGCCGAAGTACACTCTCTGAAGAAAAATTGGGGAAACTTGATGAATACAGAAAAAGATATGTTGAGGCTCTCAAGAACGACTTACAACTGCCGCAAGCAGTGGCAACCATGTGGGAAATGCTGAAGTCCAACATACCGTCACGCGACAAGCTCGACCTTTTATACGAAATGGATCAGGTCTTTGGACTAAAACTCTCTGAAGCGACGAGGGAAGAAATTCCACCGGAAATTATTCAGCTTGCCCGGCTGCGTCAGCAAAAACGCGCTGAAAAAAAGTATGACGAAACCGACAAGCTGAGAGAAGAAATCGAAGCTGGCGGATATCTTATTGAAGACACGCCAGAGGGATACCGCATTAAGAAGCGTTGAAACAGTACCTTCCCCTTTCCCCTTACTCCTATTCGTGATAAAATATACTCACTGGTGGCTGTAGCCCTGCCGGCAGGCAGGTCAACTGGCAGAGCGTCACTTTTCGATATGTAAGGATCGGCGAGAGGCACGATTACTTGAGAGAAATAAGAAAACAGTTATTAGAAACTTGACACTGGTGGCTGTAGCTCAATTGGCAGAGCGTCGCCCTGTGGAGGCGAATGTTGCGGGTTCAAGTCCCGTCAGTCACCCATTAGAAACTCTTTCCGAGGAACGAGGAATTAGAGTTTCTTATGTCCTGAGCGAACAAAGTGAGCCGAAGGACAAATGTTGACAGCATTGTCCCTCCAAAGCTAAAAGTATGGAAAAGCAGAAAATTTCGGTAATAATCATTAGCGGACCTGTTGGGGTAGGGAAAACAACTGTATCTGACGCGATATCGGAAATTCTTAGCGAAAGATCAATTCCACATGCGGTGATCGATCTTGACAACTTAAGATACGTTTTTCCAAGACCACTCAATGATCCATTTCATTCCAAGTTAGGATATAAAAATTTAGCAGCAGTTTGGAAAAATTACCAAGAAGCAGGTCTAACTCGTGTCATTATCCCAAATGTTGTAGAGGAACTTAGTGACAAAGAAAAAATCGAGGATGCAATACCTGGTTCTTACATTACAGTTGTCCGTCTTCTGGCTCCAATCGAAACGATTCATAAACGTCTGAAAGATCGTGAAAAAAGCCAAAAATCTCTAGACTGGCACCTTAGTCGTGCCACAGAACTAAGCAGTCAATTAGAGAAATCCGGGGTAGAAGATTTTGTAATAGATGTTGATAATAAAACTCCAGCTGAGATAGCTAAAGAGATTCTTTCCTATGTTGATTAAATATTTTCTTTAATCCAATTGTCTAAATTCATATCGCTGTTAAATACAGGACTTAAATAGTGAGATGCATAACGTGCCCCACTTAGTTCTCCTAAATCTTTTATTGGTTTCAGACTTGAATTTCCATCAAATACACACGCAAAAAAATTATTCCCTTTGATGGCTAACGAAAATGCATCTTCATTCTTTCTTGGTGTTATCCCGTCTTTTGTGCCGGCAATTGTGCAGGCTTTAACAGATAAATTGTGATTTGCAAACTTCAGATTCGTTTTAAGATATATCTGTCCATCGTTTTCTAAATCATAGACTAATTGCTGATTATTCATTAGACTTCTGCCACTTTTGCGGCCCAGGTCTTTCTGTTAGCTTCGACTATAAATTGGCTAATTCTTTAAGCCATGCTTCCTTATGCGCTTCCTGCTCTGGTGTTAGTTTGGCTTCACTCATAGGCTAAATTATACTAAATTGAGTATAATGATAAGATGCAAATAATGTATATAGATGAATCAGGTAATACAATGCCTCTTTCTCAAAAGGGAACTAAGTTTTTAGTTTTAAGCGGTACCATAATTAGTGAAGAAAACATTCAGGAGATTGAGAAAGAATTTAGAAAAATAAAAGAGAAATACTATCAAGATCCGGACATTGAGATTAAATCAAACTTCTTAAGATATGCCAATCCAGAGTTGACTGAGTTATCTCCCTTAAAACTCAACTCAAAGGAAAAATATGATGAACTCGAGGCTGACGTCGCAAATTATCTTAAAAAGATACCGATAATTTTATACTCTGTTATTATTGATAAGGTCGCTTATTGGGAACAGTATCCAGCCCAAAATCCGTACGATATTGCCTATATATTTCTACTTGAGAGATTTCAGAAATACCTAAAGAAAAGTGACTCATTAGGAATTGCGATAATCGATCCTAGAGAAGGTCAGGTTGAGAAGCATTTTATGGGAGATCACTTAAACGCAATACATAATCGAATGCGCTGGGAAGATGGTAGTGTCTGGACGAAATGTCCTAATATTGTTGAGAAATTGTTGTTCTCTCAATCTGATAAAACCGTAGGAATTCAGATAGCTGATCTATATTGTTATCCGGTATTTAATGTTTTTGAATATGATAAAAAACCTAAAGAGTATTGGCGCTTCAATGAGCTTTCACTACCAAAGTTATATAGAGGACATAATGACGCTTTGGATGGGTTTGGACTTAAGTTTTTCCCTGATAAAACGAAAAAAGACCTCCGCTTTTTTAGCTAAAGGTCTCCTTTCGATGGGCGCGATTACCTCGCGACCAATTTCATTGTAGGTGATCCACAAACGGATGTCAAGCGCAATTTAGATTGTCATGACAGCGGAAATGCTAAAATACGTAGTTGGGGAAATGGTGCCGGAGAACATTCATTTCCTGTATAATTTGTTCCAGTAAGTCATCCTCGATGACCCATCAGAAACTCTTTCCGAGGAACGAGGAATTAGAGTTTCTTATGTCCTGAGCGAACAAAGTGAGTCAAGGGATTCAAATTTATGGTAAGCGCAATCGAACCATCCCGTTAGCCACTCAAACAAACTTTATACCCTTGCAATAAAAGTTTAGACCCATTATTTGACCCTTAAACTTAATTGTTATGAGTTCTCCTTTGGAAAGTGAGGATAATTCCAAGGGAGCGAATATTAAGCATATCTTTAAACTTTATAGGTTTTGATATGGTTTTGTCAAGACTTGTGAAATCTTACTTTCTATGGATTAAATATTTTGTTTTACCATTAAAATCATAAAATGGAAAAGTCTCAGACAATACTTTAATTGCTCCGTATTTTAAAAGTGCATCTCCAAATTAGATAAGAAAGGAATCCTCTTGTTAAACTCGTTCCCACCGTAACAGGCTATTATGCCATTAATGTTTAGAAAATTATCCAATTCAGATATATCTTCAGATCTTGGTCCATACCAACATATATTGATTGATGAATGAGATTTTATGTAGTTTTTTAAGTCAGAATAAGATCCTATTGTAATTATATATTTCTCTAGCAATTATAAAAACTCTAGATATATTACTCCTTATTATTTATAATAACAAGGATGATACTTATGGGGGGGGGAGATTAAATATAAAAATCAAAAAAGCAACACTGGAAGACATTTCCTTTTTGAAAAAGTCTTTAGTTGATTCATGGATGGAACATGTAAACAATAATCCTGACATTTTATCTAAAGATAAAATAAAGTCGTAACTCTGGCCTAAAGGCCAGAGTATTTTTACTTCTTCATGGCAT
>CAZAJT010000039.1:0-9078 GCA_964485585.1 uncultured Gammaproteobacteria bacterium
TAAGTGTATGTCATTGCGAGGATCAGCCATTGGCTGAGACGCGGCAATCCCATTTCCGTGAGAATAAATTTTGCAAAAAAAATGACGCTCTTTCTGTAAACAGATCCCGCTCGGGCGGGACGACCAATCGGTCCCAAGAGCGTCAGTGTTGCGCGGGAAGCCGGGACTAGGGGGCGCTTCGACGTGAGCCGAGATTCAGTCTCTGTTGTTACAGCTAATCCTCGTTCTGTTGTTCGTGCTCAGTCTTCGGCGCAAGCGAGACGCAAACTCTGAGGAGCCCGACCGCAAGGAACACGAGCCATGTGGTTACGAGGATTCCGAAAATCCTCTCTTCTTCATAGCTCGAGTATGAATACGCCCCGTAGTCGAGGATCAGATACGCCGACACGATCAGGAATGCGCCGTAGACCCACTTGTTCCAGAGAACCTTCAGGATAGCCAGCGAGATCGGTCCGCTACTGGGTAACCACTCCCAAACGCCATGGAGCACGGCAGGGATCATCCAGATGATGATAAGTATGAGTATTGCACCCACCATGTCATGAGGAGGCGGAGACCAGTAGTAATAGATCATCATCACTGGGAACGCCGCGATCATCAGAACGACCATGATAATATACCGCAGCCAGTTTGGCAACACAATTTCCTCCTTTGTACTTGTCCCACTGTAGGACAGCTTTCTATACACCAAAGATGTACAAAAATCTGTCCTACAAGCTTCCCATTTATGTAAAAGTGCTCTGAGACATACAAAGACAGCTTATGCCTTTGAGTCTCTATAGTTGGGTAATTATACTAAACAATCGAAGATAACACAATGCTATAGGATAGAAGCCATTCGCAGAGCGTCCGCAACCTACGAGGTTGCGGAGAGGCCGTCAGTGCAGATTTTTTCATCTCCTCTTGTAACCAGTACTGGTTATTCAGTATAGTAATTACATGAGCGTCTCTCAAAAAGATATTGTGTGGTTTGAGGAGGTGACCAAGCATGATGTTGGTCTTGTTGGAGGTAAAGGCGCTAATTTGGGAGAGATGACAAATGCACGTTTACCGATTCCCTACGGATTTATTGTTACTTCTCGTGCATATTTTACCTTCATCAAAGAAGCACGTCTGCAACATACAATAAAAGAGTTTCTTTCTATGATCAATTACGATAATCCTCATGAACTCCATCAGATTTCGCGACACATTCAAGATCTTATTGTAAAAGCTGAGATGCCAAAGAAAATTGCCCGAGAAATAATAAACCGCTATGAACAACTGCCGCATAAAGAGCAAACCTATCTGAAAAAAGACCAATCAATCTTAAAAAAAGGAGTGCGCAGCATTCGACAGGTATATAAACAGCCATTTGTTGCAGTGCGATCAAGTGCCACAGCCGAAGATTTACCCAACGCCTCTTTTGCCGGCCAGCAGGAAACGTATCTGAATGTAAGAGGTGAGGCGCTTCTTTTGGTAAAGGTCAAAGCCTGCTGGGCATCGCTTTTTACCGAGCGCGCTATATTTTATCGTCATGAACAGGGATTTGATCATTTCAGGGTAGGTCTTGCTACGGTTATCCAGCGAATGGTTGAATCTGAGAAGTCAGGTATTGCTTTTAGTATAGATCCTGTAACGAACGACAAAAACAAAATCGTGGTAGAAGCAATATATGGTCTGGGCGAATATATAGTGCAGGGAAAAGTTACTCCGGATCATTACGAGGTGGACAAGCGTTCCTTTGTAATTCTAAAGAAGGATCCTCAATATCAGGCGCTAAAACTGATAAAAAGCGGTAACGGTAATAGAGAGATTAAACTCGCAAGAAAAGCAGGTGCTGCACAGAAATTGACGGAAGAAGAACTATTAAAAGTATCTCTGCTCGTGAAAGATATTGAAACGCATTATTTCTTTCCTCAGGATATCGAATGGGCGATCGAAGGTGATCAAGTATTTATCGTACAGTCAAGACCAATAACAACGATTCAATCAGAGGTTGGAAGTAAGAAATTAGAAGATAAAAAAGAGAACGTTCAACATCTAACATCCAACACCCAACATCCAATCTTAACAGGAGATCCTGCCTCACCCGGCATTGGTGTTGGCCCAGTAAAAATTGTTCATTCGCCCCGTGAAATAGATAAAGTGAAGAAGGGAGATGTTCTTGTCGCTCCTCAAACTAACCCCGATTATGTTCCGGCTATGAAAAAAGCTTCGGCAATAGTTACTGAGACCGGCGGGCGCACATCACATGCAGCAATTGTTTCAAGAGAACTCGGGGTACCGGCAATTGTGGGAGCCAAACACGCGACTAAGAAACTGAGAAATGAAATGGTAGTTTCTGTTGATGGAAAATCAGGAGAAATTTATAAGGGAAGCGTGTTTACAAAGTCTCATTTCACACCACTAAATGTACGAAGCATCGAAGAGAAATCAGCAAAGAAACTAAAAACAGTAACAAAAGTATATGTGAATCTCGCAGAACCTGAACAGGCTGAGAAGGTCTCGAAACTTGATGTGGATGGTATCGGGCTTTTGCGCGCAGAATTCATGATTGCTGGAATCGGCACCCATCCGAAGGTTTTTATAAGGCAAAAAAGACAATCTGAATTTGTACAAGAACTTAGTCACGATTTATTGAAATTTGTAAAAGCTTTCGTACCGCGTCCAGTCATCTATCGAGCTACGGATTTTAAGACGAACGAGTATAAACATCTCAAAGGTGGTGCGGTATATGAGCCACATGAGGAAAATCCTATGTTAGGATTTAGAGGCGCATCACGCTACATTGTAAATCCGGATATATTTGGTCTTGAGCTTGAAGCGCTTACCCATATCTGGGATATGGGTTACCAGAATCTCCATCTCATGATTCCCTTTATCCGTGCACCTTGGGAACTCATCAAAATAAAAGAAATTGTGGGCAAGTACGGATTACTCCAGATTCCTCAATTTAAACTTTATATTATGGTCGAGGTTCCATCGGCGGCGCTTGGTCTTGAGGAATTCTTAAGAATTGGTGTTGATGGGGTTTCGATCGGCACGAACGATCTGACTATGATGCTACTGGGAGTGGATAGAGACAACGCCGAGGTCGCCTACATTTATGATGAGAGAAATCAGGTTGTGGTAAATACCCTTGAACATATTGTAAAAATATGCAATAAATATAATGTGCCTTGTTCTATTTGTGGACAGGCTGCCTCTGATTATCCAGAAATCGTAGAGATGTTGGTACGCAACGGAATAAATAGTGTATCTATAAATCCCGATGCGGTAACTCGTACACGGCAACTTATTCATGAAGTTGAGAAAAAACACTATGGCGGTCATTAAATCAATTCGCGCTTATGAAATAATCAATTCAAGGGGAGAGCCGACCATTGAAGGACAACTTGTGCTTGACAATAATGTAGTGGTAACTACCGCGGTGCCATCCGGAGCGTCAGTTGGAAAGCATGAAGCAGTGGAGCTACGAGACGGGAATCCGCAACGATTTAATGGCTTAGGAGTAAGTAAGGCAATATCTTTTATCAATGATTTAATTGCTCCCAAACTCGTTGGCGCTTCACCATTGAAACAGCAGGAAATTGATTATTGGCTTATAAAAGCTGATGGCACAAAAGATAAAAGTAAGCTTGGTGCTAATACTACGCTCACTGTATCCCAGCTCATTCTCAAAGCGGGCGCGGCTGATCAAGGTTTACCTCTCTATCTGTATGTGAATACTCTCTATAAAACCATTTTCAAGACTGAAATAAAAATAGAGCGGGTGCCATCTCCCATCTTTAACATTATCAATGGCGGTAAGCATGGAAATAACAATCTTGAGTTCCAGGAATTTCAGATCGTACCCTCTTCCTCTTACTCTTTTACGAGGGCCTATCAGATTGGCGTAGAGCTCTTTCACGAGCTGAAAAAGGTATTACTCTATCGAAATGCAATTATCGCGGTAGGAGATGAGGGTGGATTTACCCCCAATTTTTCGACGAACCTTGACGCTGCCGAGGTACTCAATGAAGCGATCACTCAAAAAGGTTTTAAGGTTGGTCTTGATGTATTTCTTGGCATGGATATTGCATCTTCGCATTTTTACAAAGATGATCGATATGTACTCAAAGATAAACCGCATCCCTTAAAACAAGATGAATACATCGATTTCCTAAAAAACCTGGTAACAACATATTCGTTGTTGATACTCGAAGACCCCTTGCAGGAAGATGATTGGGACGGATGGAAAAAATTCGCGTCGCAAATATCCGATCAGATTTATCTGGTTGGTGATGATCTGCTAACTACGAATAAGGAACGATTGTTGAGAGCGATAAAAGAACGATCCTGCACCACGATTCTGGTTAAGCCGAATCAGATCGGCACTATTACCGAGACTTTGGAAGTAGTTGACACAGCAAGAAAAAATAATTTCAACTACATTGTTTCGCATCGATCCGGGGAAACAAATGATGCTCTGATTGCTGACTTTGCGGTTGGAGTACAATCTGACTTTGTAAAGTTTGGAGCTCCATCGCGGGGCGAACGCGTTGCAAAATATAATCGCCTCTGGCAGATTGAGAGAGATGAGTTGAAACTTTAGCATGTAACATGTAGCATGTAACATGTAGCAAAGTGAGTGTTTTTATATGTTACCTGTTTCAGCTACATGAACTAAGTGATTGGCAAAATTAAAGGCATACTCACGGAAATCGAGGGAAACGTCGGACTCATCGAGATAACGAGTGGAATATCATATGAAGTGTATCTAACTCCTCAGTTACTCACATCAGCGGGTCTACCACAACCGATAGAAATATATACTTATCATCATATCCGCGAAGATACCCAAATACTTTTTGGTTTTAAGGAAAAGAAAGAATATCATATTTTTAAACTTCTCCTCTCGGTTTCGGGTGTCGGACCAAAGACAGCCTATACCGTTATCTCGTACTCAAATGTAGAGAATCTTATCAAGGCGGCGACAACAAATGATCTTGAGCATTTTGCACAAATACCGGGATTAGGAAAAAAAACAGCGATGAAATTGCTCCTCGAGCTTTCTCAAAAACTCAATGCAGAATTTAAGCTGGAGAAAATGTTTTTATCAGACGAGGATAAGACAGTAGTTGATGCATTAATCTCACTTGGATTTAAAAACGCGGATGCTAAAAAACTCCTCTCTCAACTTCCGAAAGACCTTCCACTAGAAGAAAAAATCAAAGAATCCATACGTCTCGCATCTAAAACCCCTTAACCCTTCCCTTTTTCCCCTAACCCTACATAAGTTTTGCAGTTGTCATTCTGATCCCGCGAAGCGGGAGAAGAATCTCTCGCGAATGCGAGGCTGAAACAAGTTCAGAGATCCTTCGTCGCTTCACTCCTCAGGATGACAGGAAGTGCGAAACTCGTGCCCTATACGCTATAATATAGTATGTCTGAAAATCCATCAGAGATGGTGAACTTACGTCCACAAACCCTGAAAGAATACCTTGGCCAGGAAACTATTGTTAAGACACTCCGATTATTCATTGAGGCAGTGAAAAAACGGGGAGTTCCTTCAGAACATATTCTTTTCTACGGACCGCCGGGTATTGGAAAAACAACGCTTGCCTATGTTATTGCCCACGAACTTTCTGGAGATATTAAAATTACCTCAGGTGCAGTAATTGAACGCAGTGGTGATCTTGCTGCAATTATAACCAACCTTAAAGAGCATGATATTCTGTTTGTCGATGAGATACACCGTATACCAAAAATTGTCGAGGAAATGTTATATCCGGTTATGGAAGAATACAGTCTGGACATCATCATCGGTAAAGGGCCATCGGCGCGTACCGTGCGTTTACCAGTACCCCGCATTACCATCGTTGGGGCTACAACCAAATTAGCATTACTTTCTGCGCCGCTTCGAGATCGTTTCGGATTATTGCTTCGTCTTGACTATTACAATGAAAAAGAGATGGAACAAATTGTGTTGCGTTCAAGTAAAATACTCGCTCTTCCAATTACCAGTAAGGCCGCACAGGAGATAGCGAAGCGATCGAGGAGAACTCCACGGATCGCCAACAGAATTTTAAGGAGAGCTCGTGATGTCTTAGAGGTACATAATCACGAAGTCATTGATGAAAAACTTCTTGATAAACTTTTCTCGCTCCTTGGTATTGACACTGAGGGTCTTACCGACATTGATCTTAAATATCTAAAGCTGCTTTCAAATAAATTTAAGAATAACCCGATTGGTGTCGAGACGATTGCATCCTCTCTTTCAGAAGACCGCCGAACCGTTGAAGAATTTATTGAACCCTATCTTCTTCAGATAGGGTTTATTAAAAAGACACCGAAGGGGAGAATGCTTACTACCAAAGCGTACTCTCATCTCGGGATATCTAATAAAACAAACTCTCATGAGGAGAGTATAATTACTGAAGAACTCTTTTAATATGAAAACTCTCAAGCATCCTCTTAAAATGTTCCTGGGAATTGTTTTCTTTGTGACGGTTTACTATTTAACTACGAAAATATTTGCTGTTAATTTTTTAATTGGATTGTTTATAGCAATTTTAGTAGCAATAGGTATACCAATGAAGATTTTATATAAAAAACCTACTGGCAAAATAATTACATATACTTTTGTATTGGCTCTAATATTTACAACAATATTGGGAGTCATAGTTTCCTTAGTATTATTTATCTGCGGTACTTCATGTACCTGAGAACTTGTGATCTCCGGCAGAGTCTTTTGCTGTGATATAATTTAGATATTGGATGTTAGATCCTGAATCTTAGATCTAGGATCCAAAAAGAGCCGGGGTGGCGGAATTGGCAGACGCGCAGGCTTGAGGGGCCTGTGGCCGCAAGGCTGTGGAGGTTCAAGTCCTCTCTCCGGCACTGATTAGCAATTTTTCAGCTTCCTCAATAGCTTCATACGTATATTCAAGACTATCAAGTTGTTTTATCTCTTCCTTCGTATACCAACCATACTCGGAAGCTTCTTTATCAAGAAGTATTATTGGGTTATCATTGCGGGGCTTGCAAATGAAACAAGGTAACAACAGATGTTTTGTTTTATAGATCTTTTCAAACTTTCTTGGAATTTGAGTGATAATTTTTATCTCGATGCCAACTTCCTCCTTCAATTCTCTTCGTAAACATTCCTCCAATGTTTCATTAAGCTCAAGTCCCCCGCCTGGCAGCTGCCATTTATTATGCGAATCCTGACTTTTCGGCTGATAACGTTTGGTTAGCAGATATTTACCATCCATTTCTATAATCCCGATAACAACAGTAACAATCTCTCTCATAATAACATTGTATAAAGTATTATTACCGTATTCTTACTACTCTCTTATTGATCTCATATTTACAAACGATAATCTAAGATTATATGATAATTCACTACATCAGGGATGCTTAAATTTCATAAAGGAGGAGCATTCGGTGAGCTTTGAGAAAGTGGCCTAAGGGTCACTTTCTCATTTGTTACATAATCCTTACTGTTTATTCGTTGTAAACTTACTTTTCCCAACTACCATAAATTCATATGTTAATACTTACCAATCAATCAGACGGTGATTTCATTTATGTTCCTGAGAAGGAAATAAGAATCGTATAATGTTTCGCTCAGGATGAAGGAATTTAAATGGGAGCTTTCTTCTTCACCCTGAGCGTTTCTTCCTAGCCTTCGCCTACTTCGAGTCCATGCTCATCGAGAGCGATGGAGTTCGTGTGCTCGGCAGCATGTTGATCCAACTGATCGCCCAGTCGGACATACGCCTGCAACACGTCTGGCGGAACCAGTCTGAGGTAGTGCTCGTGGAGCCTTCTGGTTACCACCATCGCAGCAGCTACCAGATGTCCGTTCACTTCAGGCGACAAGTCCGGAAATGAGGAAGCGCTTGCCAAAGCGTTGTGGATTGCGGCCAAAACCTGCACGCATTGGCCTGGAAATCTCGGATCCGGTGGCTCCTTTCGAGAAATCCCACTGTCCTGAATTATCTCCAGCATGAGATCGACGCACACATTGCAGATGTACACGCCCAGCGGGCCGGCTATGAGACGTGCGACCTGACTCTGAAGTTTCCCGCAGAAACTGCAGGTGTAATCCTGTGAATCTGGGTGAGCTTCCTCCGGCTGAGCTTCTCCTGTTGTCGTTCGTGCTTTCACATTGTCTCCTTTCTTCAGTTTGCTGTCATTCAGTTGTCGGTTGTGTCGCGACGTTACCCGGGATGGTGAAAAGTGGGACACAAGTAACGGTCTTCGTGACGCCGGGAATCGAAGCGATTTTCTCGGCGACGAAATCGTGAATCCGGGTTCTGTTTTCCCCGCTGATCACCAGCATAAGATTGAAATCGCCCTCTGAGAAACTCACGACCCTGTCGACTCCTTCGATCTCACGTAGCTTTCGCTGCACCTCAAAGAATTGGCCCAGCGAAGTCCTGTCCACGTTGATCAACACGTACGCTTTCACATCCTTCCTCCTGCTTGTGATTGCGATCTATAGATGACTGCCATCGCTGCGTCCTTCACTGCAAACCACTCATTTGACTCCATCGTGACGGAACTCATCGCCTCAAGAATCAGCCATAGTAAATTCTCAAAGGTGTGATACTCCGTTACTTCGTTGCCGCAGATTGCCTCACCAATGATGGTTCCTAGCTCTTTTTCCGGCAGTATCCTCCGATCAGCGAGCTCCCTATACAGTGTGTTTATGATGCATCGAAGGAGCGGAAAATCCTCCTCTTCTTCGGGAAATAGAATATCGATGAGTGCTTGCTTATCTGGTATCTGAACCATCCTCATTCTCCTCCTCGTAGTTTACACAGATCGTAGAGAAATACAGCAAATTCTCTACGTCTTTACGATCTGTGTAATTTGAAGGCTATTAAAATGTAAAAGTACTCATTATGCAATATGAGAACTGCAAACGTTCCTGAATCACATAATTCGAGATATGTTAACAGATAATTTCAAGAGAATCAAATATTATAGGTTCAACAATCCTGTAATGCTGTGACAACCTCTAAATTTGAAAATATTACTTAAAAAATCGTTGCGATCCTACTTTTCTTAACTAAAAGTCATTTCAATACCTAAGTGTATGTC